>CANQJQ010000069.1 GCA_947624265.1 Candidatus Gastranaerophilales bacterium
AATGCCGAAGTAACACCGAAATAGCGAACGACTTTTGCGAAGCAAATAGTGAGCGACTTGAAGGTGTGAAGCAATAAGCCTTTATTTTTAAATTGCTCGCAAGTTCTCACGTTTTGTAGAACAGACTGTTCATTTTTATTTTTTTGTGCGAGGACGCTAATGCGTACTTAAAATATGAACAGTTGCAAAAATAGATTTTACGATTTAAAATATAGCTATGAATAAGTTTCCATGCATGTTTACAGAATTTCATAAATCGTCCAAAGCCACGGGGGGTGGGGATTGGCACCCTGGTTCTTGGCTGAATTCGTTAACTCACGGCATTTTAAAGGGGAATTGGAACTTTGATTCTTTGTGGAACTCGTTAACCCACGGCTCTTCTAAGGAAAATCGAAAACTTGGCAGGCACAGAAGTGCTGATAATTACACACCTCATTTAAGAAATAACGGTGCTGCCGTTTTTGAATACAATTTTTTAATGAGCCTTAATGAAAAGGATTACCCTTATTACCTTTCACAGGCTTATCTTGTCAAAACAGGTCAAAAGTTAAATCTTCGCCGTCCGAAAAGTTTAAACGAAAAAATTCAATGGCTTAAAATATATGATAATAAACCTATTAAAATTGCATTAACTGATAAAGTTCTTGTTCGTGATTGGGTAAAAGAAAAAATCGGTGATGAATACCTAAAGCCTGTCCTTTGGATTGGGGATAAGTTTGATGACATCCCTTTTGACGCCATGCCCTTTTCTTTTGTCGTTAAATGTAACCACGGCTGTAAATGGCAGTTTATTGTTAAGAATAAACAAGAGTTTTTATCTAATAAAGATGTTTTTAATTCATCAAAAATGTATATGGATAACTGGCTCAAACAGTCATTCTTCGGCTGGAGTGATTTTGAAACACAGTATTTAAACATTAACCCTAAAATTATTATTGAGTCTTTGCTTGTTGAAAATTTGAGCGAAGAACCCGAAGAAATTGAAGTCTGGTGCTTTAACGGAAAAGCAAAAATTATTCAAAAATGCACAAATGTTTATAAAAACAACAAATTTTCACACCGCCAAATCAGTTCTTTTGATGAAAACTTTAATCATTTTAATATTAAATTTTATTCAAATAATGAAATCATACAGACTGAACCTGATGAAATACTAAAAGAGGCTAAAGATTTAAGTGAAACACTCGCAAAGGGTTTTAAGTTAGTCCGCGTTGACTGGATGATTTATAAACACAAACTTTATTTTGCGGAGATGACGTTTACTCCGCATTCGGGTTTTATTTTCTTTAATGAAAACCATAATGAATTACAGATAAAACTTGGCAATATGTTAAATTTGAAAGGAGATTAATATGCCAAACGACAATAATGATGAAGATTTAACAAATTTAAGTATTGAGGAAATTAATGACCTCTTCTCTGATATTATTGAATTTCCCGAAGATGCAAGACTTGCCAGGAATTCTAATAATAAACCCGGTGGAGCTAGTGGTTTGTGTGATGGTGGTAAGTAGATAAATTGTGTTAAAACATGAAAATGCCTGACTTTATTAATTCAAGAGCATTCCATATTAAAGACAATACATACAGCGTATGCTTAGTTGAAGATTTAAAAAATCACGTTTTCTATATCTTAAAAAATGAGCTTGCAGAAAAGTGGGAAACTGCAGAGGATAAAGATAAGTTCCTTTTTGAGATTAGAAATAATAAAAATTTAAAATGTGCGATTAATACAAAAAGCAAAAATTATAAGTATAATTCGGCTAATATAGGCGAGTTTTTTAGAGAAAATAATATAATTGCTTCACTGCATTTAGAGCTTAACTATAAATGCAATCTCAACTGTAAACACTGTTTTACTCCTAAAAATATGGATAAATATTTTATTTCATTTGATAAGGCAAAAAAGATTATTGACGAGGCATATATAAGTGACGTTTACGGAATTACCCTCACGGGTGGTGAGTGCACTATTAACAACGATTTCTTAAAAATCGCAAAATATGTTAGAGAAAAACGTATGCCTTTATCTGTTCTTACTAATGCTCAAAAACTTTATGATGATGAAAACCTGTTCAATGAACTTTTAAATATTTATCCAGAGTCTTTTAAAATCTCTCTTTATTCAATGAATAGTAATGAACACGATTATATTACAGGAGTTAAAGGCTCTCATCAAAAAGCTTTAAATATAATAAAACTCCTGAGAGAAAAACATATTAATGTTCTGATTGCATGCCCGCAGCTTTCATATAATATTGGCAGTCATAAAGAGGTTAAAGAGTTTGCAGATGAAATAGGAGCAGAGTTTTTAACGGGATGTAATTTTATATTTAATAAAAACAACAATAACTTAACTGCTAAATGCACTTTTGATAACATAGAACAGTTTTATTGCGATACTTTAGATATGAATAATATCAGAAACTTTCAAAAATCTGACGGCAGAATTTGCGGGGCGGGTGAAACAATGTTAAGCATTCGACCTAATTTAGATATTACACCATGTGTAGGGTTTAATTATGTTTTAGGGAACTGCAATTCAACGTCCTTGAAAAAATTACAAGAAAACATCCTGCCTAAATTCAGAGAAAAATTTATTAAATCTAATCTTAAAGAATGCTTTAAATATGACTATTGCAGATATTGCCAATACTGTTCGCTACAATCAACACACGAAACAGGTTTTTTAAAAAAATCTCCGATTCTTTGCGAGGACGCTAAAGCATATCTTATAGCATACTTAAAACACAAACAATGAACAATAAATATATAAATATAAAAGATATAACTATTAATTATCGTAATAGAATTCTAAATCGCCATTAGCAGAGACCATATCACCTAATTTATAACTTTCTATATCAGATTCTATAGTAGTTTCTATAGGAATATTTGAAGAAAGAATAACACAATTCCCGTCTTTATCAATTTTGGTGATAACGCCCTCTACAACAGAACTTGTATCAGTTCCATATTGAGGATTTTGTGATATTTTAGAAGGGGTGGGAGATACTAATTTTTTAATGTTATCAAGACAAAGAGAAAATGTTCCTTTAACCATGTCGCCGTCTGAATATTTTGGCGGATTTTTACTATTATTAATTAAATGTCTTGCCTGTATAATGTTACTTTCATCAGGAATATAAAATGATGTATAGCCCTCAAAATCATCAACATTAACTACATTTTTTACTTTAAATTCATTTTTTACCTGTTTGGTAAAAACATCATTTTCCATTTTTTTTATTCCTGAAAAACTAACTCTATGGTTATACATTATACTTTTTAAATTGTTAATCTTGCAAATATTTAACATAATCATAATCTCTTTTCTACGTACATTCAAAGTAAAACCTGTAATATTTTTTTTTGCTGTTTTATTTGGGCAGATCTATAGATTCTAAATAACGTTTGCCTGCACTCATAATTGACAAAATACTGTTTTTTTCTATTATAACTAGTCCCTTCCTTTTGCTTTGAGCAATATAATAAACGAATTTATTATCAGGTAAATTTAATCTGTATATTTTAATGTTTTTTTCCGGACACAAATTGAGAACGGATTCAAACACTTGAGCACCATCGGCTCTATGTGAATCTGTAAGAACGGAATTATTATCAAATGCATTTTTTAATCTTTGAAGTAAAGATTTTGTAACAGATGAAAAACCTTCTTCACTTTGTGAAAATGTTTTATATTCATCACCAAATAAGTTATCTAGTATTTTTTGAATAGATGATATTCTTTTTGGATCCGTAAATTGATATTTACCTTCGAAATGATTAAAAAGTGCCATACCATCATCTCCCCAATCTGCAAGCATCTCATTATTACCTATCGATTTATTATAATCACACAGCATTTTACAATATTCATTTCTGACAGCCTTAAGTGCGTTTAATTCTGATTCTGTTGCGGTTTTGGGGTCAAAATTATGTGCAAAGTCAAATTGTCCTGATATTAAATCATCATATGAGCTTGATCCATTACATCGTTGGTTTATTTCATTCCACCAATTTTGAGCTACAGTCCTTGAATCGGGGTCAAGATTTTCAAATGTTACTTCGGAAGATTTTGATTTAAGTTTATCTAATGCCTCCTCTGGACTTAATTTTGGTTGTTGTTCTGTATTTTTTGTTGGTTCAACATCGGATTTCTTTCTTACAAACATATTTTTTAAATTTGTTAATGCAGCTCCTGATTTAAATGCATTAAATGAATTAGCAATATTTTTTGGAAGGTTTTTAAAGCATTGAATTGTTGCCTGTATGCAGTTCATTTTTCCGCTGTCAAAACCTGATGCTTTTAAAGCTGACTTAGCACCTGCAACAGAACCTACTACAGCACTCGTACCTGCTCCCATTCCAAGCCACGCTTCTTCTGCTTCTTTATCTGTTTTTGCAGTAGAGGCCTTATATGCACTGACTCCAAGTTGAACAGCTCCGCCAGTTACTCCTAAAGCTACCAATACAGGTGCAGCTGCTCCGCCTGTTGCTACAATTAATGCAGCTCCGCCTGCAATTGCTCCAACTCCCATAAGAAAATTCTTTGGTGATTTAAACATTGAAGTAATCGGTGATATTATTCCTTTTGCAAAGTTTTTTAATTTATTTAATGGTGATATTTTCCCATCATCTTTAGAATAATCAAACTTTTCTTTTTTATGTTTGTATGATAATTCTACAGAATCTTTTTTTAAATTGTTTTTTGAAGTTTTATTGTATGACACAGTACTGTATTTGTTATTAAATACAAAATTTGGTTCTTGATAATTTCTAAATGTGATATTAGCCATTGTGTTTCTTTATACTCGGGTATATATTAATAAAGTTATTTTTCGGGCATAAATTTCCTTTATTCATTAATTTAGTTAAGATTGTAAATTGATATTACTTTTCTAATTAAATTCATTGTTCAAAATAATCAGTTAACGTATATAAGCTCAGCCATATTCTGCTTGGCTTTTGTGCTTTGCTTTGTAAAATTTTTGATTTTCCGGAACAAGAAACCGAATATTGTTCTGCTATTGTACAATTTAAGCTGATAATAATTTAAATTGTAGAAAACAGAAAACTTTTTTAATATAAAAATTTAATAGATTAGATATCTCCGAAAAGCATCTCGAAGAAATCTGAACGTCCGTTACCATTACTGTCTGTGAGGAAAACTGATCTGGGAACTCCGCCATGACCTACTCCCTTTTGGATATATAGTTTATCAGAGCCTACTCTTTGAGCAAATGTAGTTGTCATATATTCAGAATCACCTTGACCTACAAATCCGTATACAGGTATATCTAATTGAGATATATCAACACCCGAATTATAACCGCTTAAGACTCCTATACTACAGAACCTTGAGCTTAAATGATATCCTATATATTCAGCTCCTATGCCGCCTAAGCTATGTCCTGCCAAAGCGACTTTATCTTCATTTATTTTATGTGTAGCAGAGAAAGTATCCAATAAATTACTTATATAATTTACGGCATTTTCGTTTCGCCAATTTGAGCCGTATTCACCGCCAAGCACAGGACATATTATATATCCGTTAAAGTTTTCAAAGTTATTTTCATTTGCTAAAAGATTATAAGGCAACAGGTTCTTGTTAGAACCGTTTACCATTTTATCATCATAAGCTTTAATTTCTCCCGAACCATGCAGGTATACTAAAGCAGGAAGTTCCTGATTCGGGTCGGCATCTTTAGGTCCGATTAATAAATATGGTATTGTTGAACCGTCATTAATAAACTCATATGTATAATCAACATCAGAAGAGAATAATGTATTGAATGATAATTCTCTTCTTTTTGCTTTATTATCATAATTATTTAATGCGGAATTAATATCTCCTATTCTTTTTTGAGAATCAATTACGGCCTTTTGGGCTTGGCTTATAAATGAATTTTTTTGAGTTGTATATTCTGTTTTTGCATTATTATATTTATTCATAAGTTCTGTTAATTGAGGTTGTTCTTTTGAGATGGTTTCTTCTAATGTTTGTTTTGCTTCATTTAAGGAATTTAAACCGTCTTCACCTTTATAGAAAGTATCAAGTTTTTCTTTTTCTTTTGTTAATAAGTTATTTTGTGTTTCTTTATTTGTTAAAGCTTCACCTTGTTTTTCTGTTGCTGTTGCAAGTTGTTTTTCAGCCTCTTTAAGATTTGCATCAATAGTTGATGTTTGTTCCGGTGTTAATCCCTCTCTATCAATTGCTTGCAGTTCTTGGACTAACTGGGTTAAAGATGTTACTGTTGCTGAAATCGTATCAAAAGTATTGCATGCCTCAGTATATTTTGCTTCTTGTAATGTTATTGCCTGCTCTTGAGCTGATATTTCATTTTCTTTATCGGAAATAGCTGTTTCAATTTGTTCCATTTGTTGGACAAGTTCGGGTGCAACACTTTCTAATTCTGTCTTGTATTTTGAGTATGCTGTTTCCATTGCCTCTTTATATGAGTCCAGTCCGGGTCCTGTGCCGTTTACATAGGAATCTAATAAATCTTTATTGGTTTGCAAGGAACTTTGTTCTGATTCAAGCTCACTTTCAAGTTCAGGTTGACTCATATTTTCTATAGATTTTTTCTCTTCCTTTGGCATTACATTATTGTTTACATAAGGATTTGACGAAATTGAAGAACTTATACCGCCAGAACTGTTATTGTTCAATGCTGTGTTATCATTATTATCGTTATTAATAAACAGGTTTTTTAACTCGTTAAATTTATTGTCTTTTATTGTATCCGAAACCAAAAGTAAATCATCTATTGAAATATCTTTATTTCCATCAAGATTTTCTATAATTTCTAAAAAAAGTTTTTGTTCATCTTTTGAAATCTCACCATTTCCGTCACTATCCATTGCGTTAAAGAATTCTTTATTATCCAATAGTTCATTATAAATTTGGGCAAATATATCTTCTTCTTGATTTTTTGAATTTGCCTCATCGCTTTCAGTATGTTTTTCAAATTCATCTCCGACAAACTTTCCGTTGTCATCAATATTCATTTGTAAAATATCTGACAAGTTTTTTGATGATAAATCTTTATCAATAATTCCTTCTTTTTTTAGAAAATCTTTAAATTGAGAAGAATATGAAAAAATGTTTACTTCAGACGATGATGGTTTTTCGGTACCGGAAATCTGACCTGTTTCAATTAAATATTGAGTAAACTCATACTTTATAGCATTAATATTCATATTCATATATTTATAAACCTTATGTAATTTCTATATCGACAGAAAATGCATAAACTTTAGTAATATTAATAAGGTTTAAATATATGACTGTTATACGGTTACATTTCTTTAATATTTCTGCTTATTATGAAAGGAGAACCTGTTGTTAGTTTGATGTCATCAATTGAAAACATTGGGTTTATTTCAGTTAAAATTAAGCCTTCTTTTGAAATTTGGAAAACGCATTTTTCCGTAACAATCATATCAACTTGCCTGTATGCTGTAAGCGGGAGGGTACATTTTTTAACTATTTTAGGTTCACCGTTAGATGTGTGAGTCATTGCTACAATAACTTTTTTAGAGCCTACAATTAAATCCATGGAACCGCCTATACCGGGAACGAATTTACCGGGGATTTGCCAGCTTGCTATCGAGCCTTCGGAGTCCACCTGCAAAGCTCCTAAAACCGTTGCATCAATATGTCCTCCGCGCATTATGGTAAAAGCCATTTGAGAATCATAAAAGCTTGCGCCTTTATTTACTTCTACGTATGCTCCTCCGGCGTTTACGATTTTTGTGTCAAAATCAGGGCTTTTTTGGTTTTTACCCAAACCTAAAATACCGTTTTCCGATTGAAATATGATATTCATACTTTCATCAACGTAATTAGCGGCTTCTGTCGGCAAACCTATCCCTAGAGTTACAATATCGTTGGGGTGAAACTCTTTTGCAATTCTTTTTGCTATTATTTCTTTAATTTGTTCTTTTGTTAAATTTTCCGCAGTTAAGGTCATGTATTAATTCTCACGTTTTACAATGTAATCTATAAAAATTCCGGGGATAACAATTTCATTGGGATCCAAACAGTCAACAAGTTCATCAGCCTGAATAATAACAGTATCTGCCGCCGTTGCCATGGAAGTGTTAAAGTTTCTTGTTGTACCTTCAAATTTAACATTTCCGTATTTATCCACTTTTGTTCCGTAAATAATTGCATAATCAGCGCCTAAAGGTTCTTCAAAAATATATTTTTTGCCTTTTATTTCAACAATTTTTTTGCCCTCTTCCAAGATAGTGCCTATTCCGGTAGGAGTCAGAACCCCGCCTAAGCCTGAACCTTTTGCGTGGATTTTTTCAACTAAAGTACCCATAGGATAAAATTCTACTTCAACCTCGCCATCATGCATTTTTTTGCCTGTCACGGGGTTTGTTCCGATATGTGTGGTAATTACTTTCTTTACCAGTCCGTATTTTATAAGCTTGCCTTTGTCAACATCCTCAAAAGAAGTGTCATTACAAATCATTGTTAAGTTTTTTATATCAAGTTTAACAAGTTCATCAAGAATTTTATCGGGAGCGCCGCAGCTTAAAAATCCGCCTACCATCACGGTTGAATTACTCTTTATCAGCTTAGCTGCTTCCTTTGCCGAAATAACTTCTTTCAAGCGCTTATCCTCTTTTGTTGCTCGCATTTTTAATTTTATCACATAATTAATTTTTTTAAAATTTTATTTATCCTCTTTGAATTGCTTTTGATTTATGATATAATTTTCTGATAGCACAAAAATAAGTCTGCTAGTCGTAAAAATCTGAGGGGAGCGTGTATGCAAGAGATTGCAGGGGATAATGTATCGGAAAAATATGATTTTAAGCCCGGAAAATGGCAGTATGAAATAGATGTAAGGGATTTTATACAAACAAACTATACCCCTTATGAAGGTAATGCTGATTTTCTTGCGCCTCCTACGGAAGCTACACTTAAGTTGTGGGAAAAATGCTGCGATCTTTTTAAACAGGAACGTGAAAAAGGCGGAGTGCTTGATATGGATACAAAAACCATTTCCACAATTACTTCGCATGATGCAGGGTATATAGACAGAGAACTTGAACAAATAGTAGGCTTGCAGACGGATGCTCCTTTAAAACGCTCGCTTCAACCCTTTGGCGGTATAAGAATGGCGGAAGCCGCCTGCTTTTCATACGGGTATAAAGTAGATGAAGATGTTTCCGAAATCTTCACTAAATACAGAAAAACGCACAATCAGGGAGTATTTGATGTTTATACCCCTGAAATGAAAGCTGCAAGACACTCTGCTATTATTACGGGTCTGCCTGATGCATACGGCAGAGGCAGAATTATCGGCGACTATAGACGTGTTGCTTTGTATGGTATAGACAGGCTTATTGAAGATAAACAGTATCAATTCAAATCACTTGAAGGGGAAATGACTCCCGACAGAATTCAATTGAGAGAAGAAATATCAGACCAAATAAGAGCCTTAAACGAGATGAAGGAACTGGGGCAAATATACGGTTTCGATATTTCAAAACCTGCTCAAAACGCTAAAGAAGCTGTTCAATGGTTGTACTTTGGTTATTTGGCAGCCGTAAAAGAACAAAACGGGGCGGCTATGAGCCTTGGCAGAACCTCTACCTTCTTAGATATCTTTATTGAACGAGATTTAAGAAACGGTGTAATAACAGAGCAAGAAGCACAAGAGCTGATTGACCACTTTATTATGAAGTTAAGACTCGTAAAATTTGCAAGAACTCCCGAGTACAACGAACTGTTTTCGGGCGATCCAACTTGGGTTACGG
>CANQJQ010000070.1 GCA_947624265.1 Candidatus Gastranaerophilales bacterium
TATTTTGCTTCTACATTTTTATAATCTAAACGAGCAAGTCTTTTTATAAAATCTTTATTTTTATAAATTTCACTTAAGGGAACTCCATTTGATTTAAATAATTTAGTTATTTTTATTTCGCCGATTTTTTCATTAATTTTATTGCTTATTGCATTTTCTGCATTTTGAGTTTTTTTTGTGAAATACTTTAGGCCATAACTAACTGAACTCGGTAATGGATTGAGTTTTTCTCCATTATTATTGGAAGGTAAAACTTTACTTGAAAATTTACCGAATACTGAAAAATCCTTATTTCCCGAATAATTACCGGGTATTTGCCCAATTTTTTGTATAAACATTTTACTTACCCCTTTATATTATTAAAAAAATTTTTTACTCAAAATTGCCTAATTTTTAACATATGTATAAAACTTTAAATAAAAACTTGAATTATGCCTGTTCGCTATAAATACGAGAGGAAAAAGACTGTACAAGGGAAAGATTTAAAAACGATACAATAATTTCTCTTATTTCTTCATCCGCAATTTTTTGTAATTAAATTAATTAAGCGGTAAATATACATTCTGCATTTACATGTACCCACAATCTATTATATAATTCTGCATCGTAATCCATTTTGATTTATCTGATAACAAATAAATTATCATATTTGCAACATCAGAAACATCTCCGCACCCAAACGGATATTTTGAATTTTCTTCTTCTATCTTGCCGGCTGTCATCGGAGTTTTTACATCTGAAGGGGAAACGCAATTAATTCTGACATTTGAATTAGCCAGCTCCCTTGCCATACATTTACAAGATGCAACAATAGCAGCCTTAGAACCCGAATAACTTGTATGACCTTTATCTGATTTGATTCCGGATATAGAAGATATAACTACAACAGAAGCCCTGTTACCGGTATTATTTCTTCTATCAGCAAAACCTTTTATCATAAAAACTGGTGCAAAATAGTTTATATCAAAAATCTTTTTCATTTGAGTTAAATCAACAATTTGCAAAGGAGCAATCTCACCTATGCCTGCACAGTATGCAAGCCCTTGAAATTTACCATATTTGTTCTTTAATTCTTTAACATAACTTGGCAAATTTTCAATATCTTCAGTTAAATCTCTAATTTCCAGGTGCATGTTTTCGGGATATTTGCATTTTGCCTTCATTGCATTAAGACGTTCTTCATTTCTTGCAATACCAACAACTGTTGCGCCGAGTTCGTTTAACAGAAGTGCAGTACCTTCTCCAAGACCGGAACTTGCTCCGGTTACAATAAAAATCTGCTCTTTATTAAAACTAATCATTAATATTTTCTCCTTAATTACAATATTTTTTTATGAACTCATCTAAAATAACAGAAACTTTCAGATTTAAAATTTCTTCTTTTACAGAGTTTTTAACAATTAACTCAGTTTGATTGTAGGTTTGTTTTAATCTTGTTCCCACTAATTTAATAACCATTTTTATTGATTTTTTAAATATCAACACTCTCACACTCTTAACTTTTTATTTATTTTGTGAAGGAATGATTTTCTAAATTGCTTAAACCTATATTATCACAAACAAAAAAGATATTTTATTTATTAAAAAAATGTTACGTTCTTCCATTTTTTCAATATTTTAATCTTATAAAATTCAAATATAATCTATCTTTTCACAACTCTTAACCTTTTAAATATACTGTGAAGATGACAAAATGTTATATTCATAATTGCAAATAAATGGTTTCCAGCTATAAAATAAAGTTTGTATAACTTTCATCAATTTGGTCTTGCTCTATGCCAATATATCTTAGAGTTATAGCCGGACTTGAATGGTTGAAAATCTTTTGTAGAATTGCCACATCTTTAAATTTTTTATAATGATGATAACCAAAAGTTTTTCGCATTGTATGAGTTCCAATGGTTTCTTCTAATTTTACGGCTTTACAAACGGTTTTTAAAATGTAATAAGCTCCAAATCTATCCAATTTATTTCCAAAAATTGTTGTGAATAAAAATTCGTCAGCCTTTTTACCTTTTGTAAATTCAGCAATCATAGGTTTTAATTTGGCATTAATAGGGAATTTTTTGAACTTTTTAGTTTTCTTTTCAACAATCTGAATATGTGTTTTATTTTTTACATCCCCAACTTTTAGTGCAACGATATCGGAAATCCGCAATCCGCAATTAGTACCAATTGTAAACCATAATAAATCTCTTAGACTTCTCTTTGCAAAGTAATCTTCTAATTTTTTAATGTTTTCAATATCTCTGATTGGTTCGACTGTAGTCATAACATTCTCCTTTCTTTTTATGAACAGACAGGAATATTTGTAAAATATCCACTTAGATATACTGTTCAACCGCCTAACATCTTTAATGAGTAAAAAATTTTTACTTCAAAAAATTCTCGGATACGTTAAGAATTTCATCAAAATTACTATCTGTAAGTATAAGATAAGGTCTTGCAGGGATTGAAACAGATTTGTTTCTGCCGGCTTGACCTCCGAGTTGATGAATGGCGGCATAATCAAGATTTGAGCCGATAACAGTAGAATCATCGTCATAAAAAGTATTAATTGATGAGGCAGCTTTGCCCTTAACTTAAAGAATTTGTCCGGGCCATTTCCTTTTCTTTTCTCTCTGCTTTTTTGTTAATTTCGTTAAATCAGTCCATTTTTCAGGTCTGCCTTCGTTTTTAAAATTTTCTTCAGTTGAATACTAAGTGCAGAAATAAAAAAAGAGGCTTTGTGCCTCTGTTTAAATTTGGGCCATCCTGGACTCGAACCAGGGACCTTACGCTTATCAGGCGTACGCTCTAACCACCTGAGCTAATAGCCCGTTTCTTGACTATATAATTACATAGACATATTTAAAAATCAAGCATTAATCTTCATTTAATGGTCTTAATAAGATTATTGAATTCAAATTTAACTGAAGAAAATCGTGTGTTTCTGCTTTTCTGTTCGGAAATTCTCTATGCACAACTTCACAGTTTTTTATTGCCACAAACCTTTTTGAGCCGTTCAATATATCAGAAAGAACCCTATTTTTTCTGCCTGTTTTCGGCATGAACACATTACCTTTTATTTGATAATCTTTTGTTATAACAAGAACCTTTTCAGACCAAATCCCTGTAATAAAATTGTTTTCTTCGTTTTTATCCTCTTTATACATCAGGCTTAATGTCCTTTCTTATATTTGATACGACTGGAATAGAGGTAAATATAATGATAAAGCTAAAAAGCAAACCAAACATCCTATAAATATTAATAAGATAGGCTCAACTAATTTACCCATGGTTTCAATAATTAAATCAAGCTGTTGATCTATATGTTCAACACATTGCGTCATTAATTCCCCTAAACGACCTGACTGTTCGCCTGTCGCTACCATAAATAATATCATTTTGGGGAACAGATTAGACGCCCTTAAAGAATCTGAAAGATGCGCACCGGATTGCATTTTTTTAATTGATATTTTCATTGCATCCTGCATTACCGAATTTGAAAATGTTGTTTTTGATAAAAATAAACATTCTATAATTGGGATACCTGCATCATAAGCAATTTGCAATACGGTTAAGAAGTTCGAAAACGCTGCAGCTTTTACCAAATCAGATATTAAAGGTATCTTAAGCAGTATTTCATCTATTTTACGTCTTGAAGGCTCCCAGCGCAATAAATACATAAAAGTGCCAACTATTGCTATTATTCCCAAAGGAATTAATGCCCATTTATCCTTTAAAAATTCACCTGTATTTATACAAAATTGAGTTATTGCAGGTAATTGTTTACCTTGCTGATCAAACATTTCCTTAAATGCAGGGAATACAAACATTAACATTACCAAAACTACTACAACAGCAAGACAAACTACAAATACAGGATAAGTCAAAGCTGATATTACCTTGCCTTTTATATCCCCTTGCTTTTTTAAAAGTTGAATTAAACGTTCAAAAGTTTTATCAATTTCACCTGAATCTTCTCCCGCTTTTGCCAAGCCAATATACACCTGACCGAACAAATTAGGATATTGCCCTATAGTGTCTGATAATGTATAACCTGCTATAATTTGTTTTTTTATTTCTTGCGCAAGCATTCTGACTTGTCTTGAAGCAGCATCTTTTTCTATAAATATCAAACTTTCAATTATAGGAAGTCCTGCCTTATTTAAGGTTAAAAAGGTTTGAGTAAAATCAATTTTTTCTTTTAATGACAAAGATTGTAATGTACCGCGTTTTAACCCTCCGGAATGAGAGATAATTTCCTTAGCAGAAAGTAATTTATACCCCATACTTCTGACACGGACTTTAACTTCAGCAAGAGATTTAGCATCAATTCTGCTTTTTATGCGTTCTCCGTTCCATTTTTCAGCTTCATACTCGTATCTGGTCATCTTCTATACCCTTCTTACTCCTTAACAGGTCCGAGTACACGCAGAAACTCAGATATAGTAGTATTACCATCAATTATATGTTTTAAACAAGCCTGCTGTAAAGTTTTCATACCGGTACCAACAGCTGTTTCTTCTATTTGAATATCATGAGCACCTTGAGCTATCATTTTCTTAATTTCTTTAGTTATGGGCATGATTTCAAATACCCCTATACGGCCTGTATAACCTTCATAATTACATTTATCACAACCATTTGCCTTATATACGGGAGTTTTCATAAATTCTTGAATTTCTTTCTCTCCGCCTGCTATTACCTTTTCAGCTTCCTCTCTTGTCGGGAAATATTGAGCTCTGCAATGCGGACACAAACTTCTTACAAGTCTTTGGGCAATAATACCAACTAAAGTTGAAGATACTAAGTAATCTTTGGCACCCATATCTATTAATCTTGTAATAGTTGATGCGGCAGAATTTGTATGCAGAGTTGAAAGTACCAAGTGCCCTGTTAATGCGGCAGAAATTGCCGTTTCTAATGTTTCTATATCACGAATTTCGCCGACCAGTATAACATCAGGGTCTTGTCTTAAAATAGCTCTCATACAAGATGCAAATGTTATTCCTGCTTTAGGATTAATTTGTGATTGATTTATACCGTCAATTCTGATTTCTATAGGGTCTTCAATTGTAGTTATATTTACTTTTTCATCGTTTATAGCTTTTAATAAAGTATACAAAGTTGTTGTCTTACCTGAACCGGTAGGACCTGTTGCCAAAATTATACCGTTTGGAACACTCTCCATTTTCTTGATTATTTCAATTTCTTCTTCAGAAGCTCCGGCTAAGACTATTTCATCATGTGCCGACTCAATTGATACTGCCGGTGCTAAAATTCTTATTACCATTTTTTCGGAATCACCGACAGGGAGCGTATTAATTCTGAAATCATAGTCTTTGTCTTTGTATGTTATACTGAAAGAACCGTCTTGAGGACGTCTGTGTTCTGCTATATTCATCTTGGATATAACTTTTAATCTTGTTAATATTGCAGATTCTGTTTTAGGCGGTAACTGTAACACTTCTCTTAAAATACCGTCTTTTCTAAATCTGACAACATAATTACTCAGTCTAGGCTCAATATGAATATCGCTGGCATTCATATCTATCGCATCAGATATAATTTTATTTACAAATTTTACAACTAAACTTGAATCATCTTTTAACTCTTTTTGAGCCTGCTCATATAAAGTTTCTTCTTGTTCACTGGCGGAAGTTTGTTTTTCTATCTTCTTTAAAATTTTACTTGTGGCTTTTTTATTTTCATCAAATAAATTTTTAACACACATCATAAATTCATAATGTGTAATAATTGAGATACTTGGTTTTAAACCGGTTAAGAAGATAATATCATTAATAACCTTCTTGTCATTCGGATTAACCATACCTACAACAAGAACTTTATCATCGTACTTTAAAGGAATAACTTTATTCATTTTAATAAAGTCTTCAGGAAGCATTGACGCTACTGACTCAGATATTTTTAACGGGTCAATGGCAACTGCTTCATATCCTTGTTGTTCCTCTAAAGCATTTCTTAAATCATTAAGCGTTATTAAACCTTGTTGTACTAAATATGAACCTAACGGTATATGAGATTTCTTTGACTCTACGAGTGCATTGAATATCTGTTCATTTGTAACAAATCCCATTTCAACAAGTATTTCACCAAGTTTTTTATAAAAAAACTTGCCTGTATGCTCAGATTTGTTTTCACCGTGACTTTTATTTTCTGTCGATTCCTGATCTTCGTCAGAATCTTTAACTTTTATTTCAACATTTTTAGAGTCTGAATCATTAACTTGTATTTTTGGTTCATCTGTAATTAAAGCTTTATTTTCTTTAGGATTTATATTATTTAAAATATAATTCAAAATATTATCAAAATCTTCATCAGGAATTTGCTTAAAATTAACATTTTCGTTATTTGATTTTTCTATTACCTTAGAAATAACAACTTGTTGATTTGCAGCAGAATTTGCCAATACCCAAACCGAACCTTTGGCAACACATATTGGTATATATGAATAAGACTTCAAATCTTCAATATCAAATTCAGCTAACAAAGAAAAATCTATAATTGGTTTAATTTTATCTATAATCGCAGTTGTCATTTTCTATAATCCTAAAGTTCAGCAACATCCTCTGTATCTTTTATAATTCTTGGAGTAATCATTATTAAGAGTTCTTCTTTTGTCATATCTTTCTTTTGATTTCTGAAGAAAAAGCCTAATATAGGAATATCACCCAAAATCGGAATCTTACTTACTTCATTGCTTTCTGATTCTTGAATCATACCGCCAAGTAAAAGAGTCTCTTCATCTTTAATTCTGATACCTTTCAAATCCAAATTATGTCTTTGCAGTAATGTTGCTGCCGTATAAGGTATGCCGTCATATTGGTCAATAACATCCTTGTATACTGAAGCATAATCAGGTTTTATGTCCAAAGAAACATAACCGTCAGGTGATATAAACGGTAATACATCAATCTTTATACCATTATCTTCACCGATTTCAAATGTTTTCTGTACTGAAGCCGTTGTTCCTTCTGATGATCCAAAGGAATTTAAAATCTGAACGGTTGTAGATTCAATATAATCCTGAGTTAAATCAATTTGAGATTTTTTCCCGTTTGTTATAACTATTTTTGGATTTGCAAGCATTCTTGCTTTTTTATTTGTAATTAAATATGAAATTTGTTGATTTAAAGAATGAACATCACTACCGTGGCTTGGTCCATGCCAGCTGTATCCGTTTGTGGAAAATCCGTTATCCCCATTAAATGACATCATTAAATGTTTACCGCCATAGAACCAATTGTTCTGAAAATCTTTTGAACCATCTTCAGTTAAAGCCAAGATTGAAATTTCCAAATATGCCTGAGGTTGTTTTCTGTCATTTTCCAATATAAAATCATTGACCATTTGAATTTGTTGTTCACTTCCGCCCATCATGGTTAAAGTACCCAACTCAGGCTGAACATACAATGTCATGGTTGGTTTTGATTGATAAG
Source organism: Candidatus Gastranaerophilales bacterium (assembly GCA_947624265.1). GTDB lineage: Bacteria > Cyanobacteriota > Vampirovibrionia > Gastranaerophilales > Gastranaerophilaceae > Avigastranaerophilus. The sequence goes on from CANQJQ010000070.1 coordinate 7,446, forward strand.
ATGATAGATTATCGGTTGTAACACCACTTGTGTATACACAAGCCACTTCACCTCCGCCTATAGTACCATCAGCAGCAGGAGATTTAGCAGATTTGGATTTTACACTTGCATTTAATTTAGAACTGTAATTACCATTATTTCCGGCACCTCCGACACTTCCTTCAAAGGGCAATTGGAATAAAGTTTCACATATCATTTTTGCCATTTCAAATGGTGTTGTATGATTTACTCTGTATGTTGTCATTACTGGTTTTTTATCAAATTTATCAACTATCTTTTTTGCCATTTGGTAATCATTTTCGGTACCAAATATCATCAATTCGTTTCTGTCCGAATTAGTTGTAACAATAGCTCCGTAAGAAAGTCCAGGAGCATTTAAACCAAATACATTAGTATTCAAAAATTGAGCCAAATAACCCGCATCAGCATATTTTACTGGGATTATTGTAATGTTATCTTTTGTTAAGTTTAATTTTTCCGCACTTTCTGTAGATACTACCATCATTGTTTTATCTTTAATTACATATGTTAAATTGGTCATTTTCATAACCATCTTAAAAGCATCTTCAAGTTTAACATTAACTAAATCTAAGGTTACTGTACCTGTTGCAGATTCATGGAAAACAATATTTAAACCGGCTTTATCCGCAAACATTCTTAACACTTGTTGTACATCAGTATTTCTCAAACTTAAATTAATTAACTGCCCATGATCATCAAAGTGAACATTGCCTGTCAAATTTATCTTATTTGAACCGGTATAATCGGTTCTGATTGCAGGCTGTCCCATATCATATACAAGAGGAGCTGCTATTGCCATGTTATAAGCTAATACAGACACACATCCTGCTGCCGTCAAAAGTTTTGAAATATTTTTTAACTTTCTTTTCATAATATATGCTTTTACTCCTCTAATTAATTTTTATACCTTCCAGCAAATTTGTTTTCTAAATTTGCGACAGCTTGTTGTTTTTCTAAATTACCCGGGGTGAATAACTCACCTACAGAAGCAACATAACTGTTATTTTTATAACTTATTTGTACTTTATCTTTTGTAATATTTTTTATTGTATATCCTGATATAGTATCGCCCACTTTAACAAAATGGTCTAAACCATTTAAGTTTACAATAGCTGACGGACTTACCGAATCATATAAAATACCGGATATTTGTGTTTTTAACAGCCTGTTTATATTTTCATCAACTATTGATGTTTTTGGAGGCTCTATAACTTCAAAAGGAACATTATTTAGGATTTCAAAATCAGGTGTTTTTTCTTCTGCAGCAACAGTTACAATAGGTTTAAAAGGATTTGTCCTTGCCGCTTTATTATATACAACCATAATTGCATTATTTTCCTGATCAGAACTTTTTGCCGCTTGAGTTTGAGTATCAAATAAATCACTTTCTTTGGCAATATTGGAATTGTTTGATTCCGTAACAGTTGCAACTTGTTGGTTTTCACCATCTCCTGTCGTTACGTTTGTTTCTCCGGATTCATTAAAATTAACACTCATCATATTTGAATTTTCAGATTCATTCTGTGAATTTTCAAAAAATGAATCAGCCGCACCTTCAACTTGCTCTTGGCTTTGTTCTGTGCCATTTGAATTAGAATCCAAATTATTTGTTACATAACTGTTTGTATCTGCCGAATTAGCATTATCGGCATGCTGTTTTGCAGCACCGGATCTTAAGAAAAGAATTAGAGCAATTAAACCTACCAAGATAACAAATATTAACAATAAAGGTAAAGGATTGCCTTTTTTTCTGTTTCCTTCTGATTCTTCTTCGTCATCTTCATAATCTTCATAAGAATCATCATATTCCTGATTTGCGGAGTCTTCAGAATATTCATCTTCATAATCGGAATTATTAACATTTTCTTCCTGATTATCCGAATATTCCATATCTTCCCATTGTTCGTTGTTCTCTACCATATATTCTCACTCTTAATTACGAATAAGTATCTTTTATTATTCTACACTCATTCTCAAAAATGAGCAAATGTAAATTTTAAATTATACTTTTCTTAATTCTGACATAATAAACATATATAGTCTACTAAGTTTTTTAATTAATTTCTTCAATCAAATACAGTATTTTAAAAAATAAAAGGCGGCACCCAGATTCGAACTGGGGATAAAAGCTTTGCAGGCTTCTGCCTTACCACTTGGCCATGCCGCCAAA
>CANQJQ010000071.1 GCA_947624265.1 Candidatus Gastranaerophilales bacterium
TAAACAGCCGGTGATAGGAATCGAACCTACAACCTACGGTTTACAAAACCGTTGCTCTACCGTTGAGCTACACCGGCGTATTTATTACGCTTATTGTATAATATAAAGGACATACTTGATTGTCAAGAAAAATTTATTTTTTGCCATTTTTTATTCAATCGGATATTATAATTCAATACTCTACCGATTTACTTATTTTTATTTTTCTCAAATAATAATTCGGTAGTTTTAAGGAGTATACAATGGCTGAAGTAATTGAAATAAATGATGAAACTTTTGAACAGGAAGTTATAAACCAAGAAAAACTTACATTGGTTGATTTTTGGGCAACATGGTGCGGACCTTGCCGTAAACTTTCTCCCGTTATTGAAGAACTCGCGGAAGAATATAAAGATAAAGTTAAATTTACTAAAATTAAAGCGGATGAAAATATCAAAACAGCGCAGGATTATTCTATTATCGGAGTTCCGTGTCTTTTAATATTTAAAGACGGTAAACCTGTTGAAAGAATTGTCAATTTAGTCCCCAAATCCGTTATTACATCAAATCTAGATAAATATTTATAAAGGAAAGTATGAACAACAGAGAATCAAACAATGACTTTTTCAGTTATCAAGGAACTATAAACCGAAAAGATTACATAATTAATATGCTTATTCTTTCTGCAATTTTTATAGGTTTACATTTTATACATTTTGAAAATTTTGCTGATTTTATTAATTATAAATTTCTTTTGCAAGTGCTGATTTTTATGAAAAATTTGTTGGAATTTGTTATTTTATTTTCGGCTCTTTCTGTTATATACAGACGTATTGCGGATTTTTCATTATATAAATCTTATAAATTTAACTTAATTATGAAGCGAATATTTGTTTTACTTTATGTATTACCGGTTCTTTATTTATTTTGTATAAGATATTTTCTTGATATAATGCCATTTTTAGCAAATATTTTAGATACACTGGTTATATTTGTTATTATTCCTATAGCCTTTATAACCTCAATTATTTTTTCATTTATAAAAAGTAATTGAACTTTTTGTAACTATCTTTTATACTAACATATAAGAAAAGGTAAATGATAATGAGTGATGACAGGCTTTTTGCGTCGAATAATGCGATAGGAAGAAAATGGTATTTTTTTAATATTATCATTCTTGCCGTAATAACTTTTTTAACACAGATAATATTTCAAAACTTTGTAATACCGAATGCAAGAACCGATGCATACACCATTATAGCTAACGCAATATTATACTTTCTTGATTTAATATATCTTATAACTTTTTTGTCTTTAATAGACAGAAGGCTCTTTGATGCTTTCGGGTCAAGAGAAAAAAACGGATATAAATCAATATCTTCCTTTTTAAGTTTCATAGTACTTTTTAACATTTTCTATTTATATTGTTTATGGAAAACTCCAAAAATCCCTATAGGATATAATGATTTACATATGTTAACCGTATATCTCGATATATTATTCCTCATAATTGTTATTATTATCGGTTTTTGGAAGGGCAAAATATCAAATTTGTCTTATGAAGAATACAGAAAAAAATCAAAGTATGAATAAAATTAAAAAAGTATTACTTGTAGGACTTGGAGGTTTGGGTTGTGTTTGTGCTTCCTCTATAAAAGATACAAACTCAGCACAATTAAAAATATTGGTTGATGAAGAACGTCTTAAAAAATATTCAAAAGAAAAAACTGTTTTTAATTTAAAAGAGTACGATTTTGACTACATTTTACCCGATAATAAAGATTATAAAGCAGATCTTATAATCATTGCCACTAAAGCATCAGGTCTTAATGAAGCAATCCGAAACATTAAAAATTTTGCAACCGATAAAACTTTATTTATTTCCCTTTTAAACGGTATACACAGCGAAAAGGAACTTGGTAAATTTTACGGCAAAGAAAATATTTCCACTTGCTTTTTTATAGGACATTCTTGTATACGTGAGGGAAGAAATATAACTCAAGACGGGACATATAAACTTGTAATAGGCGGACTTAAAAAAGAAAAACTTAAAGAAATAACAAATTTTTTTGATGTTTCAAAAATAAAGTATGAAGTTTCACAGAATATTCAAGAAGAATACTGGAAAAAATTTCTTATTAATGTCGGAATAAATCAATTGAGTGCTGCAACCGGCTTGACATTAAAAGAGATAAAAAAAGATAAAATCCTCTCTGAAAGTCTTAAAAAATTAATGTATGAAGCCTCTCTAATTGCAGAGCAAGAAGGAATTAAATCAAACAAAAAAATTTATGAGTCTGCAGTCAATTTCTTATTCAAAGAGATTGAAGACGCCACGCCCTCTATGCTTCAGGATATTAAGGCAAAAAGAAAAACCGAAGTTGAAATATTCTCAGGGACAATAATTCAATTAGGTAAAAAATACAATATAAATACTCCCGAAAACCGTAAAATATATGAAGAAATTAAAAAGATAGAGAGAAATGATAAATAAATTTTGGCAAATATACAGAAAAATAAATAAACTTCCGAAAAGTGTAGGGATAGAAGCTTGCAGTTTGTGCCAATTAAACTGCCGTGATTGTTATATGCGAAAAAATGACCCTAATGTTATTATAGGAAACGGTTATTTAAAATTTGAAAACTACAAAAATTTTATTAGGAAAAATCCCTACATAAAAAATGTTGAATTATCTTTAGCCGGAGAAATATTTTTAAATCCCGAATTATATGAAATTATAAAATATTCTTATGAAAATAATATTAATTTAACGGCGCTTAACGGAGTAAATTTTAACACAGTTTCTGATAAATTACTGGAAGCATTAGTAAAATATGAATTTAAAGGCATAACTTTTTCCATAGATGGAGTTACTAATGAAACCTATCAAATATACAGACAAGGCGGGAATCTTAATAACGTAATTGAGAATATAGAAAAACTTAACTTTTATAAAGAAAAATATAAATCTATATACCCTATATTGCAGATGCAATATATAATTTTTAAACACAACATATCCGAAATCAAGTACATAAAAGAATTTGCAAAAAAATTGAAAATTGAAAACGTATATTTTAAAGAACCTTGGAATGGCGAAATAAAGTTTAATAATTTAGATAAACAAACATTATTGGAAATTCAATCCCTTAATATGCAATACAAAATATATGATATTTTAAATAATAATATACCTTCATGCTATCAGCCTTTTATACAACCTCAAATTAATTATGACGGAAGACTATTAGGATGCTATTGTTCAACATATCATGAATTAAATGTAAATGTATTTGAAAAAGGATTAAAATTTGCTTTAAATTCACCCAGAATGAAATTTATGAGACAAGTAATCGAAGGTAAAGAAAATAGTAATAATACTCTTGATTGCCACTGGTGTGAATTTTATATGGAAATGAAAAAAAATAATAAATTTATAGATAAAAAACAAATTAAATTTATATAAAGACGTTATAATATGTGCTATAATAGATTTCATAGTTAAAAAGGGAAATATTATGCCGAAAAAATACATATATTTTGTAGATGTAACAAACAGAGACGGTGTTCAAACTTCAAGATTAGGGTTAGCGAAACTGCAAAAGACAATTATAAATTTAATGCTTGATGATATAGGTATAACTCAATCAGAATTTGGTTTTCCCACAACAAAACATGAAATAAATTACCTTAACGGAAATTTAGAACTTGTAGATAGAGGCGTAATAACAAAAACCAAATTGTCAGGCTGGATGAGAGGAATAGAAGAAGATGTACTTCTATCTTTTCAAAATGTACCTCGCTTAAAATACATAAACCTATCTGTATCGACATCAGATCAAATGATAAAAGGCAAGTTTGGCGGCAGAAAGACAAGAGAAGATATAATAAAATCCACAACTAAAGCTCTTGATACAGCCATAGCATGCGGTGCACAGGATATTGGTGTTAATGCCGAGGACGCTTCAAGAAGCGATATTGATTATTTAATAGATTTTGCAATTGAAGCAAAAAAGCACGGAGCAAAAAAGTTCAGATATTGTGATACTTTAGGCTATGATGACCCTATAAGTGCATATGAAAGAATTTCTAAAATAGCTCAAGCAACAAAGATGGATATAGAATTGCATTTTCATAATGACCTCGGAATGGCTGCGGGTAACTCTGTTATGGGAGCTAAAGCTGCTGTTGATGCAGGTGTAAATGCTTATATAAATACAGCAATAAACGGAATGGGCGAGAGAGCCGGTAATGCAGACTTAATTTCCTGTTTATTGGCGGTATTAAAATCAAGCGGAATGCATGATAAATATGAAATTGACCCGAATATTGATTTATCTAAGACATGGAAGCTGGCAAAATACACTGCTTATGCGTTTGGTATTCCGATACCCATCAATCAACCTGCAACAGGCGCAAATGCTTTTGCCCATGAATCCGGAATACACGCAGACGGAGCTTTAAAAGACAGATTAAATTATGAATTATATGATTATAAAGAACTCGGAAGAGGCGAACCTGAAATTGTCGAAACAGGCAGAATGATAACAACTGGTGAATATGGCGGAATTAAGGGATTCAGAAATGTTTATGAAAAAATGGAAATAGAATTCCAAGATGAAGATGAAGCAAGGAACATATTAGAGCTTGCCCGCTACGCTAACGTTCATACACAAAAGCCATTAACACAAAGCGAATTAAAATTTATTTATTATTATCCGGATATTGCGGCAAAAATAATGACCGTAACACCTTATTATATGCCGACAGGAAACCTTAAAAAGAGGGTTGATAATAACTTTATTACTCAGCCGCACTTATTTGTATAGGAGAGACTATGGGACAAACGATAGCGGAAAAAATATTATCCCTCCACGCAGGTAAAGATGTTACCCCGGGAGAGCTTATAATTGCGAACATAGATGCAGTAATGGTTCAAGATGGGACAGGGCCTTTAGCGGTAAATGAATTTAAAAAATTGAATAAAACAAAACTTTTTAACCCGCAAAGGACAATACTATTTATAGACCACGCAGCACCAAGCCCAAGGAAAGAGCTTTCAAATTCACACAGTGTTTTAAGAGAGTTTGCCAAAGAATATGGTGCGGTTTTATCCGAAATCGGAGAAGGTGTTTGTCATCAAAGACTTATTGAAAGCTATATAAATCCGGGAGAAGTTCTTTTAGGAGCAGATTCTCATACCTGCACATCAGGCGCTCTCGGGGCTTTCGCCACAGGAGTAGGTTCAACCGATATTGCGGTAGTTATGGCGCTTGGTAAAACTTGGTTAAAAGTTCCGGCAACATATAAAATCGTATTAGAGGGGAAATTTCAAAAAGGTGTTTATGCAAAAGATTTAATTTTACACCTAATCGGGTTAATCGGTGCAGATGGAGCCACTTATAAAGCTCTTGAATTTACGGGAAGCGCCGTAAAAAACCTTACGATGTCAGAGCGTTTTACAATTTCAAATATGGCAGTAGAAGCAGGAGCTAAGGCGGGGCTTTTTGAAACAGACGAAAAAACCTATGAATACTTAAAAGAGCAAGGCAGAGAAGATAAATTTAAAGAAATAAAGGCGGACTCTGATGCCATATATGAAAGAGTTATAAACATTAACTTGAATGAATTAAAACCGACAATTTCATGCCCTCATACTGTAGATAATACAAAAACCATAGATGAGCTTGAAAAAGTACAAGTAAATCAAGTATATATAGGAACATGTACAAACGGGCGTATTGAAGATTTAAGGATTGCGGCAAATATATTAAAAGGTAAAAAAGTAAAAGAAGGTGTAAGACTTTTGGTAGCACCTGCTTCAAGGAAAGTTTTTATTGAAGCTTTAAAGGAAGGACTAATTGAAACCTTTGTAGAAGCAGGAGCTTCAATTGTTACATCGGGATGCGGCGCATGTGTAGGAGTTCACGCAGGAATTTTAGGCGACGGAGAAGTTTGTTTAACAACCCAAAACAGAAATTTTAAAGGAAGAATGGGAAATACGGAAGGATTTATATATCTTTCATCTCCCGCCACTGCCGCATACAGTGCAATAAAAGGTTATATTGCAGATGTCAGGGAGGTTCTGTAATGGAATTAAAAGGAAAAGCATTTAAATTTGGCGATGATATTTCAACTGATCATATAGCCCCGGGGCGTTTGTTTCATTTGCGTTCTAATTTGCCCGAACTCGCAAAACATGTACTTGAAGACGCAGACCCAGCATTTGCTTCAAGAATGGAAAAAGGCGACTTTGTTGTCGCAGGAAATAATTTCGGTTTAGGTTCATCAAGAGAACATGCACCGCAAATAATAAAAATAGCAGGCGTCGGAGCTGTACTTGCAAAAAGTTTTGCAAGAATATTTTACCGCAATGCAATAAATATAGGGCTTTTACTTATTGAATGCGACACCGATAAAATAAATGCGGGAGATGAGCTTGAAATAGATATTAAACAAGGGTTTGTTCATAATATAACTCAAAATATAAAAATGCCGATAACCCCTCTTCCAGACGTAATGATAAAACTTTTAAATGAAGGCGGATTAATCGAGCATATAAAAAAGTACGGTGATTTTGACTTGGTATAGGAGATAAAATGCAAACAGTTACTTTAATTCCGGGTGACGGCATAGGTCCTGAAATAACAAAAGCAGCAGTTGATATACTAAAAGCAGCAGGCGCTCAAATAGAATGGGATATTCAAAATGCAGGTACGGACGTTATTGAAAAAGAAGGTAACCCCCTGCCCGATAGAGTAATTGAATCAATAAAAAAGAATAAAGTTGCACTAAAAGCGCCCGTTACAACTCCTATCGGAAAAGGATTCAGAAGTGTAAACGTACAGCTTAGAAAAGCACTTGACCTCTATGCGAACCTGCGACCTTGTAAAAATATAGACGGTATTAAAACAAGATATGATAATGTTGACATAGTAATAGTAAGAGAAAATACCGAGGACCTATACGCAGGTATTGAAAGACAAATTGATGAAAATAGTGCTGAAAGTATAAAAATTATTACTAAAAAGGCGTCTTTAAGAATAGCCGAATTTGCATTTGACTACGCCGTAAAAAACGGTAGGAAAACCGTTCATGCAGTATCAAAAGCGAATATCTGCAAATTGACGGACGGGTTATTTTTAAACTGTGCAAGAGAAATCTCACAAAAATACCCCAATATAGAATATAAAGAAATACTTGTTGATAACTTATGTATGCAGCTTGTACAAAATCCGGAAAAATTTGATGTTTTAGTGCTTCCGAATTTGTACGGCGATATAGTTTCCGATTTATGCGCAGGATTAGTAGGCGGTTTAGGCGTAGCCCAAGGTGCAAATATCGGTTCGGATTATGCCGTTTTTGAGCCTGTTCATGGCAGCGCGCCTGACATAAAAGGACAAAATAAAGCGAACCCTACGGCACTTTTACTTTCTGCAATTGAAATGCTTAAATATGTTAATCAAAATGAGGTTGCCAATAAGATAGAAATAGGATTATTCAAAACAATTCAGGAAGGTAAATTTCTTACACCTGATTTAGGAGGAAACTCTACAACAACAGAATTTTCAAACAGAATTATATCTTTCTTTTAATTAAAACCTGTATCAATAATAATATTAACTTCTGTAACAAAATCTAAACTTTTCCCAAAAAATGCCGATATATTTTGTACGTACGTATCAGATGTAGAGGTTTTGTTATGGGTTTAAACTTAAAAGCAGAATTTATAGAATATGTTAGAAACAAAATTGAATTGGATGATTCATTTTTAGCAAATCGAGGTATAAATCTTGACAATATAAATGATGCCAGTATCTTTTTGTTGGCAGATGTTTTTACAGATTTTCTTCAGGATGAATATCATTGCACTCAAGATATTTTTTCTTCAAATATAACAGATTTTGATAATTTAGAATTCAAAAACGGTAAATTCGTAAATAAAGAAGCAGAAGAAAATAATAATATTTCACAAAAAGTAGAAGAAGAAGGATTGAATACGGAAGAAGGTACCGACCAATCCGAATTGGATACTCCCCAAACAGCAAGTGTTGAGAATCCTGAGCAACAAAATATACGTTCATCAGGAGAGGCAGAAACCAAAAATTCTTCTAACCCTAAAGAAGACTCATTAACTTATACCGATATATTAAATAGTTTGTTTGAAGATGATGAATTTTTAAAAGAATTTGATACCGATAAAGACGGACAAATTGGAGAAGAAGAATTTCAGGCATTTCAAGACAAAATAAAAGGATTAGATGGTCAAGAAGACAATCTTTCAATGGAAGATATTATAACCTATGTAAATGAAACATTATCTGATTCAGAAACTGATTCAAAAACTGATATAGAACCTGATATAGAAGATACAAATTCAACTGAAGAAAGCAAAACAGATAATAATACAAGTTCAGTCGGAGGAACCTACAGCGGAGGAGGCGGCAGTTATAGCTATAATTCGTCATCTAATCAACCTCGCGGACTTGATTCAATGACTGTTGAAGAACTGCAAAGTGAACTTGCAACTGCTCAAGATGATTTAACTAAGAAACAAGAAACTTTAACAAACATATCTAACGGCACAGATCCTCAAATAGCAGATCTTAAAGAAAATATGGATAATTCTTTAGAAGCATTTAATGACGCTTTAGAAGAAACAGATAACAAAGATGCAAAAGAATTAGCATCTGTAAATACTCAAATAACAGAAAAAGAACAAGCTATAAAAGATAAAGATACGGAAATATATAATCAAGAGGCAACTGTTCAAGAAAAAACCGAAGCATACGAAATTGCATCGGCAAATTTGGAAGATTTAAAGTCCAAACAACAAATTCTGAAAACAACAGACACTTCAGAAATGTCTGAAAGACAGAAGCAAAGATTAGAAGAAAGAAAAGCAGCTGTTGAAACAGCAATAGCTCAAGCAGAAACAGCCAAACAAACCGCTTTGAATAATAAGAATGAAGCAGAAAAGAAACTTAAATCATTAAAAGACGAGAAAGATAAACTTGAGAAAAAAGAACCGACACTTGAAGATTTGGAAGAAAAACGAAACCAACTGGAAGAAAAACTTTCTGATTTATTATCTGAAGAACCTTTAAAGAGTTTAAAAGAAGCTTATGAAACAGCAAAAACAACTTATGAAACAGAATCAGCATCCGCACTGGCTCAGGCACAAAATGAAGTTACAGCCGCGTCAGAACAGGTTACAAAAGTAAATAATGCATTACAAAAAGCCCAAGAAAGAGAAAATGAAAGAGATTATAGTCCTATTGATATAGGCGAAAGTATATTAGAATACGCAAAGCAATTTTTAGGTGCTAATGAAGCTAACAACCTTGCAGATAAATTTGTACAGCAATATGGTGGCTATGATTCAAGCTCAACACCTTGGTGTGCAGCCTTCGTAGAATATGTATTAAGAAATTCGGGTGAATACGATAGCATACCTGAATGGTATAAAACCGCAAACGGAAGTTATGATGCCCCAAAATGGGGTTGTGGTGCTGTATTAAGCAGTGCGCCTCAAGGAGCAAGAATTGATGTAAATAGTGCCAAAC
>CANQJQ010000072.1 GCA_947624265.1 Candidatus Gastranaerophilales bacterium
CAAAAATTAAAACTTGAAAAACTGGCAGAAATAAATTAACGATAGGCTGGTTTAATGGAAGAGTTTAAACACTATCCCGTTATGTTAAAGGAAGCAATAGGAGCCTTAAATTGCTCTGACGGTAAATTGTATATTGATGCGACCTTAGGCGGAGGCGGTTATAGTGAACTGATTTTGCAAAAAATTTCGCCGAGAGGAAGACTTATTGCTTTTGATGTTGATGAATATGCAATTGAAAACGCAAAGAAAAGGTTAAAAGATTACAAAAACTTAACGATTGTTAAGGAGTCTTACACAAATATTAAGAAATATTTAGAAGAAAATGAAATTAATCAAATTACTGGAGGAATTGTTTTTGACCTTGGGGCATCTACACCTCAATTAACCTCTAAAGAAAGGGGATTCAGCTTCTTAAGCGATTCTAAATTGGACATGAGATTTAACCGGCAGGCTGATTTTTCTGCTTATGATGTGATTAATGATTATAAAGAAGCTGATTTAGTCAGAATATTCAGCGAGTACGGGGAAGAAAGATTTTCAAAAAGAATTGCCAAAAAAATTATTGAAAAGCGAAAACTTAAAAAAATAGAAACAACTAAAGAGCTTGTAAATATTATATTTGAGTCAACTCCAAGAATAAAATCAAAAATCCATCCCGCAACAAGAGTTTTTCAAGCAATTAGAATTGAAGTTAATGATGAGTTAAATAATATTAAAAATACTTTAAATGATGTGCTTACATTATTAGCAAATGATGCTATACTATCAATAGTTACATTTCATTCTTTGGAAGATCGGATTGTAAAAAATTTCTTTAAGTACTATTCCAGAGAATGGGGTGGGGATGAAGGTAAGTTAGAATATAATCCTCCTTTACTGGAATTGGTTAATAAAAAACCATTAACGGCAAGTGAGGGAGAAATAAAAGAAAATCCGCCTTCAAGGTCTGCAAAACTTAGAATTGCAAAAAGAATAAATAATCTGTAGGGGAGACATTAATTGAGCAGAGGTTCAATAAAATACATAGATACATCATATATGTATAATACACAGAGCGTTGCAGCGCCTGTCAGTAACCCTGTTATATATGGGCATTTCCCTAAGTATATTGTTCATAAAAGATCTTCAATTGAAAAAATTAACAAAATTTTATCTACTTTACTGTTAGGATTTGTTCTTTTGTCTTTAGTCAGTTATTATTTTGTTTCTGACGGAGAAAAAACAATGAATATGCTGGGCAGAGAAATTGTTGCTCTTACGAATGAAAATATTGAACTGCAAAATAAACTTGATAATCTTCATTCTTTTAACAGAGTAGATGCTATTATGCAAAGTAACAATAAATTAGATACCGCAAAAAAAGTTATAGAAATTAAATCAATGGCAGATACATTAAATAATAAAGTTAAACCGGCTCCCATTAATTATAATTGGTCTATAGGATATTAATTTTAGTTAATTATTTAGTAATTTTTATATTATATGATACCCTGTTTATAGGGATTTTTTTGTAAATGAAACAGACAAGCGAAAAAGATAAAATAAAACGTATTGAAATAAGGATAAAAATAGCGCATGTATTTTTATTGGCATTTTTTTCAATATTGGTAATATATTTATTTTTGTTGCAAATAGTTGATATAAAACATTACAGACCAAAAGCAAAAAATCAAAGATACAGCAAGAATTTTATTATGCGCGGGCCCATTGTGGACAGAAACGGTATTCGGCTGGCTGCCGACCAAACATCATATAACGTTTATGCACATAGGGAATACTTTGACCATGAACCGCAGGAACTGGCAAAGATTTTAGCCCCATACTTGAATATGGATCAAAAAACTATAATTAAAAATATACAAAAGGGTTCTACCGTAATACTTTTAAAAAAGGATGTAGACAGGCCGACCGCGGATAAAATAAAAAGGTTAGGATTAAGGGAAATAAGTTTAGATAAGAAAAATGAAAGAGTGTATCCTCAAGATGAGCTTGCGGCACATATTATAGGATATTATAATCCTGATGCGGATACTGCTTCAGGGGTTGAACTTAGTGCTAAAGAAAAACTTGAAAAAACGGGAATTGATGTAAAAGTTCAAAGAACCCCAAGAGGTGATATTATATATGATGCAACAACAGACCCTGTTTTAGCCGCAACACCACAAGTCGGAGAAACGGTTACTTTAACAATAGATTCTGCTATTCAGCATGTTTGCGAGCGTGAACTTTTAAATATGGTGCATGAAAAAAATGCATCACGCGGTGCCGTTATAGTCATGACTCCTAAAAATGGTGAAATATTGGGGTATGCGGTTTATCCGAGGTATAACCCTAATAATTATAAAAAAACTGAAGCAATAAGGTTGAAAAATTGGACATTATCTGATGTTTATCCTCCGGGCTCTACTTTTAAAACATTAACTGTTGCCTCGGGGATTGAAAGCGGTAAAATTAATGCCGCATCTAAGATTTTAGATACTGGGAAAATGCAGCTCGGGAACTGGACTATTCAAAACTATGATTATAATAAACATCCGTATCCGGGGATGATTAATTTAGTTTATCTTCTTGAACACTCAAGTAATGTGGGCAGTGCAAATATTGCTTTAATGATGAGTCCGAGTGAATTTTATAATATTTTATCCAATTTTGGTATAGGCAAAAAAACAGGTATAGATTTAAACGGTGAATCTTCAGGTTTGCTGCCAAAACCTTTTCAATGGGATAAATCAAGGCAGGCAACAATGGGATACGGGTACGGTGCTTCAGTTACTTCAATACAAATGATTAGCGCAGTCAGTGCACTTGCAAACGGCGGTGTAAGAGTTACTCCTCATGTTATTAAATATTCACCCGAAGAAGAAGCCGTTAAAATTAAAAAAATACAAGTAATAAGTCCTGAGACCGCAAGAATTGTTACGCAACTTTTGGCACAAAGTGTAGCAAACTCAAAATCCGTAATTAATTTAGAAAAATATACCGTTGCAGGTAAAACGGGAACATCTAAAAAACCTAAAGAACATGCAAAAGGTTATTCTAATTCCTTATATACATCCGTTATAGGTTATCTTCCCGCAAACAATCCCCAAATACTTGTATATGTTGTAGTTGACGTTCCTTCAACCTTTGGGATTTGGGGGAATACCGTTGCAGGACCTGTTTTTAAAGAAGTTGCAAATCAATGTGCGAGAATTCTTAATATTCCGCCTGATAAAGTTTAGAATAGAGGGAAAATATGTTATTAGAAAATTTAGTGAAATTATTGGACAATTATAAAACTAAAAATTTTGAAAATGTTGATATAACGGGACTTTCTTATAACTCCTTGACAACAAAAAAAGGAGATATATTTATTTGTATTAGAGGTGAAGCCTCAGACGGTCATAAATATGCAGAGAATGCCGTAAAAAAAGGTGCAGCTGCTTTATTTTGCGAGGAAGAACTGGATATTAACGTCCCTCAGATAATAGTTAAAGATACAAAAAGGACTATGGCTAATATTGCTTCCGCCTTTTATAATGAACCCTCTAAAGAAATAAATCTGATAGGAGTTACAGGTACTAACGGAAAAACAACGGTTACACATTTAATTCAGAGGATATTAGAAGAAGATAATAAAAAATGTGCGCTTATAGGAACATTAGGTTATAAATTGTCAAGTCAGGACACATATAAAGAAGCAAAACACACAACTCCCCAGCCGCCTGAATTACAACATGATTTAAGATTAATGTCTGACAACGGTATAAAAAATGTTGTAATGGAAGTAAGTTCACATTCATTAGAGCAAAAAAGAGTAGGCTGTTGTGATTTTGACGGGGCGGTTTTTACAAATTTGACTCAAGATCATTTGGATTATCATATTACAATGAATAACTACTTTAAGGCAAAAGCAATACTGTTTGAAAATCTTAGAAAAGGCGCTTTTGCGGTAATAAATGCGGATGATGAATATGCTCAAAGGTTTATTGCCTGTATAAATGAAGGTGTTAAAACTTATACATACGGCGTAAAAAATAATGCGGATGTAAAAGCCGAGGATGTTGATTTCTCTATTGACGGTGCATCATTAACTGTAGAATTTTTCGGACACAAAGAAAAAATGCATTTGCACCTTAACGGGATGTTTAGTGTGTACAATGCTTTAGCTGCATTTGCTTCTGGTTTAGCTATGGGAATTGATTACAAAGTTATAATTAAAGCACTTGAAAATACTAAAAGTGTTGCTGGCAGGTTTGAAATTGTCAGCAAAAAACCGCTTGTAATTGTTGATTACGCTCATACTCCCGACGGACTTGAAAATGTTTTAAAAGCTGCAAGAGAATTAACGCCTAAAACATCCAATCTTATTTGCCTGTTTGGCTGCGGAGGAGACAGAGATACTACAAAACGTCCTAAAATGGGGAAAATTGCTGATGAATTGTCGGATAAAGTGATAGTTACTTCCGATAATCCCAGAAGCGAAGACCCTCAGCTGATAATATCAGATATTATGACGGGTATTAAAACGGTAGACACAAAAAGAATATTTGTAGAGCCTGATAGGGGTAGTGCAATTAAATTTTTAAAATCAATATCAAATCCTGAAGATGTTATAGTTATTGCAGGAAAAGGACATGAAGATTATCAAATTTTAAAAAATGAAACTATACATTTTGATGACAGAGAAGAAGCACGAAAAGTGTTTGTTGGTGTATAATATATAAAAATCGGAGGGTAATATATGAAATTAACTGTCTTAGGTCCGGGGTGCTGGGGATTAACTCTTGCTTGGCTTCTTACAAATAATTTTGAAGAAGTTACCGTTTGGGGCAGAACTTCTGATATTTCAGAAGAATTAAGACAGTACAAAAGAACAACAAAATCCTTAACCGTTCAATTGGATAATAAGGTTGAAATAACTGATAATCTTTCAAAAGCCATTGATGGAGCTGATATTATCCTGCTTGTTGTTGCAACCTCGGGCATAAGACCTGTTTGCCGGCAGTTAAAAACGGCAGGTTTAAAAGATAATCAAATATTAGTTAATCTTTCTAAAGGGTTAGAATTGCCGTCATTAAAAAGAATGTCCGAAGTTATAAAAGATGAATTGCCCGACTCTAAGCTTGTAATTCTCTCCGGACCAACTTTGGCAAAAGAGATATTGAACGGATGTCCTACAGCTGCCTCCGTTGCCAGTGAAGATATGGCTGCAGCCGAATTCGTTCAAAAACACTTGAATGTACCTTCTAAATTCAGATTATATACAAATAGCGATGTAATAGGAGTTGAACTTGGCGGAAGCTTAAAAAATGTTATTGCCATTGCTTCGGGGTTCGCAGATGCAATGAAGCTCGGTGATAATTGCAGAGGCTCTTTATTGACAAGAGGTATGGCGGAAATAGTTAGAGTCAGCGTTGCTTTGGGGGCAAGTCCTTCTACTTTATACGGACTATCTGGCATGGGAGATTTAATTGCAACCTGCTCAAGTCCTTTCAGCCGTAATTTTACCGTTGGATCTATGCTTGGTCAGGGTAAAAAAATAGATGATATTTTAAATGAATTAGGTTCGGTTGCGGAAGGGGTTAAAACTTCTAAAGCTCTTTGCGAGCTGGCTAAAAAACTTAATCTTGAAGTTCCCGTATCTTCCGCTATTTATGAAGCGGTCTACACGGATATTACACCAAAAGAAGTACTTGAAAAACTTATGAACAGAAAACTCCGTAAGGAAGATGAATACAAACTTAATGCGTAACAGAGGTTAATATTGGATAAAACAAGTAAACAAAATGTCCTGCAGCAGTTAACGGATGAAGGTCTGGCATTATACAATAACGGAAATTACATTGAAGCAATAAAACTATTTAAAACTGCTTTAATAATGAATAGAAAGCTTGAATCATCCGTACGCGGAGCTCTGTGTATAAGAATTGCCAATGCTTATTATAAACTGGAAGATAGAGATAACTACACATATTATTATGAGGAATATTTAAAAGAGTTTCCTCAAGGGCAGGCAAGCGTTTTTACAAGACTTGCCCACGCTTATTATTATATTGATGCAGATAAATGTATTGATTATCATAATAAAGCGTTAAACTTGCAAATAAATAAATATGATGTTTCATCTAAACTTTTTGCAATGACAAAATCTGCTTATTATACGCAGCAAAATATAAAAGACGAATCCGAATATGAAGTTGAACAATTAAAAAGTACTATTTTTAAAAATATAAAAATATATTCTCATAAAAATAAAAAAACAAATAAAAATAAAAAACTTAATATTGCATATTTATCTTCCGATTGTCATGCCCATACTATGATGAATTATATTATTCCGATATGGGAAAATCATAATAAAGAAGAATTTAACTTTTTTATTTTTAACGGCTCGGGAAAAGAAGATGCAACTACAAAAAAAATTGAAAATCTTGGCTTTGAGATAATTAAATGTTCAAATATGGACAATGAAGAACTTGCTAAGACTATTTATAACAAAAATATCGATATACTTATTGATCTGGGAGGATATACTCATTTAAAATCTTTTTGTGCTTTATATAAACCTGCGCCGATTATAATTTCTTATTTAGGGTATTTAAATACATTAGGAATAAAAGAATTTGATTATATTTTAACCGACAGATTTACAATTCCTGAAGATAAAGCATATTTATATACCGAAAAGCCTTTGTATTTAGATAAAGGATATCAAATTTTTACCGAGAAAAATATACCCGCACTTGAGGATAACCCGTTTAAAACTAACGGTTATATAACCTTTGGGGCATTTAATTGCACATCAAAATATAATGATGCTTTAATTTTTATGTGGTCAAAAATATTGGAAGAAATTCCTCATTCAAAATTATTGATTTATAGAACCAAATTAACTAAAAATATAATTCGTTATTTAAAAAATAAATTTAAAAATCGGGGAATATATTCCGACAGGTTAATATTTAGTTCTAAAATATATACTCCTCATTTTAAAGCATACTCATTAGCGGATATATCGTTGGATCCGTATCCGTTTAACGGGATGTCCATAACAATAGAAACGGCTTTAATGGGACTACCGACAGTAACCCTTGTGGGAGAAGGTATGCAATCCAGAGGTGCAGGACGTATTAATCATATTTTGGGTTTGGATGATTTAAATGCGGATTGCGGTGAAAACTATATTAATATCGCCGTTGAGCTTGCTAAAAATAAACAAAGACTTGAAAATTTAAGAAAAACTTTAAGAGATAAAGTAAATAACTCTGATTTAAGACAAAATGCAAAAGATTTTACACTTGATTTGGAAGATAAATTTAAAAAAGTTTGGAAAGAGTTTACAGATAGTCCTTAAAATCTTTTTTGATTATTTTATAACCGCATCCTTCGGGCATTATTCCGTTAAAATTAATTATTTTGGCAGGATAGTTTTTACATAAATCAGGCCTTTTATTATACACTTTACATTTGCCGTTTTCATCCAAATATATACAACTTAATATGAGGTTTCCGTCTTCATCTTTTCCTTTTATAAAAAATCGTTTGTAATGCGGAAGAAAAAATTGCATTATTTTTAAATCTTTTTCATTCTTCATACCGTGAGAGCGAATTTGTCTGCAGCACTCACCGCATTGGTTACATTTTCCTTCAATTTTGTATTGAATTTTTTCACATACAAAATGTGATAAGAACTCATAATATAATGATTTTAAAAAATCCATAGACATTTGTTTACATTTCTGTTTGTAATATTTTTATTTGGTAAAATATATTATATAAAAAAACCGAGGAAGTAAATGAGTTCTAAAAAAAGAAAAAATCCTTTTGTCAGTTTTGTAAAGTGTATTTTTATTATACTTTTAGCACTTATATTGGCAGGTTATGTTGCCGTTAAGTCTTATTTAAACAGTTTAGACCCGATTCCTCAATTAAAAAATTATAAAAGAAATATAGTTACTCAGGTATATTCATCTGATAACCATGTTATTAAAACATTTCAAACTTTTCATTACGAATATGTATCAATTGATGAAATACCAAAAAAGCTTAAAGATGCCGTAATATCAACTGAAGATAAAAATTTTTATACACATGACGGCTATGACATTTTAGGTATTTTACGTTCAATAATAGTAAATACTATAAATAAAAGAACAAGCCAAGGTGCAAGTACAATTACACAACAGCTCGCAAGAATTTTGTTTCTTTCCAACGAAAAAACTATTGTAAGAAAATTAAAAGAAATTCAAATAGCAGCGCGGATAGAAAAATCCATAACTAAAGATGAAATATTGGAAATGTACCTTAATAACGTGTATTTGGGTTCGGGCGCATACGGAGTAGGTGCTGCATCTAAAACATATTTTAATAAAGAACTTCCCGATTTAACAATAGCTGAAGCTGCTCTTATAGCAGGACTTCCGCAGGCACCTTCCGTTTATTCGCCGTACAGAAATATTAAGCTTGCTGAAAAAAGGCGCAATAAAGTTCTTAAAAGAATGTACATTATGAAAACCATTACTAAAGCGGAATATCATAATGCGTTAAAAGAAAAAATCGTATTAAATAAAAATCAGGCATTATCAAAAATAAATGTAGCACCTTATTTTGTTGATTACATGTTAAGAGAACTTGAAAAACTCGGGTTTGATGAAAATGAAATAATGGATGGCGGTTATAAAATAACAACAACCCTCAACTATGAAGCTCAGGTTGCGGCAAATGAAGCCATTGAAAAGAATATGAATGCCTGGGGGCTAAAGAAGCAAAAGCAGCAAGCTGCATTATTCAGTTTTTCCCCCATGACAGGCGCTATTATAGCTTATTGCGGAGGCAGAGATTATTCAAAAACACAATATGACAGAGTTTCTTTAGCAATAAGACCTCCGGGTTCTTCGTTTAAACCGTTTGTATATGCTGCTGCCATTAAAGCAGGCTGGAAACCTACGGATAAGGTGGATGATTCTCCCGTTACCGTAGGCAATTGGAGTCCGCATAATTACGGTAATAAATACAGAGGTACAATGCCTTTGTTTAAAGCGCTTGCAATATCGTCTAACGTTGTTGCGGTTAAACTGATACAGGATGTCGGTGTTGATGCCGTTATAGATATGGCTAAAACCCTCGGTATAACAACTCATTTAACACATGATTATACCATTGCTTTGGGGTCAAACGGTGTTAAATTAATTGATATGGTTATTGCATACGGTAATTTCGCTAACGGCGGTTACAAAGTCCAGCCATATTCAATAGAAAAAATAGAAACTCAGCGCGGTAAAGTTATTTACAGGGCATCCAGAACAAAAATAACAAAGGTGCTTGATGAGAATACCGCAGCAGTTATGACTGCAATG
Organism: Candidatus Gastranaerophilales bacterium; assembly: GCA_947624265.1. Classification (GTDB taxonomy): domain Bacteria; phylum Cyanobacteriota; class Vampirovibrionia; order Gastranaerophilales; family Gastranaerophilaceae; genus Avigastranaerophilus. The sequence continues at coordinate 9,339 of CANQJQ010000072.1, forward strand.
TTAAAACAAGTTATTTTATCAGGAACAGGCAGAAATGCTAATATCCAAAGGCCAATGGGAGGAAAAACAGGTACTACTAATGAAAATAAAGATGCTTGGTTTATAGGGTATACTCCCGATTTGGTTACGGGCGTTTTTGTGGGTAATGATGATA
>CANQJQ010000073.1 GCA_947624265.1 Candidatus Gastranaerophilales bacterium
GTAAGTGTGGCAACATATTTAGGCGAGTGATACTAATAGGACGAGGGCTTTTCCTAAATTTTGCGTAAGGTGTAGCGCAGCGAATGCGAAGCGAACCTGAAGTAGCAACAATTGAACGGAGTGCAAGAAACCGTCAGGTTTCTGTTACGGAGTTCTAAATTGTGCTTGGAGCAATAATTTACAACCAATTACATAACAGATGATTAAAATTATAATTCTTTGCAGTATTCAGTATACAAGCGGAATGCTTGTTAAATGACCTAAGTTTTATTTAAAAGGTCATTTTACAAAAAATTTCCGGTGACCAAGCGGTAGGACACCACCCGTTCCCATTCCGAACACGGTCGTAAAGACTACTTGCGGTGAAGATACTTGGCGGAAGACCGCCCGGAAAAATAGCTAGTTGCCGGATTCAAGTTTATAAGGAGTTAAGTTTTTACTTAACTCCTTTTTATATTTTATTAATTTATTTTTTATTTTAGATTTATTACTTTTTGTAAATATAAAATTTAATCTTTCTAAAGTTTTTGTTTTTTTTGACGATATATAATCTGTTACGTAATGGAAAGGTTTTATTATGTTTGTAAGCGGTGTTTCATATAGAAATGGTGATGAAGGTGATTTATCTAAAACACATAATAATGAAATTGAAGATGAGAAATTAATTTTTGAGTCAAAAGAAGATAAAGATGAAAAAGGTAAAAGTTTTCGGGATTATATTGATGATTTTACATTTAATTTAATATATTCTGATATAAATGATATATCTGAAAACTCTCCTTCAAAAGAAGAAAAATCCCAGTTATCTTTAAAGTCCAAATTTGCATATTTTATAAGAGATGTATTTAATTTGGGTACCGGATATGCTATAACTGCAAAAATTAAAAATAAAAATCTTGAAATGAGTGAGGATGAAATACAAAAAATAAATATATTAAAAGATCAATTACAAGCTATAGAAGATGCTAAAAATAACAAAAATGATGACGGAATAAAATATGACGGTATAGGATAATATACAAAATAACTTTTTTAAAAGGATTAAATTTAATATTTAATCCTTTTTTATTAAAATTTTTCGGATAATGTGTTGTTTAAAGGCACAAAATTAATAATTTTTTACATAAATTTTTTATATCGGAAAATATGTTAGTACACATTTTTTATCACCTGCTATTATAGATTTGGATGATTAAGAATGGGAGGTTTTCTATGTCCAAATTTAATATTAACAGTAAAAATATCAAGTTAACTATTCTGGATGACGGAAAGGATACGGTTGAATGTGATGATTGTTATTTTGAAGTAATTTTAAATAAGAATTTTCTTGAGCTTTTTTTGTTAAACCTTGTTCTTATGAAAGATTCTAATTTTTCTGGAAATATAACTTTAACTGTCAGAGAGAAACAAATACTAATGTGTTTATCAAAAGGACAAAATAATTCTCAAATCGCAAGGAGTTTGCATGTTAGTGTTCATACAGCAAAAGTTCATCTTCATAATATTTTTAGCAAATTATCCGTTCAAGACCGTACGGAAGCTGTGGTTAAAGCTATTAAATACAGATTAATTGAAATATAATTATTAAGAATTGTTAACAAATGCGCAATTTTTGAAAATAAAAATACTTTATATGAATGTAAGGTTTTATTTTAGGTTTTGTTATGGGTATGTTAGAAACTAAAGGTTTAAATTTAATTAATCAATCATATAGCAATAGATTTAATGGCTATAATGAAAATATTTTTGCTTCAAAAACCAATAATAAAGAAACAGAGTATTTAAATTCTTTATTGGACAGTAAAATGGAAGAACAAGGTGTTTTTTCAAAAGGATGGAATGAATTTAAAGAAGTTTTAAATGTTGGTACCAGCAAAGAAAAATGCGAAGAATTTATAGAAAAATATAAAAATGGCGAAATGTCATTTGAAGAAGCGGTAAATAAAATTGAAGAGTTTGATAATAAACAAGAAAGCAGTTTAAATTTATTTTCAAATATTGTAACCAGTTTTACGGCAATAGCGGCAGGAACTGCAGCAGCGGCAGCAGTAATAGCAACAGGCGGAATTTTGACTCCTGTAGTTGCGGCAGCATTAGCAGGTGCAGGTGCAGGTGCTTTAACTAAAGCCGGATTTAAATTAACAGACAGAGCTACAAATAAAGTGAAAGGTGATGCACTTGATGGTAAACAAATAGCAAAAGATTGTTTATCCGGGGCGGTAACAGGTGCTATTGCAGGGGCTACAATGGGTAATGGTACTGCTGCTAATACTTTAAAAGATTCTATTCAAATTTCTGCAACTAAAGCTGCTAAAACAGGTATTATAACAGGTAGTGTAGCAGGTTCTTCCAATTATGTTATAGACTGTGCTTTTGATAAAGATAAAAAGTTTAATGCAGATGAATTTTTGGCTACAACTGCCGAAAGTGCCATAATCGGCGGTGTTGTTGGCGGTATTATGGGAACAGCTAATGGTACTATGAGATCTTTTGGTATAATTCGACATGGCGGTATGGTTAAAGGAAATACTTTTAATGTTCAAAATGCCTCTTCTCAGGATATTATTGCTAATTCCTTATGTAGTGCCGAATATAAATTTGTTAATGACAGAATTCGTGCTATTGCATCCTAGTTAATTTTATATAATATATTTAAAAGCAAGGTGTTTATCCTTGCTTTTTTTAGTTTATTATATATTTATGATTAATTTTGATGCTTTAACTTTAAGCTTATTTTTAAAAGAAAATAAGGAATTTTTTCTTAATGCTAAGATACAAAAAATTCAACAGCCTTCTCGTAGTGAATTAGTTTTTTCCTGCAGAAATAAATATGAATCAAAAAAATTCTATATTAATTTTAATCCTGAATTTTATCATTTATGTTTTATGTCTGAAATAACGGAAAAACGCCGAAATTTTACTATTCCCAAAACGGCGCCCATGTTTTGTATGTTACTTAGGAAATATATTCAAAATGCTAAAATAGTTGATGTTAGAGTGCCTCAATATGAAAGAATTTTTGAACTTTATTTTGAATATTATGATGAATTAAATGAAAAAAATATTATTTGTTTAGCTGTTGAATTAATGGGTAAATACAGTAATGTTATTTTATATAATTATGATACAAATGTAATTATAGGATGTGCGCACAATGTAAGTTCCGAAAAGAGCCGAGAGCGTGAATTATACGGTTCTTTGCCTTATATTTATCCTATAAAACAAAAAAAGAAAAATCTTTTAAAAACTGATTTTGAAACCTTTAAAACTAATATTAATAATTTATCTTCCAAATACTATTATCTTGTATCTTCTATAATTGAAGATTTTTCTAAATATTATAATAATGAGGAGCTTTATAATAAATTAACAGTGTTTCTCTCACAAAAAAATTATACCGCATATATAAAAAACGATTATTCTAAATATTGTTTATATGACTTTGGTGATAGTTTTCAGGTTAAGAATATAAATGAGATGATTGATGAATATTTTTCTTATCACCAACAAAGAAAAATGTTCGAAAATTTAAAAACTAATATTGATAAGTTTATAAATACTCAATTAAAAAAATTGTATATGCTTAAAGAAAAACAAGAAAATCAAATTGCAAAGCTTGATAAAGCTCTTTCATACAAAAATAAAGCAGATATTCTCATGGCTAATTTATATTATTTAACTCCGGGGCAGAAAAGTGTCAGACTTAAAGATTTTGAGGGTAAAGAAATTGAAATTTCTCTTGATGAGAATATGAGTATCAAAGAAAATGCAAACAGGTACTATGCTTTATATAAAAAGACTAAAACCGCTTTTGAACACGCTCAAATAATGGTAAGGGAAACAAATTCTCAAATTTTATATTATGAAGAACAAAAATATTATATTAATGCTTCTTCAGATATAGAATATTTAAAAGAAATATTTAATGAATTAAAGGGAGAAAATTTTACAAAAGAAGAAAAGACTGAAAAAGTTGATTTTGTTGTATATAAAGGAATAAAAATATATATAGGAAAAAATATAAAACAAAATGATTATATTTTATCTAAAATATCAGCTTCGGAAGATATTTGGTTTCATACATTAAATACAGCCGGAGCGCATGTTTTAATTAAAAAAAATAATTCAAAAGAAATAATTTCTGATGATATTATCTTAAAGGCAGCTCAATTAACTAAAGAATTTTCTTCGCAAAAAAATAATTCCAAAACTTCCGTTATTTATACTTTGCGTAAATATGTAAAAAAAGCCAATAAAAAATTGGCTTTTGTAACTTATAAAAATGAAACTGAAATTATAGTATAACTATTTTGAAAAATTTTGAATATCAGCGAACAGCTCCTGAGTTTTTTTATCTTGATTAAAATATGACGCATCTAATAACTTGTTATTGGAACTATTTGTTTCATTTAAAGCATTTTCTTCTCTAATACGTTTTTTGGTTGCTTTTTCATTTATCCAAGGTAAGAAGAAGCCTAAGAATAAAGGAACAAGCACAATTACGGATAAAGCTGTAAATCTTGCATTTAAGGTTTTAGCTTTAGTAACCCAAGGGTTATTTTTTTCTTTAAATAAATCAGTTAATTTTTTAACTTCATCAGATTTTCCCGCTTTTTCTAAAACACTTTTAATAACGGAATTATCTGCTGTTGCTATATCATGTCCTTCTTTTGCTAAGAGATTTTGAACTATATTTTTAGATTCATCGGTTAAGCTGAATACTTTTGAAAGATTTCCGCCTTGACCTTCAATAAACTCGCAAAAACCTTTTATTCCTTCATTATATTTATCAATGCCTGAATATTTTGAAATAATTTGCTCCGTTGACATTATTTTAACGCCGTTAATCGGTCTTAAATAATCAAATAGGCGTTTAAAAATATTTTTATTTTTAAATCCGGCATCTTTAGAGGCTAAAACAAGTCCTGATTTTGTTTCATTGAGCTTAGAAAATCCTTTTCTCAATTCTTTTTCCGCAAAACACATAGTTGCACAAGTAGTAACATCACGTCTTAAGATTTCTTCTCTGTCATATTTATCTTTAGCTTGTCTGATACGCGGGAATAAAATACCGAATCCCATAATTCCAAGTAAAAGCGGGAATGAAACGTTACATCCTTGAAATTCTATACCGTTTGCGATTTTACCTATTATTCCGTTTCCTGTCAGCTGATTGACAATGCCGGCGCTTGAACCGAAAGAGGGTTTAGATTTATCTTTTTTATTAAGATTTTCATCATTTAATGTTTCTTCTTTCATCAAGCCTTTTAGACCTGCATTTTCTTTACCTTCTGCTTTATTATATATTTTAGGTATTACTTGAAGGAAGGTCATAACTGCACCATACATAGCAACTATGGCTGCCAATCTGCCAAATACTTTTTTTGTTGATAATTTTTTAACAAAATCTTTTATTTTATCGGGTGTTTGTTTTGCTGCTTTTTCAACGACGTCATCAGCGTATGAAACCATAAAGCTAACGGTACTTCTAAATGGGGCTTGGGCAGTATCCGAAATAACAGCTTTTGTAAAATCTGTATGTGCAGTATCTTTAGCACTATTTTTTGCAATATTTATAAAATCATCCGTTAAACTTGAAATAGTTTCTTTTATTTGTTTTTTATCTTTTAAGCTTCCTGCAAGTCTTTGTGCAAAATCTGCAGCAGTTTTTACTGTTGTTTCGGAAGCTTGTGCTTCTCCTTTTGAATTTTTTAGAATTTGTGTAAATGTATTTTTGAAAAATTCTTGTTTCCCTATTGCTTTTCCTGCTTCATCTATAGGATTTGCCGCATGGATATCTCCGAAAGCTTTTATTAATTTCATAGGTATTTCTGTGGCTTTTCCAAAAATTTTCTTACCGGCAGCAAGCATGCACGCAGGGATTATAAACATACTCGGGCCGGTCATAAATTCTCTTACCATTTCTTTTGCGGCAAAATTTAAGTTATTATGTCCTTTGTTTTCTTTTGCATTCCTTCTTAATCCCATGATGGGTCGTGGTAAATTTGTACCCAGCATATCTTGCAGCGTGAATGATACAAATAACCCCCCGTTTTCTATGGCGTTTGCTACTCCCAAACAAAAAGAATCCAGTCCTCCTTTAAATGCCGGATTGGTTTTTGTATTATTAATGTTCCTTGTTTCCCTAACTTTAGTTAACTTTTTTGGAATTGTACTATTGATTTTACCTATTTGCATATCTTTTCCGGAATTTGCTGTTTATCTTTTTTCACTCTTTCATGAACATCCCTAAATGACTAAATTTGCTATTTTTGACCGTTTTTATTAAAAATATTTACAAAAGTTTAATAAGTGTACTTAGTATACTTAATATATAATATCAATTCAAGTCTGAACCCTTATTATTATTAAGTTTGCTTTACATTTAGTTTTGTTATTGGACGAAATCTTTTTGAGAAGTAATAATATTAGTGATGTCTCTTTTACTAATTTTTCTTCCTTAATTGTATTAAGGAAGTTTTTTTATTCTTGACTTAGAGTAACTATAAAGACTTAAAATTAAAATAAAGGAGGACAATGGGAAATGTATACTGTAAAAGAAGCAGCTGATAAAATGGAGGTATCCGAGCATACTTTAAGATTTTGGGCAAAAAGCGGTTTTTTTCCTTTTGTTAAACGAAATAAAAATAATATTCGTATTTTTCAGGATAGTGATTTGGAATGGATTAAGATTGTTAAATGCTTAAGAAGTGTTGGTATTGATAATAAATCTATAAAAAAATATATTGAATTATGTATTAAAGGCGACTCTACAATTAAAGAAAGATATGATATTATAAAAAGTACAAGAGAGCAAGCGCAAAATCAATTAAAAGAACTTAAAAACCAGCTTGAGCTTTTAGATTATAAAGAAAAATATTATAGAGAACTTATTAAAAATAATGCCAAGGATACTTGGAACCCCATCAATAAAAAATAAAAGGAGAAATTATGAAAGTAATGTTATTAAACGGTTCTCCGCATGAAAACGGAAATACTTTTTTATCTTTAAATGAGATTGCAAAAATTCTGAAAGAAGAAGGCATTGATTCTGAAATATTTTATATAGGTAAAGAGCCTGTAGCTTCTTGTATGGGCTGCGGGGCGTGCTCAAAACTTCAAAAATGTGTATTTGATAAAGACAAAGTTAATGAGTTTGTTGATAAAATGACTCAAGCTGATGCTTTAATAGTAGGTTCGCCTGTTCATTATGCCGGTGCAACAGGTGCTGTAACCGCTTTTTTGGGCAGAGCTTTCTTCTCCGGTTGGAGAGCAGGAAAAAATACTTTCAGGCTTAAACCTGCAGCTGCGGTTGCTGTGGCAAGGCGTGCAGGAACAAGCTCTACTTTAGATCAATTAAATAAATATTTTGGAATTTCTCAAATGCCTGTAATATCAGGCAGATATTGGAATAATGTCCACGGTCAAACTCAAGGGCAGGTAAATGAAGATTTAGAAGGTCTGCAAAATTTAAGGTTTCTTGCAAGAAATATGGCTTATTTCTTAAAATGTAAAGAAGCTGCTAATAAAGCCGGTATTCAACTCCCGACCGAGGAAGATGTAACTTTTACAAACTTTGTCAGATAGTTGAATGCTCTAAATGATTAGATTGTAAGTTAATGTAAGTTTTGAATATTAATTTTATACCTGAATTGTACTAATTCAGGTATTTTTATGTATCTAAAGAGGGTGGGAATATTATTTTTAATCCTTTTTACATCGGTATTACGAGCTTTTGCCGTTGAGGTAAATTCTTATGATGAGCTATTGGAAGAGTTTAACAGTGAAACTTCGGGTTGTGAAATTGATGTACAATGCGGAATAAAAGCCAGCTGTTCTTTAGGCACTCCAAAAAGTAAGAATGTTGTTATTCACGGGCATGATAATGTGCTTGACGGCAACGGTTATGGTGGTATTGTTTTAAATAATAATCAATCACTTAATATTGATTCTGTTAATGCTCAAAATTTTAATGATATTCGCGGAGGAGTTATTGATAATAACTCGGGATGCAGCGCGGATTTAATACAAGGAAATTTCTCTAACAACAATGCCTCTATGGATGGCGGGGTAATATTTAATTCTTCAAATATAAGTGATATAGTCGGAGATTTTTTATCAAATACGGCGGGGCTTAACGGCGGTGCAATTTATAACGATACAAGCGGTGTAATTTCTGCAATACAAGGAACTTTCTCCGATAATACAACCCTTGAAAACACAGGGGGTGCTGTTTTTAATTTCGGTCAAATAGGAAACATCGAAGCTGATTTTTCAAATAACAGGGCAGAAAGAGGCAATGGCGGTGCTATTGTTAATTTTACCGATATTGGCTCCATAAAAGGTAATTTTACGGGTAATTACGCGGGAAGTTCTTCTGTTCTTATGTATAATCATCCTTATTTTGATTATTTAATAAGTAATGATATTGAAATAGCACCGGAACATTATGGCGGAGGTGGTGCTATTATGAATTACGGTAATATTGAAAAGTTATCAGGCACATTTATCGGTAATAAAACAGAAGGACTTGGCGGTGCTATTCGTAATTCATACGGTACTATAAATATAGTTTCGGATGAAGAAGATGTCTTATTTACTGATAATATTGATGCAAACGGGGCTAATGCCATACACAACGACAGCGGTACAATTAATATGACAACCGGTGATTACGATATCATTTTCAATGATTCAATTACAGGCTCAACTACTTATATAGAACCCGTTATTAATATAAATCCTAACGAGGCGGGTTCGGGAAAAGTCGTAATAAATAATGAAATTTCGGGTAATATTGTTAATATGTTCGGCGGTGTACTTAATATGGGCGAATACACGGATTTTAAAGGTAATTTTACCGATACTTCAGCCCTAAATTTTTACGGAGGTACCGTTGATTTAAGAAGTGAACAAATAAGAAATTATAATCTCGGTAATTTAACCCTTTTTGCTGATATGGATTTGAAACTTGACGGAAGTTTTGAAGATTTAATTATTGATACGATAACTGCTGATACTTTTAACCCGAACGGGCATAATATTGATATTTCTGATATTACATTGCGTTCCGTTACGGATAAAAAACGCTTTTCAGTTTCTCCGATAGGAGAAGATATAAATGAAAATGTAAAAGAACAGTTAAAAGATGCAATAATTTATACTGCAGGGGATGTAATAAATTCGCCTATTTACAGGTATAGAACATGGTATGATGCGGATGAGGGGTTAATAAATTTTGAACGTATTGAAGAAAATACTTTTAGTCCTCCTATATATGCTGCTGCCGTTGCAGCACAGCTTGGCGGATATTTACAGCAATTAAATACGTATGAAGATGTATTTAGGAGGATGAGCGCTTACATGCTTATGCCTAAAGCACAAAGGCTGAATTTAAAATTTATAAATAAATATGCTGATGCTCAAAATAACGGACTATTAATCTATAAAAAAACTCCATACTCAAATAAAT
>CANQJQ010000074.1 GCA_947624265.1 Candidatus Gastranaerophilales bacterium
GCTCATATTATGTTCAGAAACCTGCCTGCCTTGCTCATCACAAGTCAGCCCGTTTCTTCACATCGGCTAACGCTCTTTGCTCGACTTCATTTTGTGTCCGTTTCATTTTATTCAAAATCAACAGGTATTTATCGTTTTCAGCTATTCTGTTTTCAATGTTCTATTTATCTCACATTTAAAGTCAGCAAAATTTAACCATTCGTCTCATTCCACATTCCTTTAAATTTTCAATCGCTTATTTTTGCGACATTTTCTATGTTATCACCTCAATTTTTATTGTCAAGAACTTTTTTTAAGTTTCTTTAAAACTTTTTGAGGCTCCTAACTCTCTGACTTTTCAGTCTTTAATTTTGCACTCTAAGTATCGTGCCAATTGTGCCCCTCTCGGAACATTTATTACTCTATTCCAAACAAAATTTTAAGTCAACACATGTTTTTTATACTTTTTTAATTTTTGGCAATTTATTTTTCTTCGTTTCTTTAAAAAACAGTTATAATAACCTTCTTGGCAGTTCATAAAAGTTAATAAATTGCCCTGTAGAGCGATTTATTATATTATTACTTCATGCTTTTTAGTATTTAAAAGGATTTTATTATGGCAAGAATTGTTAGACCCACTTGGGCAATAAGATGTGTTCAATCAGGATGTAAATGCTTATTTGAAGTAGCTAAACTTGAAGACGGTAAACAGCAGGAAGTTGTCTGCCCTAATTGCGGTGAACATTACGTTTATCCCGCTCTTGAAGACCAACAAGAACAATAATGTTCTTTAATAATACTGATAAACGGTATAATCGTTTTAGTGATTATCTTAGAAATTTATATGGAGTCAAGGTTTATAAGGTTACTCTTGATGCCGGTTTTACTTGTCCTAACAGAGACGGAACAATATCAAATGAAGGCTGTATCTTTTGCGACGGAGGCGGAAGTTTTTCTCAGCTTTATCCTAATAATATTTCAATTAAAGAACAGCTTGATTTAGGTATAGCTTTATCAAAAGAAAAATATAAAGCAAAAAAATTCCTTGCATATTTTCAAGCATATACAAATACATATAAACCCGTTAAAGAGCTTGAAAATATCTATAATCAGGCTCTTTCTCATGAAGATGTCATAGGTATGTCTATAGGCACCCGCCCTGACTGCGTAGACAGCGAAAAACTGGATTTAATTGCTTCTTATACTAAAAATCATTATGTTTGGCTTGAGTACGGACTTCAAAGCATTCATGAAAAGTCTTTAAAATTTATAAATCGAGGTCATTCTTTTGAAACCTTTGTTAAAGCATTAAAAGAATCTCAAAAAAGAAATATTAATGTATGTGCCCACGTTATTTTAGGGCTGCCGAACGAGACAAAAAAAGATATGCTGGAAACCGCAAAAGTACTTGGCGACTTGGGAGTAAACGGGGTTAAAATTCATCTTTTATGTGTTCTGAATAATACTCGTCTTGTAAAATTGTATTATCAGGGCAAAATTCCCATGATGGAAGAGGATGAATATGTTGAAACCGCTTGCGATTTCTTAGAAATGCTTCCGCCTGAAGTTACAATCCACCGTTTAGCAGGTAATGGCTTAAAACCCAATATGCTCGCCCCTGCTTGGTTAAGCAAAAAATTTGTTGTTTTAAATAAAATTGATAAATTGCTTGAAAAAAGAAATTCTTACCAAGGGGCTAAATTATAATTTGAACGCTGAGGAACCACATACCACTCTGTCAGACCCATACATTTCATCATCTCAGGTTTTATCCAATTCTTTTTTGAGTTAATATATACATTATTCGGATATACACTTCCTATAAATCCCGTAATTGTACTTATTCTATCCAAATCAGCAGTCGGAACTTTTGTATATGATGAAGAATAATATACCGGTGTATTCGTTTTACCCGTAACAGCTTGGGCATATTTTTTCATATAATCAAAATATTCATCTCTTATTTTTACATTGTTTCTAGTTGAAGATAATTCTAACGTATCCATCATCAATGCAGGTTTGTTATTTATTTTCCCCATAAATACTCTTGACATAGCAATCGGATTTCCGTCTTCATCACACAATTCAACAATATTAAATGCGGTATTTGTTAAATAAATCGGAGTTGCGCCGCCGTTACATCCGCCAACCGCCGTACAACAATTGGTATTATTCCCTATAAATATGTCCTCTAACGGGTTTCTATCCCATATTTTAAACTTGTATTTTTTTCCGTCTATATTTACAACTTTATCTTCAATATCCGGATTCAGCCATTTGTCATAATTAAGTTTATTTTTTATAAACAATTCTTTTGTTTGAGCGTTTGCCTTACCGTATTTATTAGACTTATCTTTTAAAGCTCGACTAAAATCACCTTTCAAGCAGGACTTAATAATGAATGATAATTCATCTCCTCTGATTTCGTTTAACAGGTGAGCATATTCTTCGTTAAAGTTTAATTTTTCCCAGTCGATTTTTTCTATTTCTTTTTCATTGTATCCGCAATCAATTAAAATTTCGTGCAGGTATTCCATTTTTATTTGTTTTTTTACTGCCTTAATATCATCCGTGGTTATACATTCCTTATTAGCCAGTTCCTTTAGTATATCAGTCTTAATATTGCTTAATTCGCATACTTCAACTAAGTTGCACAGCTCAATCTTGTTTTTTGCACTATTTGTTTTTCTGATTAACACAGACAGTAACTCTAAATTTTTATTGCTCAGTATATTCAGCTTATTCAATGATTTCAAAAATAAGTTCGTACGTTTTGACATCATTTGGTTTACGGTATCGGTATCAAGATATTTTAATGCCCTTACTATTTGAACAATATTTTCGGAAAAGAAATCAACTATTCTTTCCTGTTCCAGTTCCAATTCTTCTTTTGGAAGCTCGGGATATTTATCATTTACTTTTGTCGTATATTTAATATCTATATCACTCAAAAATTCGTTAGGAGTCTTATATGCTTTCTTAAAAGTAGAACTGTTAAGTAATTTAACCGCATTATAAAACTCTTCTTCAGAAATATTATAGTTAAAAATACCCGCTCTTTTTTTCATACTCATATTCGTTAGCATATATAACAGTTCCGCCTGATATTTATTTTGGCTGCTTTGCTGAATTATTTTCTTTAAACGGGCTTGGTGATTTTCACCTTCCAAAAATCCTTTTGTTGCAACATATTTTATTGCATCCGTAGGACGAATATCCTTGTATGTTCTTAATATTTCTTCAATTTGTTCAATGGTTTCATCACTAAATGAAGCTATTTTCATTGCATCCGTAATCTCTGCCTCCGGAAAATCAAACAAAAACTTCGATACTTTATGTATTTGTTCTCTTGTTTTTAAGTTTTCCGCAGCACTAAATATATCACACGGCAGTTTACTGCCTTTATATTCATCACTAAACAATATTTCATCCAGATATTCTTTTTTTTGTGCATCAAGATTTATATATTCCAGCGCATTTTCAATTTTTGCATCGGGATATGAATCTAATAATTGAAACATTAACTCACGTTCATCCGGTTCTATGTCTAAATTTAAAATATCTAGAATATTTCTTAACTTGTAACCTTTGTATTTATCATCATTAATATATTTTAGAAATTCATTTCTTTCCTTATGCGTCATAATGGCAATTTCATATAAATCCCTGATTTCCGCATCAGGATACTTTTTCTTAACTTCCAACATTCTGTCAATCTGGCTTTCGGTAGCATCTATAATATCTAATGCATCATCAATACTTATATTATCAAATTTCTTCAATATATTATTTAATCTAATATCTCTTATAACAGGTGTCGATAAAGAGTATGTCATCATTGAAAAATCGTTTATTTTCGGATTTTTAATTAAAAATTTAATATCACGATTAAAATGCTTTCCCCCATGACCTGCAAGATATATTAATGTAGAAGGCAGAATATCTTCATTCTCATTCAATACGGAATCGACTTTTCTTCTTAATTTATTGTTCCCCAGAGTAAGATAATTAGCACCATCTAATGACGTAGCTGTTTTATGTCTTTTACAAAAATCCGCAGCCATTTCTATTTCTTCCGGGGTAGATAATACAATTTTTTCTGCTATATCTATTATTAAATTCGGAGAAAGCTCCTTTTCAACAGAACCCATTAATAATTTATCAACACTTTTTTTCATTTCGGGAACAAGCTTTTTATATTTTATTGCACTCTTTGCATCAACACCTTTATACTTATTCATAAAGCTTACTACCTTATCTGTTTCGGCTTTTGAATATATATTATTTGACAAAAATATTGCATCTGACGGTTTTAAAACTTCATAATCCGGATTTGACAGTAATGCATCGACATTTTTTCTGGATTTTTCAGATAACGTAACATATTCTGCCGCATCTTTACCGTCAGAATTTCTATATTTCTTCATAAATTCGATAGCTTCAGGAATTTTTTCAAAGTTATCAGTCGATGTTACCAAATTTATAACGGAATTTATATCCAAGTCTTTATTTGTATCTGTTATTTTATCTGCTTTTTCTTTCTGTTCATCACTTAATTTGGCATATTTTACTGCAATTTTTGCATCTAAACCGTTATTTTTCTTTAGAAATTCGGCTGCTTTTTGCTGTTGTTCACCTTGCAGCGTTGAACCTGCTATAAATATTGAATCAAGAGCACTAAAACAATAATTGTCAATAATCTTTCTGCTTAGTATCTGCTGCTCATCCGTTAGCTGAGCATATTTTGAAGCTTCTTCAAATGAAAAATCATTATTATTTTCAAGAATTTTCGAAATTATCTCATCTGCTTCCCAAACACTAATTTTTAGTTTTTTCGCCGTATCAATTATTTGTTTGCTTTCTTTTTCTTCAAAATTATCATCCAAAAATTTAGCTTCATACATGCTTATACTACCGTTTAACAATCGGACAACAGCATCTATTCGGCTGTCATCAATACCTGCATCCGCGCCAGTTATTCCGTCATAAGCATTTATTCTCCCGTTTAACACCTGAAGAAAAACTTTTTCAAGCGTTTCTTCATCAAACCCATTTAAAAGTGCCAAGGCCTCATTTCTTTGGTTATCATCCACAACATATTCATTCAGTTCATCTTTTAAATAATCAAGTTTTTGCTGATAATTTATTGATGTATCTTCCTGCATAGGTCTCTGCATCATTGCATAAGCATTTATTCTCGCCTGATGAGATGCCTTTTTATATATTATATTTTTATATAAATCATGTATGTTTTTTAATTCTTCAATGCTTGAAGCCTTCTCGGCTTTTTCTAGCATATCCTTAAATACCCCTATTTTGTCAGTATTTTTTGAATTCTCAGCTTCCTTTAAAAGTTCCGAAAGCTTTTCTATAAGTTCTCTTTTGCTTCTTTCAATATTTTCCAAATTATCGGCAGAACTTTTATCAGAACCACTTGTTTTTTCCGAATTTTTAGGTAAATTTACGGAATAAATATTATAGTCAAAATCAGGCATAAAATTTTTATCTCTTACTACATTCCTTTTCTATTATCGGAAGAAATATTAAAAACTTTAATAATTTTAAATTTTATTATGTTTTAAATTTATTAAGTCCTGAACATCTTTAAAAGAAAGCATCTTTGCTCCGCCTAACAATTGTGTATTTAGTGTTACATGGGCATAATATTCCGCTGTTTCCATCTTTAAAAAAGCATTTCCCGGGTTATCGGCAATTGCAATTGCCCCATGGTTTGCCATCATGACTACATCTCTATCGTGCAGATATTTAACGGTATTTTCAACAAGCTCTTTTGAAGACGGCATTGCATAAGGAGCAACGGGAATGTCTTCAAAATATATTATATTCTCCGACATTATAGGTGCATCTAAAGTTTTATGACAAGCCGCAAATGTTGTTAAATACACAGGATGTGTATGTATTATAGCTTTTACATCGCTTCTTTGTTTATATATTTCAACATGAAGCATTTTTTCAGAGGATGCTTTTTTATTTTCCTTTTCATTCCCTTCAAAATCAATTAAAACTATATCTTCTTCTGTTAAATTACCCAACGCAGTACCTGAAGCAGTTATTAATATGCCGTTATCAGTTTTTATACTTATATTTCCGGATGTTCCTATTGTTAAATCGTTATTATATAGTTTTTTCCCTATATTTATTATATCTTCCAAACTTGCCATTTAAGACTTCCTTTTTGTTTTTATTCTATTCTATCAATATTTTTAAAATTTTGCATTTATTTTGTTATAATTATTATATGTTCATTAAGTCTTTAAAATTAAAGAATTTCAGAAACTATTGTGATTTGGATTTAGATTTTAATTCTAAAAAAATCTTAATAATAGGTAAAAATGCGCAAGGGAAGACAAATCTTTTAGAAGCAGTATACTATCTTTCTGCGCTCGACTCAATCAGAGCAAAATCCGACTCGGAATTAATAAAATGGGGCGAGGAATTTTGTAATATTAAGGCGGAAATAAAAAAATTTGATATCGACATTGATTTGGAAATTAATATTAACCCGCCAAACAGAAAAAAGTTAAAAGTAAACGGACTAAATAAAAATAAATCTTCTGAATTTATAAGCAACATTTCGGCGGTTTGTTTTACCGTAAATGATTTATTACTTTTAAGAGGTGCTCCCGAGGATAGGAGAAAATGGCTTAATAACGCAATAAGCCAAATTTTTCCTGCTTATATTGAAAGACTAAATAAATATAATAAAATAAAAACCCAAAAAAATAATTATTTAAAAGATTTAAAGGGAAATATAAACGCTGATACTTCCATGCTTGATATATGGAATGAACAGCTGGCAATTACGGGAAGCAATTTAATTTTTATAAGATTAAATTTTTTACATGAACTTCAAAAAATCGCCGCAGAGAAACACAAACAAATTTCAAACACTGAAAATTTATCTGTTTTTTATAATTCTTCCATCATAGGGGATATCAATTGCAGCGAAAAATTCCCCTATAATAATGAATATATTTTAGAAAACTTTAAACAAAAACTTGAAGAAAAAAAACCCGAAGAAATAATTAGAGCGCAATCAGTCGTAGGAGCGCACAGGGATGATGTTTCATTTTATATAAACGATAATGATGCTAAGAAATTTGCATCGCAAGGACAGCAAAGAACAATCGTTTTATCTTTAAAACTGGCGGAACTTGAATTGATTAAAGAAAAAATCCACACTAATGCAATTTTACTCCTTGATGACGTTTTAGCCGAACTTGATGATTTAAGACAAAACTTCCTGCTTGATGCAATAGGTGATGAAACTCAAACTATTATAACTTCTGTTGATACCTTGCATTTTAAAGAAGAATATTTAAAAAATGTTGAAATTTTTGAAATTAAAGACAATACCGTTTTTAAAACAAATTTTTGACCTGTAATCAAAAAAAAATATACAGATAATAAAAAGGGGTACAGCAAAAAAGCTCTGCCCCCTTTTTATAATACAATCTAAAAGAATTAGAAATTTAATCCTGCTTCTCTTGCTGCATCCGCTAAAGCTGCAACACGTCCATGGTATAAGAAACCGCCTCTGTCAAAAACGACATCTTTTACTCCGGCTTTTAAAGCTTTCTTGGCAATAGCTTCACCTACAGCTTTTGCGCTTTCAATGTTTCCACCATGAGTTAAATCTTTTCTCATATCTTTGTCAATTGATGATGCGGATACGATTGTTACACCTTTTACGTCATCAATAATTTGAGCATAAATGTGTTTTGTGCTTCTGTATACTGCTAATCTCGGAGCTTCAGTTGTCCCCATAAGTTTAGCTCTTAATCTTCTGTGTCTTTTTTGTGTTGCTTCTTTTTTGTTTGTTTGTTTAATCATTTCTCTTTCCTTTCACCCAGACCTTCTTATATAATTATAAGGGTCTATATTGGCAATCTTATATTTAGTTTTACTTATTTTATATTTGAGCCTATATATGAGCCCGCTCTGCGGGGCTTGAAATTTGCTTTCTCTCGAGGGTGCAGCGGCACCTTTATATTGGGTTTAACTTGTTTATATTTGAGCCCAACTTGAAAACTGCTCTGTCGGCTGTCTTAGATTTTGCTTTCTCTCGAGCAAGTAGTTCACTTCGGGCTTTGCCCTGTCGTTCACTTTGCTCTCACATGTTCGGGTTCGCTCACTTCGTTCGGCTACACCCTACGCAAAATCTGCTACTTCTTACCTGTCTTACCGGCTTTTCTTCTGATGTGTTCGCCTTCGTACTTAATACCTTTACCTTTATAAACTTCTGGCGGTCTCTTGCTTCTTATTAATGCTGCAATATCACCTACTAATTGTTTATTGGCACCTGAAATAGTTATTTTTGTATTCTGGTCAACGGCAATTTTAATACCTTCGGGAGCTTTTATATCAATCGGGTGTGAATAACCCAAAGCTAAATTTAAAGTGCTGCCCTGCATTTGAGCACGATAACCGACACCGACTATTTCAAGTTTTTTTGTAAACCCTGTTTTAACACCGTTTACTACATTAGCTACCAAGGTTCTTGATAAACCGTGAAGTGAACGTGATTTTCTGTCTTCGTTTAATCTTGTCAAAACAATTGTATTTTCTTGTTTTTCTACTTTTATTTCGGGACGAATTTCAACTGTTTCAGTACCTAAAGGTCCTTTTGCAGTAACAACTTGTCCTTCTACTTTTACCTCAACACCATCAGGTATTATAACGGGTAATTTTCCTATACGTGACATTTTCTTTATCTCCAATTAAATTATTTACTTAACTTATTACCATACGTAGCAAAGAATTTCACCGCCGACATTTTCTTTTTTTGCTTTTCTGTCGGTTAATAAACCTTTACTTGTAGATATGATTGCTATACCCATTCCGCCTAATACTTGAGGTATATCTTTTGCTTTACAGTAATTTCTTAAACCGGGTCTTGATACTCTTTGAAGGTTTGAAATTACGGGTTTTGATTTTTCATCGTATTTTAATGTGATTTTTAAAGTCTTAAAGTTTGAATTTTCCTTATCAACTACTTGATAGTCTTCAACATAACCTTCTGACTTTAATAATTTTGCCAATTCTATTTTTAATTTTGAACTTGGCATATCTACTTCATTTAAAGAAACCATGTTAGCGTTTCTTATTCTTGTGAGCATATCTGCTATCGGATCTGTGTTCATTTTTATTTTCCTTTACTTTTTACTACTTACTGAAATTTATTCGGCAGTATAGAAAAGCTGGTGCAGCGGCACCTTTATAGTTGGTTTAACTTATTTATATTTGAGCCTGAAAAATTATGTTTTTGAGAAAATATTTTTCGCTCAAGCCTGTCGTTCGCTCGGTCGTAGCGACGACCTTATATTTGGACTAACTTAT
>CANQJQ010000075.1 GCA_947624265.1 Candidatus Gastranaerophilales bacterium
TTTTGACAGGAGCAGGTGCCGGCGCTGACCCCACATCCAGCAGTGTTGTCGGAGATTTACTGGTTTTAGCGTCGGAACTTGAAGCAACTGATTCACCGCTTCCGCAATCTGTATGTCATCATGAGGAAGCTGCAAATCAAATCAATATTGGCGATACTTTTAATGAGTATTACATCTCCATTACGGCAAGCAACCACCCCGGAGCTATCGGCTTTATAGGAAGCGTCTGCGGTAAAAATAATATTAATATTTCAACCATTATGCAAAAAGGAGTTAATGAAGATAATACAGCCGAAATAGTTGTTATTACCGAAACAAGTAAAGAAGCTGACGTGCAGAATGCTTTAAAAGAAATGCTTCAATCAGACAGTATTAAAAATATCAATAACCTATTGAGAGTTATGAATTAGGAGGCTTTTATGGAAAAAAATCATTATCAGGGATTAATAAATAAATACAGGCAATACCTTCCCGTAACGGATAAAACACCCGTTATAACTTTAAATGAAGGAAATACTCCTTTAATAAAAGCCGATAATTTAGCAAAGAAAATAGGTTTAAAAGGAAATTTATATCTAAAATATGAAGGTGCAAACCCGACGGGCAGTTTTAAAGACCGCGGTATGACAATGGCGGTTACCAAAGCCGTTGAAGATGGTGCTAAAGCAATTATATGTGCTTCTACGGGCAATACAAGTGCCGCAGCAGCTGCATACGGAGCAAAAGCAGGAGTAAGAGTTTTTGTATTAATTCCTGACGGTTATATTGCACTTGGCAAACTCTCTCAAGCAATGATGTACGGTGCTGAAATTATTGCAATTCAAGGCAACTTTGATGAAGCACTTGAAATGGTTATTGAAATTTCAAAAAATTCGCCTATTACGCTTGTAAACTCGGTAAACCCCTATAGAATTGAAGGACAAAAAACGGGGGCATTTGAAATAATTGAAGCTTTAGGGGATGCTCCTGATTATCATTTTATCCCCGTAGGCAATGCGGGAAATATTACAGCTTATTTTAAAGGATATGAGGAATTTTATGCTCTGCATAAATCCACACATCTGCCTAAAATGATGGGTTACGAGGCCGAAGGTGCTGCCGCAATAGTTAGAGGTGAAAGAATTTTGCATCCTGAAACTATTGCAACCGCCATAAGAATTGGTAACCCCGCAAGCTGGAAACAAGCCGAACGTGCTCGTGATATATCAAACGGCAGAATAGACTGCGTTTCTGACCCTGAAATCATTGAAGCATATAAACTTATGGCTTCAACGGAAGGTATTTTAGCTGAACCGGGAAGTGCAGCTTCCGTTGCAGGTTTAATTAAAGCCAATAAGATGGGATTAATTAAGAAAAATTCAACTTCCGTTTGTATTTTAACGGGTAACGGACTTAAAGACCCCGACAGCGCTATAAAATATTCAAATGCGGAAGTAAAAAAGACTAAAGCTGATTTACACGAGATATTAAAAGTTATAAATTTATAACTCCTTCTTATTATCACGTTCGTAGCTTTTTTTAGTGGCAATACGATTTAACAGTCCTACTGCAGCAGCTATAACCATTGTGTTTGTCAAAAATGTCAAACCGTATGAGAAATTTTTGCTTTTTAAATATTGCTTTTGTAGTTTGGAAGGCAGTTTTAATATTTCATCGTATGATTTTATTACACCGTTTTCAAGCACTTTCGTGTTAAACAGTTTATCAAAACCTTTATGTATAGGCTTTTCTATAAGTTTTTCACCAAAAAACATTAAAGGAACCGTTGTGGCAAAACGTCTTGTATTTTCCTGCACTTCATATTTATCTCTTGAAGCGTAATAGTAGCTTGCAATACTTACGGGATATATAAAAGCCCCGTAGTGTGAAAGTTTTAAATCATTTGTTTTTGTAAAATCAAAGTTTTTTACGATTTTAGAAATATAGGGCTTTATAAAATCATATATTTTGTCATTTTTAGCGGCGGTAAGTATTAAAGATAAAACCCCTAAAGAAATTGCACTGATTGAAGCAAGTTTTTTAATAAGTTTAGCCGCTTTTTGCTTTGCTTCATCCTTTTTAGCTTCCGTTTTATCTTTTTTTAATCCGACTACACTGACAAATTCATCTTTACCTTTATTTGCGTATGTAAATAAATTTCTGATAGGAGCAATGGCAAATACTAATGGAAGAATTACGGCAAAAGTTGATGCTATTTGCCCGAATTTAGCCAGTTTTATATCTTTTAATTTTTCAACGCCGACATCTTTAATCTCTTTCATCGGAGTAGTTATGAGCTCTTTATCAATATTATATTTTTGAGCAAATATTTTAGATGTGGCTTTTGCAAGAGCGGGAGCTGAAAAATAAAACAAAGCTGACTCTGATAATTCGGCAATACTTATTTCTTTAGCCTCATCAGTGCTTCTTGATACGGCAAGTTTAGATAATAAGCACCCGCCCGTATCACGTGCAAACATACCTAAAGAAGAACTTGTATTCAATCCCTTTAATATTCTTGTCGGTAAAGATAAATTTATCATAATACAGATATTAAAAGATGATAGCAGCTGTCAGTCAAGTTAAAATTTAATCTGCCAAATCTTTCTTACCATTTAATTTTGCAAACAAAAGTCCGCCTTCAAAAAGAAGATATGACGGCAGTGCCAGCATAACTTGGCTCACAATATCAGGCGGAGTCAGTATCCCAGCTATTATTAACAATCCTACAACAACATAAGGTCTTTTATTTGCTATAGAATTATATTCAACAAGTCCTGACTTTATTAAATAAAAAGTTATTACGGGAAGCTGAAACATAAGCCCGAAAGCTAAAGAAAGCCACAGTGCAAGATTTATAACCTCGGATATCCTAAACACAGCTTGAATATTCTCCGCTTGAAAACTCAAACCAAAATTTATAATCAAGGGCAGTATTATAAATACACAGAATATAACCCCTAAACAGAATAACAGACTTGAAATAATAACTAAGGATTTTAAAAATTTTCTTTCGTTATCGTATAGTGCAGGCAGTATAAAATCCCATAACTGCTTTATAATATAAGGAAAACAAACTATTATAGAAATTAAAACGCCAAGTTTTATCTGTATTATAAATACCTCGGCAGGCGAGAAAAAATTTAACGTAATATTATTTCCTCTTAAGAGAAGTTTTATAAAAAGGTTTAAGATTTTTGGCGAAAAGTAAAAAGCAAACGGCAAAACAATCGCAACCGAATATAAGCATTTAAGAATGGTTTTTCTTAAAGCTTCAAGATGAGTAATCAGACTTTCATCTTTTTCTTCTTCAGCCATTATTAAACATCATCGCTCTTAAATTCTTTAGGCGGTTCTTGAGCGTCTTCTATCGCGTCTTTTATTTCGTCGGTTTCTTTTTTGATAACCTCTTTAGCCTTTTTAAATTCATAGGAAGCTTTACCTAAGGCTCTTGCCAGTTCGGGTATCCTTTTACCTCCGAAAAGAAGCAATATGACAACTAATATTAAAATAATTTCGGTAACGCCAAGCGACATGATTTTCTCCTTTTTATAAGATTATACTCTCTGCTGCTCGTTTATTGCAAATATTTCTATAGCACCCGAATTGCAGACGGTTTTGCATCTTCCGCATCCGATACATTTTGAAGCGTCTATTTTTGCAGAAGTATTATCTTCTCTTGTTATAGCCCCAACAGGACAAACATCAACACAAGAACCGTTATGAGAGCATTTATCAGGATTTATTACAGCCATTGCTATTCTTGTTCTTTGCTTTTCCTCAAGCGTAATTTTCTTTATGGCACCTGAAGGACATACTTTTGCACATTCTCTGCAATCATATTTGCAATATTTTTCACCTTTTGTATAGTCAATATGTACCGCACCAAATTCTTTATTTGCTTTTGTTAAGATATTATTCGGGCATGCATTTATGCAAAGGTTACAATTTAAGCATTTATTAAACATCCTTTGGGCATTATCGGTTCCGGGAGGAAGTATAATATTTTTAATCTTTTGCGCTGCGGTTTTCCCTATTTCAATACCAGCTTTAACCGCTAAACCTAAAATAATTAAAGCAGAACCAAGAGTAATTATCTCACGTCTTTTAGGATTAAATTTTACTTCACTTTTAGGTTTAATCCCGTATTTAATAGCATTTTTAGGACATTGCTTTAAACATTTTAAACATTTAACGCAAGTTTCGTTATCAACTTTAGCCTCATCAACTTCTATACAACCTGAGGGGCAGTTTCTTTCGCACATGCCGCAGGATAAACATTCATCTTCTTTTATGTATACTTTTAAAAGTGAGATTTTTGATAATAAGCCTAATACACATCCGACGGGGCAGATATTCGTACAAAAGTACCTGTTTTTAAAAGTTGTAAGTATTATAACCGCTACAACGGCAATTATGCCTATAACAGAAATTGTTAAAGCCGAGCCAAAAAACGTATAAGGTTCAAGATACCTTATTAAAACTGCGCTTCCGCCAAACATTATCCCAAAAGTTATTGCCGTAACAAAATATTTAACAGGCAGATTTTTTCTTGTTTCTTCATTACCTTCGCCCCTGAATAGAGCTATAAGCTCTTGAAATATTCCAAACGGGCACAGAGTTGAACAGTATAATCTGCCGAAAATTAAGGTTAAAAGAAGCATTACTCCTAAGGTAATACCTGAAATAACAGATATATCAACTATTACTCTTTGTATTAAAGGTGCAATTTGAATATCAAAAAACGGCAATGGATAAAATATCCCAAAAATACCTAATATTGCAATAATAAAAACGATAATTGCAATTGAAAATCTTACTTTATATAACATTATGAACTTGCCTTTGCTTTTTCGTAATCTTTTTGAACCTGTGCCAACAAATCAGGTATAGGAAGGTTTTGCGGGCAATTTTTGTTACATAAACTGCATTTAATGCAATTATTAGCTTTTTCACTGTCGCTAAGTGTTTCATAGTATATTTTTAAGTGAAATGCACTATTTGTAACTTTATACTGGTTATATAAAGAAAAAATAGCAGGAATATTAATACCTTTGGGGCAGACTTCCGTACAGTATTTGCAGGCAGTACAATTTATTTCACCTTGAGATTGGATAATTTTTGCCATTTCATCGGCAACTTTTATTTCCTCTTCACTCATAGGAGTAAAGTTTTCAAAAGTTGCGATATTTTCTTTCATTTGTTTTAAATTACTCATGCCCGATAGCACCGTTACAACGTTGTTTTGGCTTGCTGCCCACCTTAAACCAAACTCAGCGGGAGAAGCATTAGGATAATTTTCTTTTAATTTTGCGAGTGATTTTTCGCTCAAATTAACCAAACCACCGCCTCTTAAAGGCTCCATTACGGTAACGGGAATACCCAGAGCTTGTACAATATTATATTGTTCATGCGCTTTTACCACATCCCAATCAAGATAATTAACCTGCAATTGAGCAAAATCCCACTTATAATCTTTTACAACATCTTTTAAAATTTCGGGAGTGCCGTGGAAAGAAAAACCAAAATACTTAATTAAACCTTCTTCTTTTAATTTATTAAGTTCTTCAACCATTTTAACATTTTTATACTGGTCAACAGTACTAACATTAATATTGTGGCACATATAAAAATCAAAATAATCTACCTGACATTTTTTACGTTGTTCATCAAATATTTTTCTTACGTCTTCTCTTGAATTCATTTTATATATAGGGCTTTTATCGGCAAGAATAAAAGAATTTCTGTCATATTTTTTAAGCACTTTGCCTATTGCATTTTCGGATTTGCCGTCTACATACATATAAGCTGTATCAAAATAGTTAGCCCCATGAGCCATGGCATATTCAGCCATTTTTTCAAGTTCAACCATATCTATTTTATTGCCGTCCATTGGCAGTCTCATACAGCCAAAGCCCAATAGAGGTACTTCTATATCTTTATATTTTCTTTTAATAACCTGACCTTGAGCTTTTATAAGTTTATCTTACCGCATCCTGTTGTCATTAAAGCGGTTCCGCCCAATGCGAGTAAAGAACTTTTAATAAATTCACGACGTTTCATAATTTCTCCCTAAATTAATATATATAACATTTTATAATCTGATAGCAGCTCTAAGTCAAGAAATTTAGCATTATAAAAACCATTAAAAAAGAGCCCCGTTAAGAGCCCTTTTTTATCAATCAATTTTATTCTACATACATAAGAGTCTGACCAAACTCTATGCTGTCTCCGTTTTGAACACAAATTTCGGTTATTTTACCCGAAACATCAGCTTCAATTTCGTTCATAAGCTTCATTGCTTCAATTATACAAACCACCTGACCTATGGAAACAGAGTCCCCAACTTTAACAAACGGTGCATCATCAGGCGAAGGAGCCGAATAAAATGTACCAACCATAGGAGAGTTAATAGGTTTACCTTTATGAGCGGATGTATCTTTTTTAGCTTCAGCTTTCGGCTGAGGTGTACTTATCACTTGAGATGTGGCCGTTGCCGGCATTATAGTCGGAACTACCGTTTGTACAGCCTGTTTTTCGCGTTTAAAACATACGGCCTTTTCTTCATCCTCTAAAGTAATTTCCGACAGGTCATTTTCATATACTATATTAGCTAATTTTTCTAAGTATTCAAGATCAAATTTCATTTTATAATAATCCCTAAACTCTGTCTAAATACTCATTTGTTCTGGTATCAACTCTAATTATGGTACCTGTAGTAACAAAGAAAGGAACGTTTACAACAGCACCCGTTTCAAGAGTTGCAGGTTTTGTACCGCCTTGCGCCGTGTTACCCTTTTCGGCAGGAGGAGTATCAACAACTTCCAGTTCTACAAAGTTAGGTATATCTATACCTATTATGTTTGTACCGTGTAGTAAAATTGCAACATTCATATTTTCTTTTAAATATTTAACACCGTCGCCGATTTTATCCGCTCCGACGGAAATCTGTTCATAAGTTTCCAAATCCATCATTACGTAATCATTACCTTCTTTATAAAGGTATTGCATATCTCTTTTATCCAAAGTAGCTTTAGCAACTTTTTCACCGGCTCTAAAGGTTCTTTCAACTACGTTGCCCGTTTCGGCATTTTTTAATTTTGTTCTTACAAATGCCGCACCTTTACCCGGTTTTACGTGCATAAATTCTACTACATTCCATAGTCCGCCGTCTAAATCCAGTGTCAAACCTGTTTTTAAATCATTTACCGAAATCATCAATTTTTCCTTTTCTAAGATGCTATTTTAGTATTTCAAATATAACATAAAAGTTGTGATTTTGATAAATTGTAACTTTTTTTTGTTACATTGGTCTTTTAATTTAATATTGATTCAAAATCCGAGTCTTGCACCAAATTCTTAGCCAAATATATTTCTAATAATTCCCTGTTTTTACTGATATACTCTTTAAATGACAAGGTTTCACTTGTATTTTTTTGATTTTTTTCCATATTAATCAGAGTAAATTTCAGTACTATTACTTTAAACCTTACATCTTCAATAAGTTCCATCACTTTATCAAATATAATTTGCCGTGAATCTTTTACAAGAATTTTATTAATATGATCCGATAAATTTACATATAAAAAATATAAGTGAGAAATTATATCAAACTTATTAAACATTATACAATTTTTATAATTGTATATTTTAATATTCTCAATATAAAGTTTAATCTCGCTAATTTCTTTTTCAATTATGTTTAAATCGTACATTTCCAACCCTTTCCATATTGCTTTCATACTTAAATTGTAATTTTTAAGGTCATTAATATTAATACTTTAATTCAATTTTTAAAATTACACTATTGCCATGGTGGGTAATCTTTAAGACTAATATTTAAAAGCTAAGTAATTTAATAAAGGATAATTAGTATGCCATAAGTCTTCATTTGAAACATTTTCAGGCAATTCAAGAGTAACTGTCGGAATATTTCTTTCAACACCCGCATAATTGCCAAAACTTCCCGGGGTCGGATAGCCTATATCTTTTTGTACAGGATATCCCGTAATCTTTGATATTTTTTCCGCCAATTCTTTTGCCGGCCCATCATAATTTACGACTTTAAAAGGTGCGTGGATAGAAAGTATTGCATCAATTTTATAATGTTCAAGCACTTCCGTCATAAATTTTGTTTCAATTTCGCTTTCAGGCTCTAACCCTCCAAAATATTCATTTTTATCAGTTAATTTCCAATTCTTTGTGGGGAAATTTCTGTTTAAATCAACTCCGTTTGAATTTTGACGCTGATTTTTAGCCATACCGTCAGGGTTTAAGCATGGAATTATCAATAATTTATTTTTAATTCCCGTTAAATCCGTTTTCATAAATTTATTAAGCAAATAATACCCTTGAGGTTCTTCGCCGTGAAATACCCCAATCATCAGTATTGTTTTATCAAATTCTTTATTTTGGGTTTCAAATAAAGTGATTGTATTTTTTTCTTTAGTTAAAGCGGTTTTAACGGGGATAAGCATTATTCCCCCATAACTTTAATTAAAACGCGTTTTCTGCGTTGTCCGTCAAACTCTGCATAATAAACCTGCTGCCAGGGACCAAAATCAAGTCTGCCTTCCGTTACCGGGATTATAACTTCATGCCCGATTAAAAGACTTTTTAAGTGGCTGTCGCCGTTAGTTTCTCCGGTATGATGATGGTTATAATTAATATCAAACGGGGCAAGTTCTTCAATCCATTTATCTATATCGGCAATTAATCCTGATTCCGCATCATTTACGTAAATGCCTGCAGTTATATGCATTGCGCTTACAAGAATCATTCCTTCTTTTATACCGCTTTCCGTTAATGCTTGTTCCACTTCGTCAGTTATGTTTATGTATTCGCGGTGTTTTTGAGTATTAAACCAAAGATATTTAGTGTGAAATTTCATTTTGTCCTCTTTTTATTTTTTATATTATTTTATACCATATAATGAAATATTATAAGGTTTGAATGACTTGAAATAATAATGTAATTTTCTTAACGAGGCGAACATCAAAGCAATTCTCTGTTTGAGCCCGATAGGGCGAGTTAGAATTGCTTTAATGCCGAGTTAAAGAAAATAATTATTATTGAACGGAATAAAAACCTTATAATATTTCATTATTTATTTTTTCTTTTTATTAATAATATTAAATAATAATGTAATTTTATTAACGAGGTGAACATCAAGGCAATTCTCTGTTTGAGCCCGATAGGGTGAGTTAGAATTGCTTTAATGCCGAGTTAAAGAAAATAATTATTATTGAACGGAATAAAAACCTTATAATATTTCATT
>CANQJQ010000076.1 GCA_947624265.1 Candidatus Gastranaerophilales bacterium
AGCTTGTGTATCTATACTGTTTAAAGGGATTACTCCGGTTAAAACCAAAGCAACCGAAATATATAAAATTGTACATAAGATTAAAGTTCCAATAATTGCAATAGGTAAATCTCTTTGCGGATTTTTAGTTTCTTCTGCCGCGGTTGATATGGCATCAAAACCAATATATGCAAAGAAAATTATAAAAGTTCCCGCTAAAATTCCTTCAATTCCGTTCGGAGCAAAAGGAACCCAGTTAGAAGGTGCCACATATTTTGAGCCTACCAAAACAAAAGAAATAATTATGGATAAATTGACAAAAACCATAATCCCTGCTACTCTTGTAGATTCTTTAACCCCTTTAATAAGAAGTATTGTAAGTACAAGTACAATAAATATTGCGGGAATATTTACGGCTATTGGCATTTCTATACCGAAAGGCAAGTGTAAAAACGGCATTTTATCGTGAACATCCCAGCCGTATTTATCGCACATTGTGTAGATAGAGCGAAAATCGTTTCTTAGCCACAGGGGACAATTAACTATAAAAGCAGGAAGAACATGTTTAAATCCCTTTAATAATTGAACTAAATACCCTGTCCAAGCTGTTGCAACGGTAATATTCCCGATTGCATATTCAAGCATTAAAACCCAGCCTACAATCCATGCCATAAATTCGCCCATTGTAGCGTATGTATAAGTATATGCGCTTCCTGCTACGGGCATCATTGCGGCAATTTCAGAGTATGCCAATGCGGAAAATAAACTTGCCGTAGCTGCTATTAACATAGAAATAACAACCGCGCTGCCTGCTCCTAAACTTCCCGAGCCTCCTACTATTGCGCTTCCTATTATGGTAAAAATCCCCGTTCCTACTACGGCACTTATTCCCAAAATTAAAAGGTCAAATATATTTAATGTTTTTTTTAACTCTGTTGTATTACTCTCTTGAATAAATACATCGGTTGATTTTTTGCTTAGTATATTCTTAATT
Source organism: Candidatus Gastranaerophilales bacterium (assembly GCA_947624265.1). Taxonomy (GTDB): domain Bacteria; phylum Cyanobacteriota; class Vampirovibrionia; order Gastranaerophilales; family Gastranaerophilaceae; genus Avigastranaerophilus. The sequence continues at coordinate 974 of CANQJQ010000076.1, forward strand.
ACAGATAATAAAGTTTGTTTCATTTCTTTCTTGTCTTTTTAAATCAGATGTATTTTATTATAAAACAAACAAAATTATTGTATATTTTTAATATAATTTTGAGCTGCTTTACTTAATGTCAGTTCTTTTATTGTATCAATGGTATTTTGTTTTATTATTTCAATTTCTTTTTCATTCATGGAAAAGATTTTTTCAAAGCAGTTTTTTAACTCTATAACATTAGGATTAATTAAAAAAGCATTTTGACCGTCTTTAAGAATTCCGTCAATACCGTCATTTTTCTTGGCTATAATAATATTATTTTCTGCCATGGCTTCTAAATAAGCTAATCCAAAGGTTTCATTGTCGCTTAACAGTACAAAAATATCCGATTGAGAAAGATTTTTAAACACATCTTCTCTTGATAATTTCCCGGCAAAAGTAATATTTTTTTCCAATTTCAGTTTTTTAACAAGTTTTTCTAAATTTCTTTTTTGATTTCCGTCTCCCATAATCGTTAAATGGAAATCATCCCGATTACACAACTTAAGCGCTTTTATAATAACATCAATATTTTTGCGTTTAATCAGGGATGCGGCAGTTGCTATTTGAAAAGTTTTTTCGTTAAAAAATTTTGGTTTAAGTTCCTTCTGAAGGATTTCATCGTTTAACCCTGAGTATGCGACAAATGTTTTATCTTCTATTGAAGGAATAATTTGTTCGATTTCCTTTTGAAGAACGGGACTTCTTGCTGCAATTTTATCTGCGCTTAAATATGCTTTTTTTAGCTTGTTTCTAAAATATAAAGAATATTTAAAATCTTTTAAAACAACGATATCAGATGCGTGAACCGCGCAGATATACTTTATTTTATCCCGTTTTAACAGCTTTTGTGCCATTAGGGCACCTGAGGGCATATGCGAAATTATAACATCATAATTTTTAAGCGAAAAATCTTTAGGCAGTTTATTATATACATTAAATAAAAACGGAGTATGAAAGTTAAGATTATATATTTTTATTCCGTTTTCATTATAAATTTTTTGTTTGCATATTTTTCGTCCTCGGATAAGAGTGTTAAAAATAAAGTTAGATTTAATAACATCAACCTCGTGACCCTGTCTTTTCCATTCCTGAACAATATAAAAAAGAGCTTTAGCGCAAGTTTCACCATTTAATGGGTATAAATCTGTTACAAAAAGTATTTTCATAATTTATATATTACTATAAAATAAAAAAGAAAAATTATGAGTGAACTTAATATAAAAAACTATGCACATATTGGAGATGCCGTGTATGAAGTGTTTATACGCGAGCACACTATTATGATGACTTCAAACCTTCAAAAGCTGCATAAATTAACGGTGCATTTTGTTAATGCGGGATTTCAAAGCGAGTTATTGAAAAAACTTTCTCCTTCATTAACTGATGAAGAAATTGAATTAGCGAGAAGAGCAAGAAATATTCCTACCTCAAGTGCAAGAAGAATTAATAAGGCTCTTCATTCTGCAGCAACTTCTTTAGAGGTTGTTTTGGGCTACAATTATATCCATAATAAAGAACGTTATATAGAACTGTGCAATATTATGGAAAACTTTTTGGATTTGTAACTGTAATAAACTATTAATAAATGTAACTGTAAATTAAAGAAAAAATAAAAAGTGCCGATAATATAATTTATATTATCAAAAAAGGTATTGCTATGTCTGTAGAAAGAGTTAGTGGTGAATATACAAAGAAACAGGATTATTTGCTGTCTTCAGAAAAAATAACGGAAGATGATGTAACAGTATTTGGAGAAAAAGGGGAAGAGGAATTATATACAGAAATAAGTGCAGGTGAAAGAAATGTTACTGCTGAGCATGTTAATTTATCATCGGTAAATTCAAACAGAGCAGAAACTGGAAATCAAGATGAATTAACAGAAGATATAACTGAGTATTTAGATAATATTGTAACTGCATACGAGGAGCAATTTCAAGAGGTAAAAGAAAATAACGGAATAATAGCTAAGGGATGGGATTGGTTTAAAAATAAAACAGGAATTGGTGCAGGTTCAGATAAAGTTCAGGCTCAAATTACAGAACTAAAATCTCAAATAGAAGAATTAAAGAAGGATCCGACTAAATTAAAGGAAGTATATAAAGCAGTTATCGGAAAAGAACTTAATGAAGAAGAACTTAATAATTTAATGAACAACCAAGTTGATTTATCAAAATCAGAGGTATTAGAGAGTGTATTAAAATATACACAAGGACAAAAGCAGTGTACAAATATCATCTCAGGGATAACATCAAGCTTGACCGTAGTAGGATTAATAGCGGCAGGTGTCGTAACAGCTCCTTTTACGGGAGGTATGAGTATAGCAGCTTCAGTCGGAGCAATAGGAGCATTAACTGCGGCCGGTACGGCTGCATATATGGTACCTCAGGTAATAGACGGGGTAACGGAGAAAGACGGATATTCTTTTAAAGAAACTATGCAGGATATAGCTAACGGAGTAATTAACTCTGCATTTACGGCTATCGGAATGGGTGGAGGAAAAGCTGCAGGGAAGGCGATAGGAAAGGCGGCGGCAGCGCAAGCAGAAAAGACTCTGGGAAAGACAGCGGCAGTGCAAATCGGGGAAAAAGCAGCAGGACTTGCGGCAAGTGAAACAACTTCATTAATAATAGGAGATGGTATAGGTATAGGAAACTATTTAACTGAAGCAGCATTTAATGATGATGTTGATTTTTCTTGGACGGATTTAGGAAAGACAGCGATGGTATCCACAACATCTTCTTTGACGGCAGGGGCTGCGGCATTTGGGGCATCGTCAATAGTTAGACCGGTTTTAACATCGGGGACTACAGCATCAAGCCAAATTGTAGGCAGATTATTATCCGCAGGGATTACAGGTGGTTCTGCAAGTATGTCCGCAGCAGCAATGGGCGGAGGCACAAATTATCTTTTGACTTGTGCCATAGAAGGGAAGGAAGTAAGCTTTGAAGAATGGTTAAATGCATCTAAAGAAAATATGGATAGTGCTATGCTGACAGGGTTTATTGGAGGAATGGCATTTGAAGCTGTTCATATAGCGGCAGGTACTCCAAAACCCGAAGGTGCCGTTAAAAGCGTTAAGGGTACAAATGAGTATGGATTAAAATATACAAATTACCTTGATAAAGACGGGAATGTAATTGCAACGGATATTTCAGCATCTGATGCAGCTAAAGTCTATGGTTCCGCTATTGAAAATGAACAAGGACTAATACAATATGACAGTACTGCTTCTTCTTCAGAGGGAAAAGTATATGATACAATAAGAACGGTAAGAGTAAGTTATACAAATATACCAAATGAACAGTTTATAGGTGTTCAAGATGGAAGTGAGGTATTTACTCAAACACAAGGAGAAAATTACAGAGCAGATTTAACAATACATGACTGGGCAGATAATAGTATTTATCTTGGCTCCGGAGTTATAAATGGAAGTAATATTCCGCATACACAACAGGATATAGTAGAAGCCGAATATGAAGTTGTATATGATGAAGTACAAACTCCTGAACTTAATGGAAACGGTATAAATACACCTCAATTAATACAAGGAGCACCTGTTACACAAGAAAACGGTTTAGTTCCTTTACAAAGTGATAATCCTAATTCTCACAATATAGATTTGGTTGTGGATACTACTTTAGCTCAAGCGTATGCTCAGGCTCAAGTTTCCGGAGTCCAAACTCAAGCTCAAGACGCTGGTATATACGCTAATGCCGTTACTTCTGGTATATTATTTAATATATCAGGAGGGAATAATGTTCCCCCGATGCAAGTTAATACTCCTCAACAAGGGACTGATACAAATATACCGGTTCAAACACAGGTAACGGAACAAACAGCAAGTGAAGGTGCAAGTTCTGTTTTGCCTCAAGAAACTACAGAACCTCAACTTCCGACTCCTGAAGAAATTGAACAAAGGATTGCTTTCCTTGAGGAGAATTATCCTAAAATGAGTCATTCAGAAAGAAAACTTCTGGCAGAACTGGATAGTTTAAAATACTCAAGGGCTGTTGAATTAAAAAAACGAGGTATATCGTATTATAATTTAGGCGAATTTTATGAGTTAGATTATAAACAATATCAAAGGGCAATTGAACTATTAGATAAAGGTGTTGAATCATATGATGTTTCAGACATAGTAAGTTTGGATGATAACCAATATCAAAGAGCAATTGAACTATTAGATAAAGGTATTGATGCATATGAAGTTCCGAACATAGCAAATAATGACAAGTACTATCAAAGAGCAATAGAATTATTAGGTAAAGGTGCTTCTGTATTTAGTGTTACTGATTTTATAAGTTTGGATGATGATCAATATCAAAGAGCAATAGAATTATTAGATAAAGGTATAGATGCCGCTAGTAGTATAAAAATAGCGAAATTAGAAAATAAAGCGTATCAAAGAGCAGTAGAATTATTAGATAAAGGCATTTTGGCATTTAATGTTGTGGACATAGCCAATAATGACAAGCAATATCACCGAGCAATAGAATTATTAGATAAAGGTTTTGATGCATATGATGTTTCAACCATAGTCAGAATGAATGATAACGAATATCAAAGAGCAGTAGAATTATTAGATAAAGGTGTTGATGCATATAATGTTACGAAGATTGCGAGATTGAGTGATGAACAATATCAATGGGCAACAGAATTATTGGGTAGAGGTATGGGGGCTTATAATGTTATAAAAATAGTAAATATGAGTAAAGACGAATATCAAAAAGCAATAGAATTATTGGATAAAGGAGTTGATGCTTCCGGTATTCCTGAAATAGTAAGTTTGTATGGACAGCAATATGAAAGAGCAATGGAATTATTGAATAAGGGAGTTGATGCTTCGGGTATTCCTGAAATAGTAAGTTTGTATGGACAGCAATATGAAAGAGCAATGGAATTATTAGATAAAGGTGTTGGGTCATATTATGTTCCTGACATAGCAAGTTTGGATGATAACCAATATCAGAGAGCAATGGAATTATTAGATAAAGGTGTTGGGGCATATGATGTTTCGGACATGGTAAGTTTGGATGATAGCCAATATCAAAAAGCGATGAAACTTATAGATATCGGGCTTAAAGATTATAGCAGTATAAAAATTATATTGTCCTTGCCCGAGCAAAAACAACAAACTTTTATTGAATTTTTGATGAAGTATAAAGATAAGGGATATTCTTATAACGCTATAGAATTGCAAAATGATGCGGGGGTTGAACTAGTGGGGAAAAAAGAATCTTCTTCTGTTGATAATGAATCAGATGTTCAACCAAACGAAGAAATTAAAATAGCAAAAACTGTTACGGTGCGAGAAGACGGAATTATTACGGAAAGTACATCTGAAACACAGGGAGATAAATCTATAAATTGGTATTATGGTAAAGATAGAACCGTTATTTTATATAAAATAAATGGGAGTTCTGATATTGCATACCAAATTGAAATTGTAAATAATGAAAACGGAGAACCAAGCTATATCTTATATACAAAAGAATCGGATAAGCTTAAAGGTGCTTATGAAACTACAAGGTATGATTTGAGCGATTATCCTGAGGATATGGATGTTATTGAGGCTATTCAAAACGGAACAATTAAAGGCGGTAAAATTATTTCTTCCGTTTCATCCGAAAACGGATTGACTCAATATGAAGAAAATTATGAGTACAATAATTCAAATATTCATAGGAGTTATATACAAAAAGTTGATGAAACGGGAGAAATTAAATTTATCGAGTATAAATATGATATAACTGATGAAAAAGGTCAACGGCTGCTTTCAGTGGAAAGAAGTTGGAGAAAAAACCCTGACGGAACAACAACTACAGTAATAAACGGAAAAACTTATGTAGTTTCATTTGACGATGAAAAAATGGAGATAACAATAACCCAAGAAAAAGAATCTCCAATCAAAATAGATATAAAAAGTAAAATTTCTCCATATAAAAAAGATAACACATATCAAAAAAATACATTTGGAAGTAAAGAAGCAATGCACAGAGCATTTTTTGAATTTTTAAAAACTATGCCTGCCGATCAATTAATTAATCTCTCTAGGTGTACTAAAATAAATATTGTAGAAGAGATATCAAGTTCAATTGATCCTATTAATAAAGAATTATCAACAGGATTAGATGTTGCAATAATATCTCATGAAATGGGACATGGGGTTGATTTAAAAAATGCGACAATGACTAATAAAATTGGAATTATAAGCGGAAATCAAGAAGTTATTAATATTTATAATGAAGAAATGAGAAATTTCCAATTAAACTATCCGGAACAGGCTCAAGAAATTATCAGATATTTCTCTCAGACCGGCGGCAGCGGAAGTACAGGTTTAGCCGAACTTGTTGCAGAAATTAATATGATTATGACAACATACGGTGATAAAACAAAATCGGTTAGAACAAGATCTGAATATATTGTCAGATATTTTCCTAAAACTGTAGCAAAAATTGCGGAATTATTGGGTTATGATTATATATCTTAAAAGTCTTTATTTACTTCAGAACTGAGGAAATTGAAGCAGTTGTTTTGAAAAATATGTTCAATATACTTTAAAAGAAATGTGGGATATTTAACAATAAAATAAAACTTCTTGGGTATTTTATAAGTATCTTTTACGTTCTTGGTTTGTAACTCCGGCATAAAGTTCTACAAATTGTTTTGCGGGACTTGAGTCTACCTTTGTCAGTAAAACTTCTTCAATCTGGAAAAATCCGACATCAGAGGACATTTCTATATCTATTTTTATCGGTTTCGTTTCCCCGTGGTGTATACCTACTCTTGTTATGGCGTTAGCAGAATATTTATGGATATCTCCGACTTTTGGGGTTGTATTTATTGCCATGGGGATACGCGCTCTGCCTTTTGTCATATCACAGCCATCCGCTATTAATATAATACCGGCTTCAATTGAATGGATTTTTCTTGAGGACATATGACCTATTATGGCTTCAAGCGCTAAAGATTTAATAATGACTCTTTTATGAATATCTTCAGGGAAAATGGCAGCCAATGTTCTATCAATAATGGGTATTGCAAGTATGACTGACATTTCCTCGTGTCCTTGTCTTCCTATCATCATACCGAGGTCATGCATTAACCCCGCAAGTACAACTGCACACATACTGTCTTCAAATGTTCCTGTTTCCTCAGTTTCAAGCGAAGTTTGGATTTTAAAATCGTGCAATATCGTAAGCATTTTTATGGCATTTATCGCAACTTGGCGCATATGAACGGGGCCGTGGTCATTATATCCGAGCCGTTTAATTGAAACATTATTTGCATACTCCTGCATTTCTTGCAGTTCAATATCTCTAAATAAATATTCAGCGATTTGTCTGCACTTATCAAAGTCTTGCAGCTTTTGTATTATTCTTTCTTCCGTTGCCGTTTCTTTTACCGATTTCATAATATACATTTTATAATAAATTTTTTAAAATTGAAATAAATCTTTACTTTAAAAAAAAATAAATTATGTTATTATAATAATATGTTGATTAGAGAAACGGAAAACCGTTTCTTTTTTATTTATTAAGTTTATAAGAAAGGAGTGTTAGTTGTCTAAAGAAAAATACACAAAACAGGAAAAAAATGCTCCTTTTGAATATGTTAATAAAAAGGAATTAATGGAAAAATTAGAACCCTTGGTTGATAATACATTGATGCGCTTCGGGCTTATTCCCGTTGAAACGGAACTGGTTAAAGAAAATCACAGGTGGTTTCTTAGAATTTTTATTTATTCTCAGGAACGTGAAGTAACCCTTGAAGATTGTGAAAAAGTATCAAGAAGCCTGAATGATTTTTTGGATGAGCTTATTCCGTTTAAATACTATCTTGAAGTTAGTTCCCCGGGAGTTGAAAGAAAAATAAGAGCGGATAAAGAATATTTAATTTTTAAAGGAAAAGATATTAATTTAAAACTTAAAGCGCCCGTGGATGAGTCTGGCGAAAAGCAATTTGTGGCAAAAATAGTAGATTTTGATGAAAATGAAGGTTTGACTGTTTATGCTTATAAGGATAAAAAAGATATTTTAATTAAAAAAGATAACATTGTATCAGCTAAGTTATATTCAAATGAGATATAGGAGAGAAG
>CANQJQ010000077.1 GCA_947624265.1 Candidatus Gastranaerophilales bacterium
TTATGCAAGAAGTTATTTCTTCTCTACAGCACTCCCCGCTTCTGTAGCGGGCGGGTTAAATGAAGTGTTTAAGCTTCTTGAAACCGATACCGCAGGCAGAAAAAAACTTCTTGAAAATACCGAATATCTTAAGAAAAAACTGGTTGAACAGGGCTTTGATATTGCACATACTCAATCCGCGATAGTTCCCGTTATGATTTATAAAGAACCCGTTCTTTTTGAAATGTATGATAAATTGAGAAAAGCAGGAGTTTACGTAAACATCGTTACATACCCCGCCGTAAGAAGAAAAGAATGCAGATTAAGACTTTGTACAATGAAAGATTTAACTTTTGAACAAATTGATAAAGCTGTTCAAATTCTTACAAACATTGCTAAAGAATATAAAGTTATTGCGTAACACACTTATATATTTTGTATATTTGTTGTAATTCTTTTTCGTCAGAATCATTCAATATATCTTTAAATTCATTTAAAATAAATTCTTTACCTCTAACGGAGTCAAAGTTAAAAATATCTTTTAACTCAATACCGAGTGCATCGGCAATTCTGTCTAAAGTTTCAATAGATGGATATGACCCGGCAATTTCCAGTTTTGAGATATGTTTAGTATCTCTTCCGATTAATTCGGCAAGTTTTTCCTGCGTCAGTCCTTTACTTTTTCTTAGTTGTTTTAATCTTTTTGCTAATAATTCTTTAGTAGAGTCCATATTTTTCTCTTTTATTAATTAAAATCATATTTTTAATAATTTTTATATTAAACCTACTTGCATGATTATTTTTCATGATTTATAATCATTTTATGATTACTTTTTGTATATAAAGGGAATTAAAATAGTATGTTTAATTTATTCAGACTATTAAAAAAAGATGATATTTCTAATCCTCCGTATGATTATGATTTTTTGCTAAATTTAAACGAGAAAGAATATCCCAAGTATTTAAAAAAAATTTTCAAAACAATGACAGGTGAGGAACTCAATCTTAAACATCCGAAAACATTTAATGAAAAAATACAATGGCTGAAACTTTATGATTCAACACCGTTAAAGACACAATTAACGGATAAAATTTTAGTGAGAGATTGGGTTAAAGAAAAAATAGGCGAAGAATATCTAAAACCCGTATTATGGAAAGGGAAAAATTTTGACGATATACCGTTTGAAAAATTACCAGAAAAATTTATTATAAAAGCAAATAACGGTTCAAAATGGCAATTTAAAATAAAAGATAAAGCTTCTCTACTTGATAAAAAAGATTTATACAACTTTATTCGATTACGTTTTAACGGGTGGATGGAACAAAATTTCTTCCCCGTTGCCGGATTTGAAATGCAATATAAAAATATAAAACCTCAAATTTTGATTGAACCATTATTAATCGAAAATGGAAATAATTTTCCTATTGAATATGAAATATATTGTTTTAACGGAATACCAAAAATTTATCAAAAAATTATATTTTCCACTCCAAGTAAGTGTTGTGTATATAATGAAGATTTTACTCAATGCGATTTAACTTTCAATAGTGAATATGAAAAATTTTGGGAAGAACCAAATGAATATATAAAAAAAGCTGTTTATCTTTCAAAAATTCTTTCCAAAGGATTTAAACTTGTTAGAGTTGACTGGATGCAATATAATAACCGTCTTTATTTTAATGAAATGACTTTCACACCGTTTTCAGGATTTTTCATGTTAAATAATGACTGGAATAACAAACTTGGAAGCATGTTAAATTTACGTAAGGAATAATTTTATGGAAGACAACGATTTATCAAATTTATCAGACAGTGAGATAAACAAAATGTATTCGGATATTATAGAATCCGGTACATATTTAGCTGTAGAATGCGGAAAAGGTTATACGGGACCTATTTGTGTAAAATATTTTAACGGCAAATGTACACAATACATCTCATGTAACTAATTGTTATAAAATATCCACAGGGTCAATATCTATAAGCATTTTAATATCTTTTGCCGCAGAGGTATTCTTCATAAAGGTTGATATTATATATTGCCCTTTTTTAGCAAGTTTATTTTTTATAATTATTTGATAGCGGTATTCCGAATTAATTTTTTGCAGAATACACTTCATAGCACCGTTAACTTCAATATATTCTGTGATTGAAAGTTTATCAAGCTGCAATTTTAGTCTGCGTACGACTTCATCAGCACACATTTGAGTCCTTCGTTCGTCTTTACCCGAAAAAAGAATTTTTATTATTTGGCAGAAGGGCGGATAGTCAAAAGCCTGTCTGCGTTCTATTTCGTTATTATAGAAAGACATATAATTTTGTTCTTTAGCATTCTCTATTGCATATAAATCAGGATTATATGTTTGGAAAATAACCCTGCCTTCAAAATCGCCGCGGCCTGCTCTGCCTGCCACCTGCATTAAAAGCTGAAAACCTCTTTCACTTGAGCGATAGTCAGGGAGCATAAAGCTTATATCCGCATCCAATACCCCGACGAGCGTAACATTCTTATTATCCAAGCCTTTCGCTATTATTTGAGTCCCGATTAATATATCTGTTTCACCCTTTTGAAATCTGTCTAATATATCAATATATTTAGTTTTTGAGGACAAAACATCAGAATCAATTCTTTCAATTTTTGCCTTTGGGAAAAGCTTTTGAGTAATACTTTCAATTCTTTGAGTCCCCATGCCCGACATTTTAATAGCATCAGAACCGCACGACGGGCATTTTTTAGGCAGAGTTACGGATTTTTCACACCAATGACATTTTAAAGTTTTATCGGAATTATGAAAGACCATAGGAATATCACAATTAGAGCATTTAATAACCTCACCGCAAGTTTCGCATTGAACGCTTGTATAAAACCCTCTTCGATTTAAAAGAAGAATAACTTGTTTTTTATTATCAAGTGTTTCATTAACAGCGTTTATAAGGGTATTAGAAAAAATACTTCGTGATTCTTTATAGAATTCCTGCCTCATATCAACAACAGTAACTTTAGCCAAATCTGCACTGTTAAATCTGTTTTTTAACGTTATAAGTCTTTTTTGGGAAAGAGCATTAAAATAAGAAGCAATGTCGGGGGTAGCACTGCCCTTAATAAGAGAAGCTCCATATATCTCGCAGATTTTTTCGGCAACAAGTCTTGCATCATATCTTGGTGCGGGAGAAGTCTGTTTATATGTATTTTCATGTTCTTCATCAATAATAATAAGCCCTATGTTTGATAAAGGAGCAAAAACAGCCGAGCGAGCACCTATAATTATTCGGATTTTATTATCTCTGATTTTATTCCAAACATCATATTTTTCGCCCTCTGATATACTGCTGTGCCAAACGGCAACCATTTCAGGGTCAAAACGGCGTATAAGTCTTAAAGTTAATTGAGAAGCCAAGGCTATTTCAGGTGCCAAAAACAGAATGTTTTTTCCTTCATTAAGCGTTTTTTGTATAAGTTTGAAATATATTTCGGTTTTACCGGAACCCGTAACCCCGTTTAATAATATCGGCATCGTCTTTGTTTGATTAATTTTTTCTAAAATCAACTCATAAGCTTTTTGCTGCTCATCGGAAAGCTTTGGTGGTACATCTTTTTGAATATTTTTGAATACTTCCAACGGATTACGATAAACCTGTTTTTCAACAATATCGATAAACCCGTCTTTTTGCAATTTAATAAGCGTAGCACGGGTTGTTTTTACTGTTTTTTCAAACTCGATTAATTCATATTCCCCGCCAAGAAAATAAAGCTTTTCAAGAATTTCAAGCTGTCTTTTTACAGCCCCGTTTTTTGTTTTTAGAACAATAAACTTTTGACTTTTTTCTTTTGTATTTTCTTTTAAAAATTTCATCGGAACTGCCGCTTGAATAACGGCATTAATATCACAACAATAATAATTACTTATCCAATCAAGGAGTTTTAAATATTCGAGCGTAAAAATAGCTCTTTTATCAATAATTTTAATAATTTCTTTTGCCTTAATACCCTCCTCCAAATAGTCGGAAAAACCGACAACAAAAGCGATAATATTACTTTTACGCTTTCCGAACGGCACCAAAACCGCCTGACCTATTTTAATTTTCTGTTTCAATTCCTGCGGAATAAGGTAGGAAAACGTTCTTGTCCCAAGATTATTTACATCTACAAGACACAGGGCATACTTACCTGATATGCCCTGCGTATTATTTTCTTTTTTGACTTTATTTTCCATTTATATATATGATACTAATTAATATATTTTTTTGCAAACTTAGGTGTAAATACAGTCCAAACTTTAGCATTCGGATGCCAGTCGGAAATATCTTCTTTTAATTTATAATTTTTATCGAAATAAAAACCGACTATATCCTCTGTCCTTACTATAATAATATCTCCGTTAGTTTCTTGAGCCAATTCGTCCCAAATTTTAGATTTTTGCATTTCCCATTCAAATTTAATATTTACAGGATTATACATATCAGCAATTTTTTGATCATACAAAATAATTATAAATTTTGCATTTGGATAATTAATCTTTATTTTTTTATAAAGAAACTTCATAATTAATTTTAAAAAATTGCTTGAATTTTCAAGATTTGAAGGACTTAAAATGTCAGGAGCCTTCAAAATTTTTCTTTCTTTATAATAGGTCATTATCAATTTAAATATAGGAAATTTAATTATATATTTTTTTATTTTATTAGGCAGGGAATTATCCTCATTATCAAGAAACAAATTTTCATAATTTCTATATAATCTTTCAATTAACAAATATCGGTTAATATGGTCATGCATATAAATATAAATAACATATTCGGTATTATTTATATTTTTATAATCATCATTATGGATTTGATCAAAGCTTACTAACGCATCCCCTCCACAGCCGGAGAAGTTATATATCGGTCTTTTGGTTATATTTGAAAGTTTATAAGAAAAGGTATCTTCTTTTTTCAGCCCATGTCCGTATGCATAAGAACACCCTAAAACGATAATAGGGTTTTTAGAATAATTTTCACCAAATCTGGTTCTTTCTTCACCGCAAAATTTATTAAAACTATTAGCATTAAATTCGAGTTGTTTTACGGTTGTTTTTTCAGTTTCATAATTTTTAATATCAAATTGAAGATTATCATGAATTGGAATTTCATAATGATTTCTAATATAAGGAATAAAGATGTCAATTTTGTTCTTAATAAATAAGTTAATAGAATAAAATATAAAACCTATTAAAAATAAATTAAATATTAAAATTATAATTTTATTTTTCTTCTTCATTTAGGAGTTCCCTCATTGCAGTTTCTACCGCATCTTTTAATATCATTAAGTTATCGGGAGATATAGTAACTCCTTTTTTTGTAGGAAGCCAATTTACACCGTCATCAGTTGTATAATAAATTCTTAAATCCAAATATTTTTTTTCTTTGTATGAATTAATACTGATTTGAAGTTGCTCCGTTGCGTTTCTCGGTATTGTCGCCAATATTTTTGCATCATCTGCCATTTTTTCTCTCCTTATATATTAAGTGTTACATTATAATTCGGAATTTCAAACGTTCTTTTATCCGCATCTTTATTAGTAAATTTAAGATATTCTTCCATAGATTTATCTTTAGCCTTATTGTAATAATCTTGTAATATTATTGCAAGATATTCTTTGTTTAATTTTCCGGAATAATTACCTAAAATACGGGCAAAGTCTGCGATATCTTCTTTATTGCTTCCCGCCCCGTATGCTTTTGTTTTAGCATCGGTTCCCGAGGGGCGGATTTCAATAAATTTATCGCTAAATTGAAGATAAGTTCCGTCGCCTACAAATTTTATATCAATCAAATTATCAAAATTTAAGTTTTTAAAAGTTGATTTCAAAATTGATTTTATTTGTTCCAAAGATATTTTGCCATCAAAATATACTAATGCCATTGTTAAATAAAACAAATCATTTTTAGTTCTTAGTGCTTCGCCGTCTTTTTTTGCCTGAGTAAGCTTTACTATATCGGGTTCAGATTCATTATAGTATGCAATATCTTCTCTGATATCATATTTAGCAATAATCTGATTAGAGGAAAATATCTCATCAAGCGCCGTTGATAAGGTTTTACCTTCTTTTTCAAGTTGACTTGCAAGTGCAGAAGCTACAATAATAGCTTCAGATGCGCTTTTTTCGCGCATTGCTATCGCAATTCTGCCCGATTTGGATTTTATTAAATCTTCGCTCCCTATAATCATACCGCCGGATTCTTCACCGCCAAAAAGCATTCTGGGGTTTTTACCCAGATTTATATTTTTGCCTAAAACATCCGTAATAACAACATCTTTTTCAGGGTTATTAATTATCTGCCATTCGACTTTTTTCATAATATTAGCTATTTCTTTAAAGCCAACCGGCACATTAACTACTTTAACCCCGTTAAAGTCTGCCCACTCATCCCATGCTTTAGCGCTTGCAGTTGTTTTTATTATAAATCTGGGGTGTTTATCCCATCTGTTTGACGCCTTTAACTGTTTTGCCCAAAAGTCCATAATCAATAAAAATGCCTGATTTGCACTGTATACACATAAAATCCTGCCGTCATCAAGCGAGGTATAATTTATGCCTGTTTTATCCAAAAACGGAATTTGCTCTTTATTTTCTATCTGACAGACGGTTAAACGGTCATGGTCGGGATCAGTTATTAAAACAACAGTGCCTATTGGGTATTGTTTTAGTTTTTCGCCGTAGTTTAATGTATTTATAACAGGGAAAAAGGCTCTTCCTTCCTTATCTTTTGCAATTACCGTTGCATCTACCGAGTAATCATAAAAACATTTATTACCCTTAGGGTCGGTGTCATATTTGCCTATCCCGTGAAAGAAGGGGTCTTCTTCAGTATTCATCCAAACAAATTTATCGTTTATTTTAAAAGCATCAAGAAGTTTGCTTAAAGTATTATAGGCGCTTCCTCCCACATTTTCTATAATAATTCTTTCATTTATATCTCGGATTAAATCTAAATTTTCTTTATTTGCAACACCCTGTTCAAGGTATTCACGGTATAAATCAATACCGTTATTAATTGTTTTCATAAAATCTTCGTTAATTAAAGGGTCATCAGCCTTAGCAATTTTGATATCATAAAAGCCGTTTTTTCTTACCGTTTCAAAGATTTCTTTTATTTTGTTAACAAACTCCATAGATTCTTCGGGCAGATATTGGCTTCCTTGCGAGTTTAAGTCTTTAGTTGCATTTTTAACACTTATTCCGTGGCTTGAGGTTATGTATTCCCCTCCCAATAAATCCAGTTTGAAACACAAAAAAGAAGCGAGCCAAATCGGCATGGTTTTTCTTTCATAAGCCGTAAGAGTTTCAATACCTTGAGCAGCCTGAACTCTTGCAATTAAATCAAGAAATTTATCGGAATTATACCTGACTTCACGCCCAACTAATTTTAATAACTTTTTACCTTTGTATTTTTCTTTGGCTACCAGTGCTTTAGCATAAGTAGCGAGCATAATCCCCATTATATTAATAGGAAACCTTACATCATAAGGGTATAAAATATTTTGAGGACCTCTAATACCCGCGGTTGAAACTGCAGCTTCTTTTTCATAGTTTTTTAACCAGTTATCAAGATCAAGTCCAAGCGGATTATCCTTTTCATCATAAGGCATTAAATGTTCTTTTTTTAGCGTAAATACAAATTCATTTTTGTTTTCAATATTAATATATTTGTTGTTTTTTACATAATCGGGAGTATTTTTTTCCACTGATTTATAAAGCTCTTGTTCTAATGTTTGACTGTTCATTAATATCCCCTTAAAAATCTTTAAATTTATGATACTAAACATAAAAAAATATAACAAGTACAAAAAAACTTTTGTTTATATTACAATATTGCGGTATATAAAAAACAGGTGGGAAATATGGCAGAGAGTACAAAAAACGATTATAAAAACAGTATAAATTTACCTAAAACTACGCTTGAAATGAGAGCAAATGCGGTTCAAAAAGAGCCCATAACACAAAAGTTTTGGGAAGATAATAAAATTTATGAAAAAAATATTGCACAAAGAGATAAAACAAATGCTTTTGTACTTCATGACGGCCCGCCATATTTAAGTTCGGATAAAATCCACGTAGGAACGGCATTAAACAAAATATTAAAAGATATAATTATCAAATACAAATCCCAAAGAGGATGTTATGCACCCTATGTGCCGGGGTATGATGCCCATGGGCTCCCTATTGAAAATGCGGTTGTTAAAACCTTAAAAGGCGGAAGGCATTCTATTACGGAAGGCGAATTGAGAGAAAAATGCAGAGAATATGCTAAAAAAAGCTTAATAGGACAAGAAGCTGCTTTTAAACGTTTGGGAGTATTGGGCAATTGGTCAAATCCTTATTTAACAATCGCGCCTGAATATGAAGCCGAACAAATAAGAGTCTTCGGTGAAATGTATAAAAAAGGATATATAGAAAAAGGATTAAAACCCGTTTATTGGTGTGCTTCTTGTGAGACAGCACTGGCTGAAGCCGAAGTTGAATATGCTGATCATACATCAACAAGTATTTATGTAAGATTTAAATTCAATGAAGCAGACAAAAAAAAGGTTTGCAATCTTGTTAATACAAATTCGCAAAATGATTTATATGTAGTAATTTGGACAACTACACCTTGGACAATTCCTTCAAACTTAGCCGTATGTTTAAATTCAAGGTTTGAATATACCTTATTTACATACAATAATGATAACTATATTGTAGCAAGCGAGCTTTTAAATAATTTTATTAAAGATGTCGAATGGGATGAAAATTCAATAAAAATAATCGGAACATTAAGAGGCGCGGAATTGGAAAATATGAGTACATTCCATCCGCTATACGAGAGAGAAAGCAAGCTGATACTGGGCGACCATGTAACACTTGATGCGGGTACGGGGTGTGTACATACCGCACCCGGACACGGTCTTGAAGACTGGGAAGTTTGCCAAAAATATTCAATC
>CANQJQ010000078.1 GCA_947624265.1 Candidatus Gastranaerophilales bacterium
GGTGCAAACAAAATCGCTGTTCTTAAAGAAGTTAGAGCTATCACAGGTCTTGGCTTAAAAGAAGCTAAAGATTTAGTAGACGGAGCTCCAAAACCGTTAAAAGAAGGCGTTAAAAAAGAAGAAGCTGAAGCTATGAAGAAACAACTTGAAGCTGCAGGCGCTACAGTTGAATTGAAATAGTTAATTTACTTTTATCTTTAAAAAAAGAGATTGCAAAAGCAATCTCTTTTTTTATTACCGTTAAGACCTAGTTCTTTTTCTGTTTTACAACTATACCTTTAAGTAATATTCAAATCCTTATAACTATTCAATACTTAATTCGGTACTAAGTTATAACGGAGAGAAAAAAATGAAAAAACTATACCTTTTGATTTTATCTTTTTTATGTTTATGTGCATCAAGTGCATTTGCAAATAGCCCTTGCGACAGCGAAATGAAATCTTGGAGCTGGCAAAATTGGAAAATGGCAAATCATGGCAACTGTCAAAAACCCTGTAAAAGTCCTTGTAAAAAATCCTGCCAAACTCCTTGCGAGTCAAAATGCCCGCAAACTTATTCCAATCCTTGCTCGACAGATACTTTCTTATGCACAAATCAAGATATGAATTACCTGTTTACTCAAATGTATTTAAGTGAAACTCAAAAATGTACTGCAATGAAAATTCAAGACAAATATGACCAAGAAGTTTTGAGCTTAAATGAAAGAATTCAATGCGAAGAAGAAAATATGAATTCTTTAAAAAGAAACTGTGCAAAAAAAAGCCAGTTAAGAAAACAAAACAGAACCATCAAAGATTTAAAGAAAAAAAGAAAAGAAATTTGTAAATGTTACGAAAAAGAGTTCAAGACAATACTTTCAGATCCGCAAAGAAAAGCCTATAACAAATATAAAAAAGTCAGATAAAAAAGGAGCTTAAAAACTCCTTTTTTTAGTGATTTATAAAATACTTCAAACAAACGGTTTACTTTACAAAAAATATCCTTAATATAATATCAGGGCATATTATAACAAAGGAGTTAAGTATGAGTATACTAAACGGACAATCACTTCTTGCAAGTGCTATGGCAGGATTAACAAATACATATTCCACATTAATGAGTGCACACAGCAAGTCAGGTAAAGGTCTTACACTTGATGATTTATCTAACGTTTCAGGTACAACTTTATTGAATTTAGGTGCTAACTATTCATTTCTTCAATATTTAACAACAAATTTTGCAAATCTTGATAAAGACGGCGACGGAGAAATAACAAGTGCTGATTTGAACAATGTAATGAACACAATGCAATCCAAAGGCTTAACATACAATGAAATTCAATCCTTATGCGCAACAGGAAACGGAGATTCTTCATTACTTTCAACTGTTTTAGCATATTTTAACAAAATAGATGCAAACGGCGACGGCAGAGTTACAAGTGAAGAAATTACAAAATTCAGCTATGACGTTCAAAGAAAAGATGTTGAAGCAAAATACAAATCCTACAGAGCATCTACTGCAAGTCTTTATTATAATGATGGTGTTGAAGATGACACTTCCAGCGTTCTTGATGAACTAAGGCCAAACTTAAGTTCAAAAACAAATTCATAAATTTATAACGCAGCCCTTAAAAAGACTTGAGATATCTCAAGTCTTTTATTTATTTAAGTTAACTTTTTTGATATTAAGGCAAATAAGTTTATTATTGTAATATGATACGGAAATTATTAGTATTTATTTTCATATATATAATAATGGTAATTTTACCGCAAAATTGGGAGTTTAATACTGTATATAGCGCCGAAACCCCCTTAAAAGTAAACAGTATTAACTTTGATAACTCTGATTCCATAATATTTTTAGGCACATCAGGGGCAATAGAACCGTCGGAAATCAAAATAGTAAAAAGTTCCTTAACTAATCCCGACAGAGTTTTTTTTGATATTCAAAATGCGGTTTTGACTTTTCCCAATAAAACTTTTGAACTGAAAAACAGCAGATTGAAACAGTTAAGAATAGCCCAAAACTCTACGGAACCAAATATTGTAAGAATTGTTATTTGGAATTCGGCTAATTATGATATGTCTAAAATAAAAATTTTAAAAATAAAAAATAATATCATATTAAAATTAAGTAACGAGATACCTTTGCAGCAATATTTAACTCAAATATACAGGGAAACAAAAGGCAGCGCGGTTGAGTTTAATGATAAAGCAATAGTAATTCCCGAAGAACAAAAGCCACAGGAATCTGATGAAATTTTTAATAAAGTTCAGCAGGCATTTAAAGAAGGTTCTCAAGAGCTTGTAAGACCTAATATTGAACAAAAACAAGCAAAATTAAAATCCAGATTTTTTCTTGAAAACGCCTCGCCAAGAAACGGAAGCCTGTTATTATCAGGGGTCGGAGTTATAAATGTTGAAAAGCCTTTTATCTTAACAGAACCCTCAAGAGTGGTATTTGATTTACCCAACACTATTGTTTTACAAGAGCTTAGAGATAAAGAAATCAAGCTTTCAGACACTTCTACAGCCAAAATAGGGCAATTTGAACCTTCAAAAGCAAGAATAGTAATTAAAACAGATAAGCCCGAAAACTACAGGTGTATTTATTCAACAAGTTTACAAACTCTTTTAATTTCTAACAGCAGTTATATTTCAGGTGTAAGTCAAACACAAATAAAAAGCGAACTTGCTTATTTTAAAGAGCAAAATGTAAATTCCACTACAGATGTTGTTAATATAATGTTTTCTAATCCCGTTATTTATTCGATAAAAAGAGACGGAAGCAAAATAAATTTAACTTTATATAATCTTTCTAATTTTAACACGGAATCCTTTAACAAACTTGCAATAACAAACAAAACAGGTTTTGAGGCAAAACAAATCGGTACAAATATGTACAGAATAAGCTTTCCTGCGCCAAACGGTACTTTGGTTGATTGTTATGAAACCTTAAATGCTTCTCAATTAAGGTTTGTATTTACAACTCCCAAACCTTCGGCAGAGGATATTACAAAAACTCAAAAAACAATTGAACAAGCTCAAAATCAGGCAAAACCGTTTACCTCAAGTAAAACCGAGCAAGTAAGACAACCAAAAGAAGAAATTCCTTTCGCAAATCTTTTAGAGCGTCAAAAGAATAAAGAAAATGTTTCCGCAAAAAAACGAGTAAAAAAACATGAAAACGTGTCAAAAAAAATAAAAAATAAAGTTATAATAATTGACCCCGGACACGGTGGTAATGATACGGGTGCGATGAGAGGCAATCTGCTGGAAAAAAATCTTACGCTTGCCATTGCTTTAAAGGTGCGTCAATGTCTTAGAGAAAAAGGATTTACAAACATAGTAATGACCCGTGCAACAGATAAAACACTTACCTTGGAAGATAGAGTTAATATTGCAAATGACAACAAAGCCGATATCTTTGTAAGTATACATATAAACGCAAGTGTTAAATCCGAAATACATGGAGTTGAAACCCATTATTATACCGAAAACGGATATAATGTTGCAAAAGTAATTCATAAAGAATTAATGGAAAATGTATCCGCAACGGATAGAGGCTTGTTTAAGTCTAAATTTTATGTTATAAATCACACAGAAGCTCCTGCGGTATTGTTGGAATTAGGATTTATATCAAACGATCAGGAAAAAAATGCACTGAATTCCGAAAACCGTCAAATGGCTTCAGCGCAAGCAATTGCAGATGGGATAACTAAGTATTTAACGGAGCATTAATGAAAAATTGTCCGATAGGTATATTTGATTCAGGTGTAGGAGGGTTAAGTGTTTTTGCTGAGCTTATTAAGCTTTTGCCTGATGAAAACTATATTTATTTCGGCGATACTTTAAATCTTCCTTACGGTGCTAAAACTCAAGCTCAGCTTATTGATATAACGAGCACTATATTTGACTTTTTTAAAACACAAAACGTAAAAGCCGTTGTTATGGCCTGCAATACAACATCTGCAGCAGCTTATGACGCTTTAAAAGATAAATATAATTTTAAAATTTACCCCATAGTTCAAAGAGCAGCCAAACAAATCGCTAACGAAAACCATAAAAAAATCGGGATTTTTGCAACTCAAGCAACAATAAACTCTCACGCTTATAAAAGAGAAATCCAAAAATACAGTCCTAATACGGAAGTCTTTGAACTTGCCTGCCCCAAATGGGTTAGTATTGTTGAAAACAATCTTCAAAATACACCTGAAAGCATAAAGGATATTAAACTTCAACTTGATTTAATGCTAAAAAACAATGTTGAAAAAATAGTTCTGGGGTGTACGCACTATCCGTATTTATTGAATATTTTAAAGAAATTTGCACCCGAAAATATGTTTATTAACCCTGCAAAATATTTTGCACAAGATATTTATCAGGATTTAAAACAAAATGATTTAATTTCAGATAAAAAATTTTTTGAACCAAAGTTTTTTGTAAGCTCTAACCCTGAACAGTTTATGTTGTCTTCAAAGCTTTTTTATAATGTTCAAAACGCAGAAGAAATTTCAATTACAATTATACCCGCATAAATATTAAATAACAGGTTAGTTGATTGCAGGATTTGATTTTTCAAAAACTATCCTTAAATATATAATATGAGAAAGATTATATTTGGTTTAGTGTGTATAGTGTTTATGTGTGTATTGCCGTGCTTCAGTCAGGTGATAGAAGGCAACATAAGTATGTCTGACAGAGTTCCCACCGAATTTTTCGGGGATTGGAGAGTGGTTTCGGTTTGCACAAAATCGACAAATAAAGAATATTTTGACTCTAAAAGTCTTGATATATGGACTCTCACAAGAAGAGGAGATGTAATAACTTTAGCTAATCCTCTATCAGGTGCCAGAGCTGATGTTACCGTTAATGATGTAAAAGGAAAAACCGTTAAATTTGAGAAAAAAACCTCCTATCCCGATGAAGAATCACTTGAAACACCTATTTTAACCATAAACGGAGATAATTTTACGGGAGTAGACAAAATAAGTATAAAAACTTTTAAAGACGGGAAACTTATTAAAGAAGATTACGTCGAATATCAGGTAAGAGGAACAAAACTATCGGGAGACCCGATAACGGGGATTTTCGGAGTATATTAACTTAGAGTTTGGGGAGAAATTATGATAACAAAAGAAGTACTTGATTTTGACGTTGTTATACTGGGTTCAGGACCTGCAGGGTTTTCTGCCGCCATATACTGTGCAAGAGGCAACTTAAAAACTGCCGTAATTGATACAAATATGTTTGGAGGTCAGCCGTCTAATTATCTTGAAATAGAGAACTATCCCGCCTTCCCTTTAATAAGCGGGTATGAACTTATGGAAAAATTTGAAGCTCACTCAGATAAATTCGGAGCGGAAAAATTTCCGATGCAGGATATATTAAACATTAATTTAACTTCGCAAATAAAGGAAATTGAAACTCAAGATAAAATTTTTAAATCGAAAACAGTAATAATTGCGACGGGGGCGCAAGCAAAAAAACTTAATATAAAAGGAGAAGAGGAATTCAAATGCAGAGGAGTAAGCTATTGTGCCGTATGCGACGGAGCTTTTTATAAAGATAAAATCGTTGCGGTAATAGGCGGGGGAAATTCCGCACTTGAAGAAGCCATGTATCTGACAAAATTTGCAAAAAAAGTTTATATTATCCACAGGCGCGATACCTTTAGAGCAGATAAAATAATTTGTTCACGAGCTTGTCAAAACAATAAAATTGAATTTATTATGAACGCTCAGCCTGTTGAAATTAAAGGTTCAAACTGTGTTGAAAATATTATTATAAAAGACCTTAAAACAAATGAAATAAAACAAATAGAAACTCAAGGAGTTTTCCCCTATATCGGCTGTAACCCAAATACGGAAAAATTTAACGGTCAGCTTGAGCAGACCCAAGAAGGTTTTATTGAAACCGATATAAACATGCAAACCTCACAAAAAGGCGTATACGCTGCGGGTGATGTAAGAAATACTCCGTTAAGACAGGTTATAACCGCGGCATCTGACGGTGCTATAGCCGCAAACTCCGCAGTAAAATATATTGAAACTTTAACCCCCGCAATCGTATAAATTATGCTATTATACTTTTATGGTTAATAAAGTTTTAATTATAAGAACAGGCGCAATAGGTGATGTGGTTCATACAACAGCCTTATTTCGCGCAATTAAAAAAGCATATACGGATGTTGAAATCCACTATTTAACAAGCGAATTAATAAAACCTTTACTCATTGAAGATATTGATTTAACTAAGGTTTTAACAATAAATCCTAAATTTAAAATTTTCTCAAAAGAAACTAAAGAACTTATAAACACATTAAAACAAGAAAAATATGACCTTGCGTTAAATCTGCAGCCCTCATTTAAGGTTAAATTATTATGCTTTTTAGCAGGGATAAAGCAATACATCTATAAAAAAAGCTTTAAAATCCACGCGGTAACAAACTTTTGGAAAACGGGATTAAAAGCATTTCCTAAGATAAAAGAAGAAAAAGAGTTAAAATTATATCTTCCAAAAGATGCTTTATTGAAAGCTCAAAAGTTGGTTAAGAATATGCCGCGCCCCCTATTTATAATTAATGCAGGCGGAATAATGTCAAAAAGGCAGGGCAGAACTTATCCGACAGAAAAATGGGTTAAACTCGGCAATAAAATTCAGGAAAAACTCGGCGGTACAGTTATATTAAACGGTGCAAAAGAAGATAAAGAACTGCTTATGCCCCTCAATGAGATAAAAAATTCAGTTAACTACATAGGAGAACTCCCTCTTATTGAATCTTGCGCGGTAATAGCACAAGCCGATTATATGCTCTCGGGGGACTCAGGGCCTTTGCATATAGCAACGGCTCTTGGGGTTAAATCAATAGGTTTATATGGCTCCATGCCTGTAAAACGAACGGGATGTTATTGTAACGGCATTAATATAATGTCAAAAAAAACTTGTGTACCCTGCAACAGAAGAAAATGCAATTTCTTAAAAAAATCCAAAAAACTTTTTGCCCCCTGTATGGAAGAAATAGAAATTGAAACAATTTTAGAGAAATTAATTTTATAAATATACATTTTTATATTTTAATGTAATGTTATGCCATTTTGTTCTTTCAAAATTTTTCTTACTTGTTCAAGTCTGTTTGTAAGTTCTTCTGCTTCGGCTTTTTTGCCCTCTTTATCTGCGGTTTCTATTATTAATTTTAATAGTTTATATTCGGTAATATATCTTGTATAAGCATTTTTAAAATCTGACTTTTCTATATCTCTTAAAAAAGTCTTATAAGTTTGCATTTCACTATCAAATTTACTGTACTGATATTTTCTATTTGGATTTTGTATTTTATTTTCTTCAATTTTATCCATATTATTCTTCCTCTTAAGGTATTTCTGCAATATATAATGTATCAAAGTTTTGCATAAATTCTTCAATTGTCATTGTTACCATTTGTGGTTTAGAAGCATCTGCTCCCCAAGGATTAGTAACTTTTACCATCGGTACACCATTTTCAAATATTATTTCAAAACTGTATGCATGATTTGATGCAATATTATCGTCAACTGAGCCGAAATTGGTTCCTGCAGTAATAACATACTTATCTTGCAGTTCCGGATTTGCAATTATTTTATCAATAAAATTAGAAATTGAAGTTTGATCGTCATAACGTTGACTATTTTTAAATCCAAAGGCATCAAATACATCGCTTGACTTACCCCCGTTACCTCCTACTTCTTCAACATCTTGATAGTTATATTCATCTGCCATTTGTAATAATTTTTCTTGATACTCATCAATTTCTATTACGTTACTACAAAAAACATCATAAAGTAAAAATTGATTTTTTGCTACATATTCTTTAACTTCCTTTATAACATTCGGGTCTGATGTACCTAAAATATTTATAATATTTTCTTCAACCATAGCGGGATCATACATATTGGCATTAGCAATCCATATTAAAAGGGACTCAGCAACATTATTATCACTCAGATTATATTTTGATTTAAATTCTTCACCAATTTCGCGCGACTTAGCTTTTAATTCTTCAACAGAATCAATTCCAAGTTCTTTACATTCATCCTCCCAATCACCAAGCATAGATAGCTCCAGATATTTATTTATCTTGTAGATTTCTCCACATATTCGTGATGCTTCGGGACCGTCTTTTACATAACGTTCAACTTTATATGCATATTCTAATAACTGCATACCCAAAGCCCCTGATACGCATTTTTGAGGATCAACACCTAATGACGTTATGTCTTTTCCGTTTTCAATTGTTATTTCACTCACGGAGTCAGGTAATTTAACCGTTATACTGCCATCAGAATTTTCTGTCAGGCAGGATAACAATTGTAATTTCCCTTTTGGATCTGCCATCATTGTATTTAAGGCTGCTACCAGATAACAATCACCTGAGTAACCTTGTGAAGAAGCGTATCTTTCTACGGGCGGGAATAATTCACAATACTTTTCTTTGCTTATATTTAATGTTTCCCAGCCGGTACCGGAATCTGTTTTTATACATAATTTATCATTAAATACAAATACTTCACCCAATTCTACATTTGCAATGCTTGCTTCTGAATTATAGGTTTTAACCATTAAATCATTTACATCCATATCGAAACGTTTTGCATTTAAGAGTAATTGTAAATCTTGTAAGATCATTTTACCCTGTTGGGTAGAAAAATCTAGTATAATATTTATTCCCTGAATTAGCTTTTTCTGATTCTAATGATAAAGAAATATTTTTTGAAATATCAAATTTTGCCATTAATATACTCCGTTATTATGTTTCATATCGGCATTTATAATTTAAACTTTAGTAAACAAATATAATTATTAAGATAATTAACAATAATTGTTCTAAAAAGGAAGTAAGCATTGTGTTTCGTCTGTTCTTTCATATATCACTCCAGCCTCTGCTCACAAGTCGCTCGAACCTTTTACAAGGCTTCGCCTTG
>CANQJQ010000079.1 GCA_947624265.1 Candidatus Gastranaerophilales bacterium
TCATATCAATAAAGTCAACGATAACCATACCTCCGATGTTGCGAAGTCTCAATTGGCGGGCAATTTCATGTACGGCTTCAAGGTTTGTTTTAACTATTGTTTCATCTTGAGTATTAGAGCTTACGAATTTGCCGCTGTTGACATCTATAACAGTTAATGCTTCAGTTGTTTGGATAAACAAATAACCTCCGCTCGGAAGATTAACCTTCGTTTGAAGAGCTGATTTGATTTCTTTTACAATGCCTGAAGCTGCAAGCAAAGTTTCCGAGCCTTTATAGACATTAACTTCAATCTTTTTATTCATATTCCAGTTTTGAAGTATTTGCTGAGTTCTATGAACACCGTATGATGTATCTAAAATTATTTCATCAACATCTTCGGAGCATTCTTCTCTCATGACTCTGTATAAAAGGTCTTGGTCTCTATATAAAAGGCTTGGGGCGGGGCGGGTTTCTGCTGCCGTTACAATAGTATTCCATTTTTCAAGTAAAAGTTCCATATCTTCTTGAATATCGGCATCAGACTGACCTTCCGCTTCCGTTCTTACAATAACGCCAACACCTACGGGTTTTGATAAGCTTATTATTGATTTTAATCTTGCGCGTTCTTTTGAGTTGGTAATTTTTCTTGAAACGTTTATACCTGTTTCTTGGGGCATTAAAACTAAAAACCTTCCGGGCAGACTCAACATTGTTGAAACTCTCGGACCTTTGTGTCCTACGGGTTCTTTTACAACCTGTACTATGATTTTTTGTTTTGGCGACAGTTTTTCTTTTAGTGTGCCTTTTCCTATTGCATCATTTGCGTGAAGAAATCCCATTTTGTCATATCCGACATTGACAAATGCCGCATCTATACTGGGCAGTATATTGTCAACAGTTGCCAAATATACATCATTTAAAAGCATATCGCCTCTATGAACGTAGAACTCACATATTTTTCCGTCTTCTATAACTGCCGCAATATTATCTCTTTCTGCTACAACTATCGCTTTTGACATAAATTTTTCCTTTTCTAAATCTTTTTTACATTTTATTCATATTACCGTCAAAAAATGCTTCTCTTACTATTTTAAAATTAACATCCGGTTTATATAATTTAATTACATCATCAGGCTTTACCGAGGGGATTTCCTCTGATTGCCCTGTTTTTAAAATCATTAAGAGTTTATCTTTTGATACCTCAGCTGATTTTATCGACGGTTTAATATTTACAAGTTTTTTTATACCTTTTTTATTTATCTTCTTTATAAATATTTCATTACTTGAAGATATCTTATCTTTAATATACACCAAATCTTGATTTTGTAAAATACCCTTTCTTAAAGGTTCAAATGAATAAAGTGCCCATTGGGCAAGAATATCAATTGCTTTAGTCGATTTTTCAATCTTTTCTGCCGATAAAATTTTTATGTTTTTAGGCAGTACCTTGTTTAAAGTTTCTTTAAGAACTTCATTATCAAGATTATCATAAATCTCAATATCTATAAGTTCGCATTTGCTTTCAACAAAGATAGGCAGAGCTATACCTAAAGAAAATTTCGGAGTCGGGTTAAAGCCTTGGGAAAAGCACAAATTCAATCCCGAGCGATATAAAGTTTTTACAATAGTATTCTGCCAGTCAAGGTGAGAAATATATCGCATTTCGTTTTCTTTTGTAATTTTGAGCCTGTATTTATAAGATATTTGAGGGACTTCAAAATCTATATGTTCTTCTTTATATTCATATATATCATCAAGCACTTTATGTGTTTTAAGATTTTTGCATACTCCGCACTTTACACAGTTAAATTCACAGGGAATTATGTTTGAAGCTTTAAGAGCATTATTATATTGTTCTTTTAACCATTCTTTATCGAGTCCCGTATCTATAATATCCCACGGAAGTTCTTCATCAAGCGGAAATTCTTTTTCTGCTTCTTCATTTAGATTAAACCCGCATTCTATTGCAGTTTGCTCCCATAAGTCTTTGTCAACATTTTCATCCCAAGTGGTTAAGTAAGCACCTTTATTGTGCAAAGATAGTATAAACTTGTTGTATTTTTTATCTCCTCTTGACATGGCGCATTCTACTTTTGAGGTAAAACTGTTATGGTAGTTGATTTTTAACCCCTTAATATTTTTTATCTGCTCCAGCAGATATTTAATCTTTTCTCTAGTAACATCTTGTGAGTTTTGACTTGCCCACTGGAAAGGAGTAAAAGGTTTTGGTACAAAAATAGAAAGAGTACATGTTATATTCAGTCCGTCTTTAAGTTCAAACTCCTGCTTAATTCCTTTTGCCCTATATCTTATTTTCCTGAAAAGTTCAGCCATTTCATCCAAATCTTCATAAGTTTCGGTCGGGAGTCCTATCATAAAATAAAGTTTTATGTGTGATGAACCTGTTTTGTAACAATTTAGTATTGTATCAATAATTTGCTCTTCGGTAAGATTTTTATTTATAACGTTTCTGAGCCTTTGGCTTCCTGCTTCGGGCGCTAGAGTCGCAGTTGTTGCTCTTACTCCCTGCACCAATTTTGCTAAAGAAGTGCTGTATCTGTCTATCCTTTGACTGGGCAAAGATACTGACACTTTCTTTTTATTCATATTTTCACTAAGCGCTTTTATAATGTTTTCAATATTTTTGTAATCGTTTGATGATAGTGAAAGAAGCGAATACTCATCATAGCCTGTTTCTTGGATAGAGCTTTTGACTAAGTCTATTATGTCTTGAGCTTTACGCTCTCTTATGGGAAGAGTTACGTGCCCCGCTTGACAAAAACGGCACATTCTTCCGCATCCTCTTCTTATCTCTATAATGGTTCTATCGTGCACGCTTGAAGAATACGGAACGGGTGCTTTTATGACTTTATTGTCTTTTGAAATATCATAAATTCTCTTTTTTGTTTTTTTAGGATAACTTGGCGCGTAAATTCCTTCAATATTGCTTAATTCTTTTATAATTTCCGCCCTTCTCATCCCTTGTTTTCTAAAAAGTGAATATTTTTCCAGTAGTTCAAGAATTAATTCTTCCCCGTCGCCTATCATAAAGATATCAATAAAATCCTCCATCGGACGAGGATTAAAACACCCGGGGCCTCCTGCTGCTATTATGGGGTCAGTTTCTTTTCTTTCCTCTCTTAATACGCGGATATCAGACAAATTCAGCATCTCAAGCACCGTAGGATAGGCTAATTCATATTGCAGAGAAAACCCTATTATGTCAAATTCTTTTATATCCTTTTGAGTCTCAACCGCCAACAGCGGTAGTTTTTTTTCTTTTAAAATGTTTCTGTAATCTATATCCGGAGCATAGGTTCTGTCAGCTAAAAATCTTTTATCGTCATTTACGGTGCTGTATAGTATTTTTAAACCTAAATTACTTATTCCGATTTCATATTTATCAGGAAACGCAAGAACAATTTTGGCTTGAGCGTTTTTAAAATCCTTATTGGCGCATAAATACTCGGAACCAATGTATTGATATGGTTTTTTTACGTTATATAAAATACATTGAGTATCTGTATTAATCGTAGAGTCCATTTATGCTAAATCTTCCGGAACATATCTTTCTATATCAATAACCTCGCCGTACGACTTGTTATTCTTAAACTCATTTAAAAAATTTAATAAAGATTCATAAGGCACTTTATACTTATACAGTGCAACCCCTATACCGTTATTGCGCATAACAGTAACAATATAAAAACACCTTTTAGCATAATCTCTAAGTGCTTCTTCCTTAAAATAGTTTCCGTTATCGTCTTTTGTTATTTTTAAATACTGAAAACCTTTGAAAAATCGAGGCTGAGAATTTTGTACATTCTGACCCGATTTTTTAAATAAACTTATTACTTTATCATTAGTATCTGACATACTATAATTGAACAGGATTTATTTAATTTAGGCAAGTTATTAACAATTAATCACTTTCCGCTACAACGGTAACGATTTGATTTCCGTAACTGTCAATATGTCCGTCGGTTTTTTCTATTATATATCTTAGTCCTTCTTTACCTTCAATAGCTTTTTGTGCGACTTCAAGTGCTTTTTCAAAATCCGTATATTCGCCAATCTGTTTCCTTGAAAATTCAGAGTAATCTCTTTCTGTTATAACCTGATACATAATATATCCTCCTGATTTTATTTAATATTTTAAGGCAACTTTATAATTGCATAAGGATAACTTCAAATCAAGTAGTTAATGCATATTTATTGATTTATAACACTTTCAAGAATTTCGTCCATATTAACATTTGAGTTTATTTTTTCTTGAATGCCGTGTAATTGTTTTTCAATATTAAATTGAATTAATTGTCTGCTTTTTCCAGCTTGCAGTCCTTTTGTTATTTCATCATAAATAATGTATGAATGTAACTGCATATATGATTTTATATTCTTTGCTTTGTGGTTTGATTTTAAAAGATTTTCGCTTCTTCCGAGAGTGTATTTGAATATAGAATCAACAATATATTTGTTTTCACGTAAAGATTGTTCTTGTTTAGATTGAAATAGCGCGTTTAAGAGTACATTGATATGAGAATTTATTGTATTGAAAAGACTTTTACTTTGAATCCAAGGCAAAGTTTTAAATAATTCTTTTTTGTAGTGTTTAAGTCTGTTTTGTGTGTATTGTACAAGTATGTATCTTTTAAAATTGTTTGTTATTTCGTTCATGCCGGTGTATTCCCTATAAACTATCTTAATTCTATATAATTTTTATCATAAAACTGCGTTAATTCACTACTCTGTTTGGATGATAATAACAGTTTTAAATTTATGTATAACTAACTGTCAATCGTACATTACCTGTAAAGAGACATTTATCATTAAGGTTATGAACTTATAAATTAATTTCTCTCATAAAAAAACTTCCCCTCAAGGATTGTCTTGTTCGTTCGCCATTAACGGCTATATGTGCCGAAAACTCATCGTTTCCGCCACATAGCCTCAGCTGGCTCACGCTCGAACCAACAAGGCTTCGCATCGAGGTTCTCATCATATAAATTAATTACCCTCATAAAAAACTCCCCCTCAAGGATTCGAACCTCGATAGCAACATCCAGAGTGTTGCGTCCTACCATTAGACGAAAGGGGATTATCTGTTTTTATTTTATAACAAAAATATTTTTTGTGTATTAATTTATGCTTTTTAATTCAACAAATATATCGCGTTTGTTTAAATCACCTTTTACCTTTACGCGGAATGCATTTTCTTCATCTTTTGCCGCTTCAATTTTGGGTACTTCTTTTAATTTTTGTTTGTATATTTCATAAGTATTTTCAGGTTTGAAGGTAAATTTTAGTATCCAGCCGAGTGGTACAAACAGAATTTTAACTCTTCTTACTTCTTCTTTGTTATATTTGCCCCACAAATTTAATTCACCGTTCTCTTGTTTTATATTGTAGCTTCCTTCTATAAGCATTGATAAATACTTTTGAGAGGATGTTATTTTTACGTTTTTCAACTCATAATTATCTATGTCAAATTTGCCTTTTAAATTAGAACTTAAGGCTTTCATGTTTTTTATATCTATGTTAACCACATCCGAAACTTTAAATTTTATGGTTTTTTTTATCATTCTTGATTTTTTAATCATAAATTCGGTACTTCCCAGCTGCGGAAGATATCCGTTCCGGATTGAAAAAGATGCTTTTGCCTTAATATCATCAAAACCGTTTTTGAATTTTGCATTTAAAGATGCATCTGCTATCCCTTGTATTTGATTTGGAAGATTAAATATTACGTCGCTTACTATGTTAGAATCAATATTTTGGGCGCTGAAATTAATTTCTGCATCTTGATTTTTTATGTTATATTTCCCTTTTGCGGACAGTTTGCCTTTTGCAAAATTTGCATTGGGCATTGAAAACTTAAAGATATTATTTATCAGGCTTCCGTTTAATAATATATTAGTTATAGCTATTCTGTTTCTTTTTATTTTATTTATTTGAATTTCCCATTCCTTAATATCGAGTTCTACATCTAAATCTTGAGCTTCCTTTGTAATGTCTATATTTTTATGCTTATTTTGAGTTTTTTCTATAATAAACTCATCTAAAAATAAAAACATTTTATAAACTTTTATTCTGTCTCCCAGCTCATTTTTAGCTTCGAAAGCACAATTAAACGGAGATTTTTTATAGGTTCCTTCCGCTGAAATGCTGATTAGTTTGGAATTTGCGTCAACTTTTGCTTCTTCAACATAAAAGTTTTTATAATTTGATTTTCTTATAACAAATATTCCCGTTGCCAATTTTTTATCAAAGTCGTATTTTAAATCACCTGAGAAAAACCCGCCTTGTATATATCTTTTTAAAGACCCTATAACGGAAATCGGAGCTTCTGATTTTGTTCTGCAAGTCATATATTTTGGGGTTAAATGTCCGTTTCTTTTTATTAACAGTCCATCACCTAAAAGAATATTATTAATTCCTTCTTCATCTTCGGTTGAATAATCATAATGATTTATATTAAGCTTGTCAGCTTCTTTGATTGTATTAACGTATAATCTTCTGTTTTTATCGGTTAAACCCAAATTGGAGTGTTTATATCTCAAGTCTGAATTTTGCGGAACGTTCAGCAGATAGTCAACATATATTTTTTTATTTTTAACCATGTAATTAACACTTGCTTTTATGTTTTTAGTGATTGTTAACTCGGGTATATAATTATTCGCAAATCTGTCTGTTAAATCGGCAATAACAACTCCTTTTACGGTTTGCTTGTCGGTGGCAATATCTTTTATTGAAAATTCAGTGTATACTTTTTCATTACCCAAAGTGCCTTTTGCATGTGCGCTAATATCTCTGTTGTTATGATAAAATATTACTTTTTTAAACAGTATAGGCACGTCAAAAAGCGTTGTTTTTGCGCTTAAATCTTTAGTTTCACAGGTTCCTGAAATCCCGTTTTCTTTTACCGCAAGATTTATATCCATTAATCCTGAAAAATCATGGAAATTTTCCAAAAAAACTTTATCTTTTTTCTTTAATTTTTGAAAATACAATAGCGCCGTTTCAATATCGCTAATTGGCAAATTATTTCCTTTTATTGTAAAATCACTTTTTCTATTATCATCAATAAGTTTTCCGTTAAAAATTAAATCGGAAACTCCTACGTTTACAATTAAATCTTTTGCCCATAAAGCTTTATCATCTATATATATGTAGCCGCTTCTTCCAATATTAATAAGATTTTTTAATAAATTAGAAATGATTTCGGCTTCAAAGGTGCAATAGGTTTTATTATCAGGCTGATTTATAATATTTACATTCGATAAATTTATAAAAATATTATTTATACCGCCGTTTTCTACCCATATTTCCGCTTTTTTTATTTCAATTTCGGGAAATGATTTTAATTTAAAATCAGAAGTTTTTTTATTCTTATTTTTGTTTAATATATTTTTAAATCCTGTTTTATTGATAAAAATATAATCAATATTGAGTTTTTTTATACCAAAAGTCTTTAAATCATATATAATATATAATTTTTTCGCGGTTAAAAGTTCTGTATCTTTATCTTTTAAGAATATTTTTTCAGCTTTGGTTCTTATTGTTAAATTGGGCTTTGTTTCCAGTTTAAAGGCTTCAAAACTTGAATTTATTCCTGTTTTTTTAAGGATAATTTTTTCTATTTTATGTATAACTGTTTGCTTGTTAAATACAAAAGGAACAATATACAGGAAAATCCCATATAAAACGGTTATAAACAAAACCAAATATAAAAATAACAGTCTAATCCTTTTCATACTAATTATGATACTATAAAAAAGAAGAGCCCGTTAAGGTTCTTCTTTTTTATTTTAAACTTCAATATATTCTTTTAAGCGTTTGCTTCTGTTCGGGTGTCTTAATTTTCTTAAAGCTTTAGCTTCAATTTGTCTGATACGTTCACGGGTAACTCCGAATAATTGACCTACTTCTTCTAAGGTTCTTTGTCTTCCATCGTCCATACCAAATCTTAAGCGAAGAACATCACGTTCTCTCGGAGATAATCCGCTTAAAACTTCCGCTAAATCTTCTCTTAATAGTTCCTGAGCAACTGTTTTAACGGGAGCATCGGCATCTTTATCTTCTATAAAGTCGCCTAATCTTGAATCTTCTTCTTTACCTATAGGAGTTTCCAAAGACAGAGGTTCTTGAGCTACTTTTATGATTTCTCTTAATTTTGGAACAGAAATATTCATTTCAACGGCTAATTCTTCTTCAGTGGGTTTTCTTGATAATTCTTGAGCAAGTTTTCTGGTAACTTTCTTTAATTTATTAATAGTTTCAACCATGTGAACAGGGATTCTGATTGTTCTTGCCTGATCTGCTATAGCTCTTGTAATAGCTTGTCTAATCCACCAAGTTGCATAAGTTGAAAATTTATAGCCTCTTTCATGGTCGAATTTTTCTGCCGCTCTTATCAAACCTAAGTTGCCTTCCTGAATAAGATCTAAAAACAACATGCCTCTTCCAACATATTTTTTAGCTATACTTACAACAAGCCTTAAGTTTGCTTGAACAAGTTTCCTTTTTGCAATAATACCTGCGTTACCGCCTTGAATAATTTTTTTCGCAAGGTCAATTTCCTGTTCTGCGGTTAATAATTTTATACGTCCGATTTCTCTTAAGTACATTCTTACCGGGTCATCAAAAGACACTCCTTTTTGGAGCATAGCATCAGTTAAAGATACATCATCATCTTCTTCTTCGTCTTCTTCTGTCATATCTGCGGAGAATAAATCCTCGTTCTCCATCGTGTCTATAATTTTATTTCTTTCCGAATTGA
>CANQJQ010000080.1 GCA_947624265.1 Candidatus Gastranaerophilales bacterium
CCAAAACACATCTTCAACAATTAACAGTCAAAATTCAATGACGGGAGGAAATAATTCTTTGGTTCCGCCTCCTTCACCAATAATATAAGTTAGAGGAAATTATGAACAAAAAAAATAAACAATACGTACCAATTTGTTTCATCGCTGCATTAATAATATTTATTGCAATTGTATTTTTAATGGCAAAAGGTAAAATTGAAGAATATAATGACTTAAATCAAAAAACAATCAGACAAAATACAGAACTGCAAAATTTAGAAAAACGTATCGGCGAAATTGAAACTGAAAATGAGCAGGAAGAGTTAAAATTAAAATCCATAAAACCGGTATATGAGTCAACGGGTGCTTCGGGAGAAAATCTTGCAGTATATGGTAATATGTTTGAAGAAATAATCAAACGTGCACAATCTAACGGATTACTAATTCGTTCTATCGAATATGATATGAAACCCGCTGATGATCCTATTTATATGGAATATTCCGATACTTATAATGTTTGCCAATTAAAATTCTTTTTAGTTGGGTCATATTCTCAACTTCAAGCTTTTTTAAACGGAATAAATAATAATTTTGAATATCTAACATCAATATCAAAATTAAACGTAACGGCATTTAGAGCTAATACTGATTATCTGCTTATTAATTTAGGAATAACTTTATATTCTAAAAAACAACAAAAATAAGTTTATTTAATTTGAAAAGAACATTTACTGCATTGTGCTTTCGGGTGCAATGCAATATTATTTTCAAGGTCTAATAACTTAACAATTTTTGTATTCAATTTACTTGAACATATAGGGCAGCGTAAATTTTCGGTATCACCTTCCAATATAGCCTTTTTAATACTGTTTATATAATCGGAAGTTATTTTATCGTAAGAACCTATAAGCACTCGTTCATACTCTTTAATTTCAGAAGGGTTAACTTTCAGTCCTTTAGCAAGTTTTTGCCTTATAGTAGCAGGTAAAAATAAATCTTTACCTGCCTCAATATCTTCAAGTTGTTCAATGGTTAAAGCTGTTTTTTTAGCAAGACCCGTAACGGACAATCCGATTTTTTCACGTTTTGCCCTGATATATTCAGCCAAAGACTTAACTTCTTCCGACATTACGCACTCGCTTTAGCTTTTTTTGCCTCTTGAGCATTATGCCATAAATCAATTAAAGCATTAGCCAAGAATATACTTGAATAAGTACCTGCAAGTACACCTATTATTAAAACCAGAACAAAATCCTTTGTTGTAACTCCGCCTAAGAAATAAAGAGCACATAAAGTTAACAAGGTTGTTAAAGATGTATTAATACTTCTTGCCAATGTTTGGTTAACAGACGCATTAACTATTTCGTCATAAGTTGCTTTTTTGGAATAAAATTTTAGATTTTCTCTGACTCTGTCAAAAACAACGATTGTATTATTAACGCTATAACCCAGAACCGTTAAAATAGCGGTTATAAATAAACTGTCAACAGTAACACCGTAAAATATTCCCAGTAAAGAGAAAACTCCGACCGCAAATAACACATCATGGAATAACGCAACACAAGCTACTACAGCAAATTCAAAATGAAATCTGACTGTTAAATATATTATAATTGCCAACAAAGCAAGCGATATAGCAATTAAAGAATTTACAAATAATTGTTTTCCTAAAACCGGACCTACAGAACTTACCTCAACAAGTTGTGCTTCGGGGTAGTCAGAGGATATTACGCTTGAAACTTTATCAATAGTTTCATTTTGAGTTTCAGCAGCAAATTTTGTTTTAACGGAAATAATATTTTTTATGTTTGAGCCTTCTTCTGCCGTAACAGGTTTTAAAACCTGAATTACAGGACTATCTACATCATTTTTTGTAAGATTTAATCTTATAGTACCTATATCCTTAGTAGAAACTTCCTTATTAACGGCATATTTCATAATAGTACCGCCCGTAAAATCAATACCAACCAATAGCGGAGTATGTGTAGAATAAGTTTTCATCGACCAAAACATTGCTATAATACCCGGCAAAAGGAATATAACCGATATTGCTATCCAAAGCCACTTATATTTAACAACATTTATAATTTTTTTTGTGTCTAAAACACTGTATGACATTTTTATCTCCTTAAATTTTTAATCTAAAACTCCAAATTTAGCGTTTTCACGTTTAGTTTCCGCTGCCTGATAAGCTTCATTTATATCAGATTCTTTTAAGCCAAATAGCCATGGATACTTTAATTGCCCCGTACCAAACATAAGGTGCATAAAGTTTTTTGTAACGGTAATTGCGCTAAACATACTGATTATTACACCTATTGCAAGAGTAAGAGCAAACCCTTTGACTATGTTAGAGCCTAAGAAATATAATATAACGCATATTATAACCGTAGACATATTAGAGTCAAAAATACTTGTGAAGGCTCTGTCAAAACCCGAATTTATTGCAGTAAACAAGGTTCTTCCCGATTTTAATTCTTCTTTAGTTCTTTCAAAGATTAATATATTAGCGTCAACCGCCATACCTATACTTAATATAAACCCTGCAATACCCGCTAAAGTTAAAGTAACAGGAACCATTTTAAATATTGCAAAAACAATTAAAGAATAAATAATAAGTGCAATATTAGCGATTAACCCCGGAACTCTGTACCAAACAAGCATAAAGAGCATTACGGCTGCAATACCCATTAAACCTGCAATTTTACTTTTATGTAAACTATCGGCGCCTAAAGTAGGTCCTACTGTATTTTCTTCAATAATTTCGGCAGGAACGGGAAGCGCACCGGCATTTAATAAGTCAACCGTTTTCTTTGCCTGATCATGAGTAAAATCACCCGTAATTTGAGCATGCCCGCCGTTTATTTCCTGTTGAACAACAGGTTCCGATATACTTTCACCGTTGAAATAGATTGCTATCGGGAAACCTTTAAATTCTCTTGTCAATCTAGCAAATTTTTGAGCACCTTTACCGTTGAATTCAAGTGCTATAAGCCATTTACCCGCAGCATCAGTACCAACTTCCGCTTTATTTAAGTCTTCACCCGAAAGTCCTGAAGGTTCCCACCCTCTGACATTACCGGCTTCATCAAGAATTGGTTTTTTGAATTCCAATTCTGCTGTTTCGCCTAAAAATTCTCTGGCAAGTTTAGGGTCTGAAATATTAGGAATTTCAATTAATAATCTTTTATCACCCATTTGTTGAACCATGGTTTCTGATACACCCAAAGCATTAACTCTGCTTTCCAGTGCCGTTTTTAACCCGTCCATCATATCCTGAGTTATTTTAGCTATAGTTTCGGTTGTTTGAGCTTCAAGTACTATCCTTGAACCGCCAACCAAATCAAGACCCAACGGTATTGGTTTTACTTTTATAATTACCGCGGAAATGATAGTTAAAATTACTATCGCCCAAAACATAATTATTTTATTTTTCATAAATATCCCCTTAATAAATACTGTAATAATTTTATCAAAAAAAAATCCGCCTAACATAAAATAATACATAATGTTGCAAAAAGTAAAATAATACTTTTTTCCATAGCCAAATGATATAATGTTAAGTGTAGAAAAAAGGAATAGAAAATGGTTACAAAAGAAAAAGAAAAAGAACAGGAACAAGAAACGGTAAACGTTTCGGAAGAAAGACAAAAAGCACTTAAAGTAGCTATTGATAAAATAGAGAAGGACTTTGGAAAAGGCTCCATAATGCGTCTGGGAGATAAACCGGCAGTTAATGTAGAAACAATATCAACAGGAGCTTTGTCTTTGGATGTTGCTTTAGGTATAGGCGGAGTACCCAGAGGAAGAATTATAGAAGTATACGGACCTGAAGCTTCAGGTAAAACAACACTTGCACAGCATATAGTTG
Organism: Candidatus Gastranaerophilales bacterium; assembly: GCA_947624265.1. Classification (GTDB taxonomy): domain Bacteria; phylum Cyanobacteriota; class Vampirovibrionia; order Gastranaerophilales; family Gastranaerophilaceae; genus Avigastranaerophilus. Next base: position 3,851 of record CANQJQ010000080.1, read on the forward strand.
CAGAATGCCAAAAGAAAGGCGGAATTGCTGCATTCGTTGACGCAGAACACGCCCTTGACCCCGAGTATGCAAGAAACTTAGGTGTAAATGTTGATGAATTATTAATATCTCAACCTGACACAGGCGAACAAGCTCTTGAAATAACTGAAGAACTTGTACGTTCTGCAGCTGTTGATATTGTTGTTGTTGACTCAGTTGCAGCGTTAGTTCCCAAAGATGAAATTGAAGGCGCAATGGAAGATAAACAAATGGGACTTCAAGCTCGCTTAATGTCTAAAGCTTTAAGAAAATTAACGGGTATCGTAAGTAAAACAAATACAACGGTTATTTTCATCAACCAGTTAAGACAAAAAATCGGTGTTATGTACGGTAATCCCGAAACAACAACAGGCGGTAACGCACTTAAATACTATGCAAGTATAAGACTTGATATCAGGAAAACAGAAACTCTAAAGAAAGATGACAGAGAAATAGGCAACAGAGTAAGAGTTAAAGTTGTTAAAAATAAAGTAGCGCCTCCATTCAGAACAGCGGAATTTGATATTATTTACGGAAAAGGTATCAGTAAATCAGGCTGTATTTTAGATATGGCAGTTAATCTTGATATAATTAAAAAATCAGGTGCTTGGTTCAGCTATAACGATGAAAAATTAGGACAAGGCAGGGATAAAGTTAAAGAAATATTTGCCGAAAACCCAAAACTGGAAGCTGAAATAGATAAAAAAGTAAGAGAAGCACTGAAAGCAAAAGAATAATATAAAAAATGGGGTTAATAAACCCCATTTTTTATATTAAAATTATACTTTTTATAAATGAAATTATATATTTACCGAAAAACAACATCAAAAACATTGAACATAATAATGCAGGACCAAAGGGTATTGCAACAAAACCTTTTTCATTAACAGTCTTTTTTAAACGCGTAATTGTATCAATTGCAAAGAAAATTAATGCAATAATAAAAGCAAAAATAATATATAAATTTAAATTAAATAAATTGGTTAAAATCCAGTAAACAATAGCTAAAATAATAAATAAAGATAAAGAAATTAAAAGTCTGTATTCTTTTTTATCATACAAAGATTTAATAAATTGAGGCAAAATACAAACAGCTTGAAGAATTATTGCAAAGGCAACCGCAGCAAATAAATATTTCCATCCCAATAAAGCACCCGCAGCCGCAGCTAAATATGTATCACCTTCCCCGAAAGCTCTTTTATTCTTTTTTATATATTCATTAATATCTTTTTTTTCAATAGCTTCGACTTCCGTTTCTTCAATATTTTGGTTTTCTTTCTGACTGTCATCATCTTGTTGTTCTTCTGACGGAATATCTTTTTTAACCAAATAATAAGATAATCTTGCCAGCGCCTCCATTAAAAAAACACCCGCAAGCAAACCTATAGCACAGAATGAATAATTATTTAAACCATGTATCCATAGGGAAGTTACAATTGCGGAAATTATCAAAACCCAGCTGTGCTTTTCATAAACGTAACCTTTTTTTAAATCAGTTATTGTTATAACAATACTGATACATAATAAAATCAATATTAAAACGGATTTAACACTGCAGCCGAAAGCCAAGAATACAGCTAAAAACATAGCTGCACTCAAAGCTTCAACTATGGGATACTGAACACTTACTTTACCGCCGCAATTTCTGCATTTTCCTTTGAAGGTTAAAAAATAAGATAATACGGGTATATTATCAAACCACTTGATTGGTTCATTGCATAACGGACACTTCGAAGCGGGAAGAACAATAGACTCCCCAGAAATCGCCCTTAAAGCCACAACATTTAAAAAACTTCCTATACAAGCACCCGTAACTATAACAAATAAACAAACCACCAATGTTTCTAACATAATTATTCACCAGACTATTTTTCTTTTTCGGACAAAATTTGCAAAAGCATATTTAAAGCTTTTTTAAGCCTTCTTGAAACCTGCATTTGCGAAATACCTAATTTTGAAGCAATTTGAGTTTGACTTAAATCTTCAAAATAATTAAGAATAACCACTTCCTGAAGTTTTACATCCAGTTTTTTAATTGCATCATTTAACAATATTTTATCTTCCTGAAAAGATTCCAGATTATAATGATTATCATCGGCAATTTTATCAAATAATGATAATGATTCGTCGTTGCCGGTAGAAATAACCTGATCAAGAGAGATGGTTTGTTTTCTTCTTTCAACATCAATAACTTCTTTAATTTTACCTACGGAAGTACCAAGTTCTTCTGCCAAAACAACTTCAGAAGGTTCTTTACCTTCTTCATCCTTCATTTTTTGCATTAATTTGTTAACACGATATGCAAGTTCATAGATTTCTCTGGGGGCTTTAATCATTGAAACTTTATCACGCAGATAATGTCTTATTTCACCGGTAATAAGATAAGTAGCATAAGTTTTAAAATTTTCGCTGACTTTTGGATTATAAAGTTGAACAGCTTTAACCAAACCGACACTGCCAACTTGAATAATATCCTCAACAGGGTCGGTATTTCTTCTAGCTAAACCTCTTGCTATTTTTTTCACCAAAGGCATAGCTGCAAGCGTTATGACTTTTTGAAGATGCTTTTTCTGCTTTTCATCTTCAGTTTCTTTGTATATTTTGAGCCAATCTGCTATCTCTTCAAAATTAATCGAATTATCCGCTGTCATTACCAACCCTCTTTATATTTTATATTTATTATATCAGTTTAAATGAATAAGGAAATATATCATTTATATGGTATAAAATTGCTTTTAAATCTTCATCTTCTAAAATTATTTGAGTGTCATAACCTTGAGAAAATTCCTGAATCCATTGCCTGCAAGCTCCGCAAGGAAAACATTTTTTAGATTTAGGAGAATATATTGCAATTTTAATCAGTTTTGTTTTTTCCCCATTAGCCACCGCATTTGAAATTGCATTTCTTTCGGCGCACAATGTCAAACCGTAACTGGAATTTTCAATATTACAACCCGAGTAATAATTTCCCGATTCAAACAGAGCACATGCTCCCACGGAAAATTTTGAATACGGGCAGTATGAGTTCTGCGCAGCCTCCTTTGCTTTTTCAAGTAATTCCTTATCTGATATCATATTCTATTTCCTTTTATACTTATATTGTATATTTAAAGTCAATCTTAGAATATAGTGCATTTGAATGATATAATATCATGTGTTTACAATAGTTAATCTATTTACCCGTAAATATATAAATTATATTATTATATTATAGTAGATGTATAAATTTGAATAAAATATTGATTGTCCCGAGGGGGAGAAAACTTGTCAGAAAAGATTAGGATATCAGGCGGAAAAACATTAAAAGGTGAAGTCATAATAAGCGGTGCAAAAAATGCAGTATTAAAACTAATGGCCGCAGCACTTTTAACAAAAGGCGAAACAAAATTATATAATGTTCCGGAGCTTACCGATGTTGTAATAATGCTCAATGTATTAGAACAGCTTGGAGCAAAAACAAAATATAATAAGACGGAAAAATCAGTTACTATTGATGCTTCTGATTTAACAAGTATTACAGCCAGTTATGAACTTGTAAGTAAAATGAGAGCATCATTTGTTGTATTAGGCTCGCTTGTAGGGAGATGCAAGGAAGCTATTGTAGCACTACCCGGAGGATGTGCAATCGGTGAAAGAAAAGTTGATTTTCATATTAAAGGTTTAGAATCTTTAGGGACTAATGTAAAAATTGAAAACGGATATGTACATGCTAAAGCTAAAAAATTGGTCGGAAATGATATATATTTAGATATACCATCAGTAGGCGCAACGGAAAATATAATGCTTGCGGCAGTACTGGCCGAAGGCGCTACCAGAATACAAAATGCAGCTCAAGAACCTGAAATTGCAGATTTAGCTAACTTTTTGAATGCAATGGGAGCTGATATTACAGGAGCAGGTACTTCTGAAATTGTTATTAACGGTGTAAAACAAGAAGATTTACATCCCGTTGAATATACCACAATTCCTGACAGAATTGAAGCAGGAACTTATATGGCCGCTTTTATAGCTACAAAAGGAAAAGGAATTATCAGGAATATATTTCCTAACCATCTTACTTTTTATACTTCAAAACTTACTAAAATGGGTGCCGACATTAAACTTATAGACCCTACATCAATTGAAGTATCTTGTAAAAAAAGACTTGAAGCCATTAATATAATCACCCAGCCATACCCCGGATTTCCCACGGATTTGCAATCAATGGCAATGGCTCTTGCGACTGTTGCTGACGGCGTAAGTATTATTACCGAAAGTTTATACGAAAACAGATTTATGCAGGTGCCCGAATTAAGAAAAATGGGCGCTGATATTCATCAGGAAAGAAATCATGCTTTGGTTAAAGGAGTTAAAAATCTTACCAGTGCCAACCTAAAAGCTTCAGACTTAAGAGCAGGCGCTTCACTTGTAGTTGCAGCCCTGATGGCAGAAGGTGAAAGCACTATTGAAAATATATATCATATAGATAGAGGTTACGAACTTCTTGAAAATAAGTTTAAAATGATAGGAGCAGATATACAAAGAATTAATGAAGAAGATTCTGCTCTTATTAACCAAAATAAAGGAAATTTAAGTGAATCACAATTATAAAAGATGGTATGATCATGATCCTGTTTTGCTTGAAGTAATTA
>CANQJQ010000081.1 GCA_947624265.1 Candidatus Gastranaerophilales bacterium
ACACATTATCGGAGATTAGGGAGAATGATTGATTTATTGTTAAAATTATTGGGAGACCCTAATAACAATAAAATAAAAAAAATGATGCCTATTGTTGAGCATATTAATGCTCTTGAACCATCATTTATTGAACTTACGGATGAACAATTAAGAAATAAGACCGAAGAATTTAAACAGATTCTATCAAAAAGGCAAACCTCAAACGACATAAAAAAAGACAGAGAGCTTGAAAAACAAGCACTAGATTCTATATTACCCGAAGCCTTTGCAACAGTTAGAGAAGCAGGCAGAAGAGTTTTAAATATGCGGCATTTTGATGTTCAGCTTTTAGGCGGAATTTTCCTGCACGAAGGTCAAATAGCAGAAATGAGAACAGGTGAAGGTAAAACGCTGGTTGCAACACTTCCCGCATATTTGAATGCACTTACGGGAAAAGGCGTTCATATTGTTACCGTTAATGATTACCTTGCGCAAAGAGACTCCGAGTGGATGGGTAAAATATTTAAATTTTTAGGACTATCAGTAGGTGTTATTCTTTCAGGGATGAATGATTATGACAGTTTTAACTTAAAAAAACAAGCCTATGAATGCGATATAACTTATGGTACAAATAACGAGTTTGGGTTTGATTATTTAAGAGATAACATGGCAAGCGCGGTTGAACAAAGAGTTCAGCGTCCTTATAACTATGCAATTATTGATGAAGTTGACAGTATTTTAATTGATGAAGCAAGAACACCTTTAATTATCAGCGGACGACTTGATAAATCCGCAGAATTATACAGGACAATGGCTGCAGTTGCCCCTCAGCTTGAAAAAACTAAACATTATGAAGTTGATGAAAAAAATAAAAATGTAATCTTAACCGAGGAAGGTATTGATAAAGCTCAAGAAATACTTGGTATAAAAGATTTATTTGATATTAACAACCAGTATGCTCACCATTTGCTTCAAGCCTTAAAAGCAAAAGAACTTTTCCACTTAAATACCGATTATGTCATCAAAAATGGTGAAGTTATTATAGTTGATGAGTTTACGGGAAGATTAATGGAAGGAAGACGCTGGTCTGACGGCTTGCACCAAGCTGTTGAAGCTAAAGAGGGAGTTCAAATTCAAGATGAAACCCAAACTCTTGCAAGTATTACTTTCCAAAACCTGTTTAGGCTGTATCCAAAACTTGCTGGTATGACAGGTACTGCAATGACGGAAGAAGCGGAATTCGGGAAAATATATAACCTTGAAGTTACAAGAATTCCTACAAATAAAACAGATATAAGAATTGATTTGCCTGATATTATATATAAAACCGAAAGAATTAAATATAATGCCGTAGTTGATGAAATAATAAAAATGCACAAAGAAGGCAGACCGGTTTTAGTCGGTACAATAAGTATAGAAAAATCAGAGCTGGTATCTGATATATTAAAAAAGCGCGGGGTAAAGCATAATATATTAAATGCTAAACACCACGAGAAAGAAGCTTATATTATTGCTCAAGCAGGAAGACTCGGAGCGGTTACAATTGCGACAAATATGGCAGGAAGAGGAACCGATATTCTTCTTGGCGGTAACCCGGAATACTTAGCAAAACAGCAGCTTGATGCAAAAGGAATTAAACCCGATAATCCCGATTACGAAAATATTAAAAATGAAGTGCTAACGCAAACAAGAAAAATAACCGACGAAGAACACGCAAAAGTTGTTGAGGCGGGCGGTTTGCATGTTATAGGCACGGAACGCCATGAATCACGCCGTATTGATAATCAGTTAAGAGGACGTGCAGCAAGACAAGGCGACCCCGGATCTACAAGATTTTTCTTATCACTTGAAGACAGCTTAATGAGAATTTTCGGCGGTCAGCAGATAATGGCACTTATGAATTCCTTTAACATAGAAGAAGATTTAGCCATCGAAAATAAACTCATTACAAGACAAATTGAAAGCAATCAAAAGAAAGTTGAAACCTTCCACTTTGACGCAAGAAAAAGCGTGCTTGAATATGATGACGTAATGAATTTACAGCGTGAAAAATTCTATTCTCAAAGAAATAAAGTTTTGGAAGGTACGGATTTACGAGATGATATTATTTATATGATTGAAAGAGAAGTGGATAGGCTTCTTAAAACATATATAGCCCCCGGAATGAATCCGGATGAATACATCTATGAGGATTTGGTGTCTTTGGTTAAAGAAATTCATTCTGAAATCCCGCAATTATCTTATGTTGAAGTTAAAGATATACAAGGACTTAAGTATGAAAATGTATATTCAAAAATCAGAGATTTTGCACTGGAAGCCTATAAAGAACATGAGCTCAAAACCATAGATTTCTACAATAAGGTATCAGAACAATACAACTTGGCACAAGAAAAAGAAGAACCCTTCAGTTCAAAAAATGTTATGAGAAGTTTAGAAAAAGACATTCTTTTACGAGTTGTAGATAACAGATGGATTGACCATCTGCACAATATTGATATGTTAAGAGACGGTATAGGACTAAGAGCCTACGGGCAAAAAAATCCTCTGCTTGAATACAAAAGAGAAGCATACGAAATGTTTAATAATATGATGTATGATATTCAATCAGAAACCGTAAAACACTTGTTCAGAACAAAATTCGGTATTCAAATTGTAAGCCCCGAACAATTATCTGTACCCGAACAAACAATTATGATGGATGAGAAAAAAGAGAAATAATATGTTTGTAGTTATTTATAATATATTTTTAATTATATTTTCCATAATTTTATTGCCCGTAATAATTATTGCTTTTATTATTCAACCAAAATATAGAGCAGGATTTTGGAATAAGCTCGGATTTTATTCATTTAAAAAAAATGATAAAAAAACAACGGTTTTTCATGCTGTTTCCGTCGGAGAAACAAATGCCGTTAAAGACTTGGTTAAACAATATGCTTTTAGCCACCCCGATGAGAATATTGTAATAACAACTACAACCAGAACAGGGCAAGAAATTGCAAAAAATTCTTTTAAAGATATATCTGCAACAGTTACCTACTACCCCTATGACTTCTTTTTCAGCGTTTTATCATTTTTGTTTACATTTAAACCCGAAAAAATAATTATAGCAGAAACCGAGATTTGGCCTTGTTTTGTAAGTCTTGCAAAACTCTTAAATATTAAAGTCTACACTGTTAACGGAAGAATTTCTCCGCATTCCTATAAAGGTTATAAAAAAATCAAATTATTCCTTAAACCTGTATTTGCGAAATATGAAAAAATATTTATGCAGACGCAGGGTGATGCTCAAAGAATGATAGATTTGGGTGCATCTAAAGATAAAACTTTAGTTATGGGGAATTTAAAATTTGACATAAAAGCTGATTTATCACAAGAAGCTATTGATACATATAAAAATGAATTAAAAACCCAAGAATACAGATTATTTATTGCTGCAAGCACACATAAAGGCGAAGATGAAATAATATTAAATGCTTTTAATGCGTTAAAAAAAGAACAGGCTGATGCAAAATTACTCTTAGTACCAAGACATCCTCAAAGATATCAGGAAGTATCAAATCTTCTTGATAATTGCGGATATAAATGGGGCAGGAGAAGTGAAAAGGCTAATTTTAAAGATAATGAAATAATCCTTTTGGACACAATGGGCGAACTATCTAAATTATTCTCAATTTGCTATATAGCTTTTATCGGAGGAAGTTTTTCTTCCACGGGAGGACATAACCCCTTAGAAGCAAATATTTGGGGAAAGCCTGCAATTTCGGGACATTGTGTTTTTAACTTTAAAGACATTTATAAGACTTTGGTTGAAAAAGAATGCGCCGTAATTGTTAATAAGGAAGAAGAACTTAAATCAGAACTGATTTCCTTCTACCTGAACAAAGAAAAATATAATAAGTATAGCCGTAATGCAAAAAATATATTTACAGAAAATAAGGGCGCAATAGATTACGTGCTTGAAAGAATTTAATCAGCTTTCTCAAAAAACGTTATAGAATAAGGGGCTAGTGAAATATATGAATATTTTTCATATATATTATTATTCTTATAATTTCCGCTGCCACCGTATAGAACGTCATCTGAATTTAAGACTTCTTTCCATTTCCCTTTGGGAAACATTAAACCGTAATTAGCATTAAATGCAGTACCTGAAAAATTAGAAACGGAACATATTTCATTATATATTTTTCTTGTATATATAGCATGAACATCCGCCTGAGTATTTACAAGCGTTTTTTCTATATTACCTGAGGATAAAGAAATATTATTTTCACACAATATATTTAAGTCAGATGTATATTTTTCCATTGAATCGTTAATATATTTATATTTATCACAAACCTTAACGGAATTTAGTTTTGAATCTAAAAAAGCACTAAGCCCGGGTTCATAACCTTTATCTCTTAAATATGTTTCAGGTCCCGTTGAAAACTTTCTGAAAAATTTAAAATAAGCAAGATTTGCACTTTCATCACCTTGAAAAATCATCTTAGGTCCCGGAATAGAATATACTTTACCTATAGCAAGTTTATGCATGGTTACTGCTTTTAAATAAGAATTTAAAACCTCTTCAACGGAAAAATTACAAGTTAAATAATTACTCTCGTAAAATTCCTTTCGTTCATCTTCAGACATATTTTCAAGTTCACCTGAAACAAGTGCAACAAGAACTCTATGTGCCGCATGTGCAGCTCGTTTGCATTTTAATGAATGACAACAATCACATATTTTATCATTTAGATTTAACTCATTAACCATAATTTTTGTAATAAGTCTTGTTCCGTCAATATTACCAATCTCATCATGACTCATTGCATATTTAACCCTTGCCTGTGCCGCTCTTAATGAATAATCAAAAGAACACAAATTTTTAATCCGACAATCCCAAATACCTAAAAGCATTGAAGAAATTTGTTTATGGAAAGGGAAATCCCACTCGCTGTCAAAGCCTAAAGCAGAAAGTGAAATATTGTTATCTCTAATTTTTTTTATAAATTTTTCATGATTTATCTCGTTTTCTTCAGATTCCTCAGGTGGAAATTTACGTATTACCCTATCATCATTATCTCTGCCGTCTTCAGCTATTAAAAATGCATCCGGAACATGATAGTTTATTTCTGCAGCCATTTCTTTCATCGTATAATCAGAGCACATAAACTTTGTCATATCAACTCTTAAGCCATCGGCATGATAATTTATTATCCAGTTTAAAGCTGCCCCTACAATAAAATCTCTGACATATACGCTATACTCATCCTTTTCAAAATTGAATTTATATCCAAAGCAATTTTCACCTTCTATATATGGGCCTGTTTTGTGTAATTGAGCAATATCAGGTCCCAAATGATTAGGCACAATATCTATAATTACATTAATTCCCAAATTATGTGCATAATCAATAAAATCTTTTAAATCATCAGGAGTCCCGTAGGTATGGTTTGGCGAGTACTTATCAACACCGTCATAACCCCAGTTAAAAGAATATGTATTTTCTACAGGCATGATTTCTATTGCATTAAAATGAAGATTTTGAGCAATATGCTTAATTTTTTCTTTTGCACTTTTAAAAGTACCCTCAGCCGTTAAAGTCCCTATATGAAGTTCATATACTCTTAATGCTTCAACAGGTGATAGTTTATTTGTTATATTAGCCAGTCTGCTGACTTTTTTACTATTTTTACCGCACATCCAAGATTTATCAGTCCAATTATATAAAGAATGATTATATATTCTTGACCACTTAAAATATGAATCCTGCCACATTGAACAGGGATCTTTCACCGATATATATTCATTGTTTCGTAATATAACAAATCTGTATCTTTCGCCGTTATTTATAATTCCTTTTTCTAACTCTAACTGCCAAATACATATTTCCGTTCTATGCATTTCATAACGAATTATATTTTTATTGAAAGGTTTTATTTCCAAAAACACTTTTTCTGTATCAGGGAAAGTAAATAATCTGAAAAAAGCTTGACCGTTATCTGTATAATATGCACCAAAATACTTGCTCCAAGTATCAAATACACAGGGCGCCGTATGTTCATTTATATTTTTAATATGATTATCGTGCATAATAATTAGTATTCACCAATATTTTATTTTTGTCTATAATTACATTATGCAAATTTTTGACGAATTAGTTTATATACAAAAAACATCACTAGCCTTGGGCTTTTTTGACGGCTTGCATTTGGGGCATAATGTAGTGCTTAAAAATGCGATTCATATAGCTAAAGAAAATAATACACAATCCTGTGCGGTTATATTTAAAAATCATCCCTTAAATATTCTTAGTCAAAACAAAATAGAACAAATTTTAACTCTCGATGAAAAACTTTCAATACTGAAAAAAATAGGTATAGATAATGTAATAATATTGAATTTTGAAGACTTTTCCTCTATGAGAGCGGAAAATTATTTTAAAAATGTGTTAATTAAATACTTTTCACCCATCGCTATTACAACAGGATTTAATCACAGTTTTGGTTTTAACAGAGAAGGTAATCCAGAGTTTTTAAGAGAGAATCAAGATAAATATAATTATAAATACTATGAAGTACCACCATTTGTAGTGCATAACAATATAGTTAGCTGCTCAGTAATAAGAAATCTTCTGCATCTTGGAAATTTTCAGGAGGCAAATGAATTATTAGGCTATAACTTTTTTATTCAAGGTACGGTTATAAAAGGTGAGCAAATAGCATCAAAACTTGGGTTCCCAAGTGCAAACATAAATTATCCGCTTGATAAGATTCAAACACCTTACGGGGTATATTACGTATTAGTTAACATAGAGGGAAAAGAATACAACGGAGTATTAAATCACACCATGACCCCCTCTCCTAAAACAGAGGTGCATATTATTAACTTTGATAAAAATATCTATAACCAAAAAATTAAAATATCTTTTATTGCAAAAATCAGAAATCAAATGGATTTTGACACTACAGAAAAACTTCAAGCGCAAATTAAACGAGATATTGCTTTTACTGAAATATATAAATATTTTTTACATAAATCTCATTAAAAATTGAAAAATTTTTTTAATATTGTAAAATCAACATATAAAGAAATCCAAGGAGAAATTATGTCTAATATTTTTGAAGGAATGTTAACGGTTAATAACGAAAAATTTTGCATAATTGTTGCAAGATTTAACGAATTTATAGGTTCAAAACTTTTATCAGGCGCAAAAGATGAATTAATCAGACACGGGGCAAAAGAAGAAAATATAGACGTAATTTGGGTTCCGGGAGCATTTGAAATACCGATAATAGCAAAAAAAGCTGCAAAAACAAATAAATATAATGCAATTATTACACTTGGTGCAGTTATAAAAGGCTCAACTTCCCATTATGATTATGTATGCGCAGAAGTTTCAAAAGGAGTTGCATCTGTTGGACTTGAAACTGGTGTTCCGATTATATTTGGCGTATTAACTTGTGATAATATTGAACAAGCTATTGAAAGAGCAGGAACAAAATCCGGTAATAAAGGCGCTGATGCAGCTAAATCTGCTATTGAAATGGCTAATTTAATACAAAAAATATAAAAAAATTATATTTTGTAAAAAAAATATATAGGTATAAAATATGTTAGATAAGTACTCCGATGAAGATAAAGCTCAGTATTTTTTATTAAGAGCAATAGAAATTGGTCAGTTGGGACAATTCATATTTTCACAATTCGGGTGCATTATTTTATTATTTGTTAATAAAATTCCTATATATCTTATTTTTGTCATTTTTATTTTGATGAAATTTTTATGGTATCCGTTTGCATATAAAATTACAAATTACAAATTTGCAACTATACTACCATTATTTGGTGTTTTGGGGCTTTTGACTTGTATATCTGTTGCAATTTACCTGTTTATATTTGTACATCAACCGGTTTTAGGAGTATGTGCACTACTGTGGAAATGGGTTTTTCCTATATTTGGTATGTTAGCGACATTAATTGTAAGGATTAAACCTCCTCTATATGGTGTTATTCAGAATAATTTAGTACTTGATTACAAAAATAAAGTAAATTAAATTTTATTTTAAAATTTTAGTTCTCTTATTTATGCTCTACGCATCCGCCACTTCAGCCTCAGCTCGTTCGCGCTCGAACGGAAGAAGGCTTCGCCTTACGTTCTCATCGTGCAATTAAAAAATAATAAACATAAAAAAATACGCCTGGCGCGATTCGAACGCGCGACCCACTGCTTAGAAGGCAGTTGCTCTATCCAGCTGAGCTACAG
>CANQJQ010000082.1 GCA_947624265.1 Candidatus Gastranaerophilales bacterium
TGTGATGAACCGAAGAATTCTTTTAATGACGCAATCAACGGTTTTGTATTTAATAAGTTTAACGGAGTAAGTGTTTCAGAATTTTGAAGAGTCATTCTTTCTTTAACGATTCTTTCAATTCTTGATAACCCTACTCTGAATTGGTTTTGTAATAATTCACCTACGCTGCGAATTCTTCTGTTTCCCAAGTGGTCGATATCATCGCAGCTGCCTTCATCGTATGTTAAGTTTACTAAGTATTCAACTGCTGCAACCAAGTCTTGGATAGTTAATGTTCTTTGCGTTTCAGCTACGTTTAAGTTTAATTTTTTATTTAACTTGTAACGACCGACTCTTCCGATATCGTATTTTTTATCGTCAAAGAAACGCGATTCAATAATTGAACGTCCGCCTGCAGCTGAAGCAGGATCTCCGGGACGCAGTTTTTTATAAACTTCAATTAAAGCGTCATCTGTTGTTTCAGCCGTATCTTTTTCTAATGTTTTCTTTAAAAATTCAAAATGGGTAAATAAAGTTTCCATTTCCGAAACTGTTATACCTAAGGCCTTTAATAAGGTAGTTGCTAAGATTTTTCTGTTTTTGTCTATTTTTACATAGATTATATCATTAGCATCAGTTTCTATTTTTAACCATGCCCCTCTATTCGGGATTAAGGTTGCATTAAATAAACGTTTACCGGTTGGAGATATTTCTCTTTTAAAATAAATACCGGGTGAACGTACAATCTGTGATACAACAACACGTTCGGCACCGTTAACGATAAACGTACCTTTATTTGTCATAGTCGGAATATCACCGATATAAACTTCCTGTTCTTTAATTTCACCGGTATCACGGTTAACTAAACGTGCCATTACTCGCAATTGTTTTGCGTATGTAGCGTCGTGAATTCTTGCTTCTTCCAAAGAATATTTTGGATTATCGAAAGTATAATTCGGCAAAAAGTGTAATTCTAACCTGCCTGTATAGTCTTTAATAGGAGAATATGAAAGAAATTCCTCCTTTAACCCCTCCTTTAAAAACCACTCAAATGATTTTTTCTGAATTTCGATTAAATCCGGTAAGTCATCCAATCTTGTTTTGGGCATGCCCATCGGAGTTATTCTCTCAGAATATTGTTTCTTTAACATCCATTCACCTCTCATTATGTGGTGTACTACAAACTATATAAAAATTATTAATTTTTCAACTAAAGGCCACTCATAGCCATTATAAAATGATACTTGCTAAAACATCAGCGTCAAGAAAAAAAACATTTTTAAAAGATTTTGTTAAACAATTGTTAACATTTTTTTAAAAAGACAACCTTAATCAGGTTTAAACCGTTATAAACACTGGGATATCTTGTCAAGTGCTTTATTCTTTTGACTTAATAATTTTTCTTTTTTATATGTTATAATCTTCCTATGCAAAAAAAGAGTTTATATATCAATTCTCAAAATAAATATCTTATTTTATTTCTAATCCTCGGTACTGTTCTATTGTGCCTTATTTACTTTTGTTTATCTAATATTATACAAAATAAAATAGATAAAACTTATGCTGATTTTGCAAATGTTCTTGTTAAATCATTTGAAACCCAAACCATAGAAATATCATCTGTTACAAAGCAAGAACAAAATGCTTTGCTTAAAAAGCGTTTATCTTTATTCCTTGACGAAAATCAGGATATAAATTTTCTTGAATTTAAAGATATTAATAATAATATTATATTTTCATCCAAAAAAAATTCTAACAGTTTGTTATCCCTTACTTCTCCTATATCTGACTCAAATGAAATAATAGGATATATAACAATTTCGCTAAACGGATACAGCATTAAAAATATTAATTCTACCGTAAAGAAATCTCTTATAATTATTTTTTGTGTTATTTGGCTTATTTTTTCAGTAATGATAATTATAAATTATGTTCTTTTATACAAAGAATTGAAAAAACTGTATCAAGGCGTTAAACAAATATCAACGGGGAAATTTGGGGTTAAGCTTGATTCTCAAAATATGGGTGAACTAACCGAAGCCTTTAATGATATGTCTAAAATACTTTCTAAATATGAAGAACAAAATATAGAACAGCTCACACTTGAGAGAAATAAGCTTGAAGCTGTTCTTATGAGCATTATAAATGGTGTTATTGTGTGCGATAACTTTGATAATGTTGTTTTAGCCAACTCATCCGCACTTAATATGCTTGATATTGAGGAAAAATCTTTCCTTAATACAAAAATCCAAGATTATATTGATTCTCACGGGCAAAAATGTTTCCTTGATAAAATTGAAGAATTTAAAGATACTCCTTTAAATATTATTGAGCAAAAACCTGTTGAGTTTAATATTGAAGCAGGTAAAAAAACAATAAAAGCCATGATATCTCCCATGTTTTCGCAGCAGCAGGATTATGTGGGCTATATAATCGTTTTACTTGATATTACAAGAGAAACCGAAGTAAATAAGTTAAAAAATACATTTATCTCTAATGTTTCGCACGAGCTTAGAACTCCCGTTACCGTTTTAAGAACATATATTGATACACTTTGCCATAATAGCGAAGATTTTGATGATGAAACAAAAAAAGAATTTATGAATACTATTGATACGGAAGCTAAAAGACTCCATACCATGGTTAATGATATTCTTGACTTTTCAAGACTTGAATCGGGCAATATTTCTCTCAAAAAAGAATATGCAAATCTTAAAGAGCTTATAGAGCAAAATATCAATTCAATAAAAATACTTGCCGAAGAAAAAAATATGAAAATATTATTTAATTATCCCGAAAATCTTCCTCCTGTTCCTGTCAATATTGAAAGTATAGACAGAG
This sequence comes from Candidatus Gastranaerophilales bacterium, assembly GCA_947624265.1. Classification (GTDB taxonomy): domain Bacteria; phylum Cyanobacteriota; class Vampirovibrionia; order Gastranaerophilales; family Gastranaerophilaceae; genus Avigastranaerophilus. The sequence continues at coordinate 2,821 of CANQJQ010000082.1, forward strand.
TAATAAGAAATCTTTTATCAAATGCCATTAAGTATTCAGATGAAGGTAAAGATGTTACGGTTACCTTAAGCCAGAATGAAAACGGGAAATATATTCAATTCTCCGTAAAAGATAACGGCATAGGTATAGCGAAAGAACACTTGGAAAAAATCTTTGACAGATTTTATAGAGTTGAAAATGCAACACATACTGTAAAAGGAACGGGACTTGGGCTGCATCTTGTTAAAATGACGGTTGAAAAATATCATAACGGTAAAATTACGGTTGATAGTATTGAAGGACAAGGCTCTACCTTTACGGTTTCTCTTCCGCTGGAAATTGATGAAAATGAATTGGTTTAAATATTTGCGGAATTATCATCTTTTATTTTTTGTAAAGCTTTTTTGGAACCTTCATATCTTTCCGCCAGATTTACAGTATAGTTTATTGCTTCCAAATTCCTAGCCATGGCATCTTTACAGGCATACATATCTTTTAGTGAAAATTTATTGAATAATCCTTTTTGATTTGGATCTTTTTTATATATTTTTTTATAGATTTCTTGTGATTTATAATCATATCCGGGCAGATTATTTTTATAGCCGTAATATTTATATAAAGCGCGTGAAAGCGTATATATCTCTGTTTCTGTATCATTAAAAATAAACATTTCGGAAGTATTAAAAGAAATTATTAATTTTTTTTCAACCATAATGCCAAGGATAAAATTCAATATTAAAGCCTTTAAACCCTTTAACGGAGTAAGAAATCCTTCCTGCTCGCCTATTCTATCCAGAATTTTATCAGCCTGCTTCATTTTATATACCTTCATCCCCTCTTTTTTCATATACTTTAACAATTTTTCGGGAGAATCCATATAATCTTTTAAAAGATTATCCATAAATTCTTCCAAAGTTTTCTTTTTTTCCTCTGTTTTAGTTGAAAAAGTCAGGGTCGCACTTGAATTCATAGTGCGGGTTGTTGTGGAATTTTTATAAACATCCGATTTAAAAAATGTATTACGGGGCAAATTCATTAAAATTCGCTTATACAAACTTATGTAGTATTCTTTTAACTTTTCAAATATTTGCATAATGTTATTATATAGCATTTCTGTTAAAATGCATATATAATATGGAAAAAGGAAATAAATTTGAACAGTTTTTATAAAAAACATATTCCGTACATTTTCTTACTGCCTGCATTAATTATGCTGTTAATATTTTTCTTTATTCCTTTTTTTTACACGATAATTTTAAGTTTTAAAGATTATTCCGCAGATATTTATAATCCGGTTTGGGCAGGGATTAACAATTACATTACCTTACTGAAATCAAGGGAATTTTACACAACATTATTGAATACATTTCTATTTTTATTAATGGTTGTACCTTTTTTAGCTGTTTTTCCTTTAATTGTTGCAATATTTATCAATCAAAAGATACGAGGAATTAATATATATAAGGTTTTAATATATCTGCCTGTTGTTGTATCCATTGTTGTAGTTGCAATAGCATTTAAATGGCTTTATGCTCAGCAGGGGATATTAAATTATTTATTGGAATGCATTGGTTTTAATTCTATTGGATGGCTTACGGATATAAGATTTGCGCTGTTTTCCGTTGCGCTTGTTACAATTTATAAAGGTATCGGATACTATATGATGATATATCTTTCCGCCTTAATAGGAGTACCAAAGGACTTATATGAAGCCGCAGAGGTAGACGGTGCTAATGAATTTATTAAACATTTAACGGTTAGTGTCCCCCATTTAATGCCTACAATAGCACTTGTTGTAACGGTTTCCTCCATTTCTGCCTTAAAAGTTTTTGCGGAAATCTACGTTATGACAAAAGGCGGTCCTCTAAATTCGACCAAAACAATTGTTTATTATATATATGAAAGAGCTTTTGAAAATCTTGATTTATCTTTAGCCTCAGCTGCTTCAGTAGTCTTATTAATAGTTATTATGCTGTTTTCAATAATTAATATTACCTTTTTTGAAAATAAGAGGTATAAGCTATGATGAAAAGATTTTTAAAAGGTTTTACCTCTCATACTTTTTTAATATTAATGTCTTTTTTGTCATTATTTCCTTTTATTTGGTTGATATCTACTGCGTTAAAAGGCAACAGTGAAAATATATTTGCATATCCTCCGGTTTTTATTCCAAAAGAATTTACCTTTGATAACTTTATCGGAGTATGGCATCAGATACCGTTTTTATTGTATTTTTTAAACAGTTTTATAGTTGCAGTCTTCACAGTTATTTTAAATCTGATATTATCATCTTTAGCCGCATATCCATTAGCACGTATGAATTTTAAAGGAAGAAACTTTATATTTTGTTTGGTTCTTGCAACTATTATGATTCCGTTCCAAGCTATTATGCTTCCGATATATTTAATTGTTTTAAAATTACACTTGGTTGATACATACGGCTATGTTACGGGATATTTAGGTTTAATACTTCCTTTTGCAGTAAATGCATTCGGAATATTTTTAATGCGTCAGGCATTCTTAGCAATTCCAAAAGAAATGGAAGAAGCCGCTTTTATAGACGGATGCAGTATTTTTAACATTTGGAGAAAAATATTAATGCCAATGTGCGCCCCAACTCTTGCAGTATTGGCAATATTTACTTTCATTGGCTCGTGGGGTGAATTTTTATGGCCCAGCATTGTTTTAACAAATAAAACACTTTATACGCTTCCAGTAGGCGTAAATGATCTTCAGGGAATGTTCAGCGCAAATTGGCGCTATATCGCTGCAGGTTCAATTATTTCCATAATTCCTATAATTATATTCTTTATTCTTATGCAGAAACACTTTGTTTCAGGTCAAACAGAAGGTGCCGTCAAAGGTTAATTAAGCATATGTATCTTGGGTTTTATCATCACCCACGGTATGATCTATATCAGAATAATCATAGTCCGGATAATTATCATATTCATTCTTTTCATAATTTTGGTCATATCCCAAAATTTTAACAAAGGCTGAATTTTCTTTATCATCATTGTTTGTATTGAAACTAATTGTTTCTCTGTTTCTTGTTGTTTCAGCCGGATTTCTTAAAAAAACAGAATTACTCATATCTCATCCTTTTTATTGTATATATATTATATAAAAAATATATACCCTAAAAATTGACATTTTATTATTTATTATTTATCAAAAACAGCCCAAATTTATTATAAATAATAAACTTTAAGCTGTTTACAAAAATTAATATTATTAAATTATCTTAACAAATTGTATATACTTGGAAACACTTCAAGACTTCGTTTCAAAATGCCGTTTACGTATGCTATTAAAATTCCGTAATTTGTTATCGGAATACTTTGATTTTCTGCCGTTTTATAGCGCCAAAGAACTTCTTTATCTTTTAACATACAGCTTCCGCAATGAACAATAAGTTTATACGCAGATAAATCAGAGGGAAAACCCGTTCCTGACGTAAATTCAAATTTCAGGTTTCTTTTTGTGTAATTTTGTATCCATTTAGGCAGTTTGACCGTTCCTATGTCATTACATTGGCGGTGATGAGTACAGCCTTCCGAAATCAGTATCAAATCACCATCCTCCAGACTGTTTAAAGCATTTATACCTTTTACCGCATATTCAAGGACACCTTTATATCTTGCAAAAAGTATTGAAAAAGAAGTTAAAAGTATATCAGAGGGTGTTTCTCTGTTTACTTTTTCAAATGCCTGAGAGTCTGTAATAACTAATTTAGGTTTATTTTTACAAGATTGCAGAGCTTGAATGAGTTCTGTTTCTCTAACAACCATATTTATAGTTCCTGATTCGAGCAAATCTCTTAGCACCTGCTGCTGAGGAAGAATAATTCTGCCCTTTGGAGCTGCGCTATCTATCGGGGTTACTAATATCACGGTATCATTTGGTTTTACCAAATCTCTAACCAAGGGAATTTTATCGGGATTTTCTTCATATATTTTTGCTGCTAATTCCTTCAATTCATATATATTTTGACCTGTTTTTGCACTTACATATATTTCATTGTCTCTTAAAGTTTTTACATTTTGAACTAAATCGGATTTATTATAAGCAATAATATATTTAATATTTTTATCTTCAAATATGCTTATTAAGTCAATATCTTCTTTTGATAACCCCTCTTGCGCATCAACAGTTAATATTGCGATATCTGTTTTATTTAAAATTTGTTTTGTTTTTTCAATCCTAAGCTGTCCGAGTTCACCTTCATCATCAAAACCTGCGGTATCTGTTATTGTTACAGGACCAAGAGGCAATAATTCCATTGCTTTTTGAACGGGGTCAGTAGTTGTACCTTTTATTTGAGATACTATGGAAAGATTTTGGTTTGTTACTGCATTTATAAGACTTGATTTTCCTGCATTTCTTTTACCGAAAAATCCTATTTGTATTCTCTCTGAATTCGGAGTTGAATTTAGACTCATAGCTGTTCCTTTAAAAAACTTGTTAACTTTATTTCCTCTTTATTTTATAATAAAACGGGATATGGAGTAAGATGCATGCGCAAAATTTTTAAATTTTTTTTAATAATAATTATGTTATTAAGCAATAATTTTGCATTGTCTTCCGATAATAGCCTGCCTGTAAGAGTCGGTATCAGTAATACAAATTTTAAAACCTACCTTTATGACTTAATAGAATTCGATAATGCCGATAAAATCAACGTTATGGACTCTGCAACAGGGTATATGTTACCCTTAACAGAGAATTCTAAAACAGTCAAAATTACCTCCGAAAACAATTTATTCAGAATTTATATTGATGAAGAATTAAAAGCTAAAAACCTTACAGGGCCTATCTTAATAACCCCGAAAAGCGGAAGTTTAGTATCAATAGCAGGTTTAAAACGCAAAGGCAAACAAGCCTTATACAGAGGCTATATAGAAGTAACAAGAAGTTCAAAAGATATAAGCAAATTTGCCATTGTCAATGTGCTAAGTTTAAGAGACTATTTAAGAGGCGTAGTACCTAACGAAATGCCTATAAGATTTGGTTTGGAGGCTTTAAAGGCACAAACTGTTGCCGCAAGAAATTATGCAATTGCTCCGAGAGTTAAAGCATATAAAGAATTTGATTTATGTGATTCAGTTGCTTGTCAGGTATATTACGGAGCAAATACGGAAGATGAGCTTTCCGATAAGGCAATTGAAGAAACTAACGGAATAATAGCAATAGATAAAGAAGATAATCCGATATTAGCTTTATATAGTTCTACCGCAGGAGGATATACGGAAAGTTATGCATATGCGTTTTCAGACCCGAAAACAAAAGAATTCCCCGCAAAAGATATACATTATTTAACTGCGACGCCTGATGATAAAAACTTTAAACCACTTGATAATGATGAAGAAGCCGATA
>CANQJQ010000083.1 GCA_947624265.1 Candidatus Gastranaerophilales bacterium
TCGGGAGGGAAAAGACTTGCTTTAGCGCCTGAGGACATCTGCAGACTGTCTACAACTCCGTTAAATTTTTTATTTCCGTATGCGTCTATTTTAATTTTTACCTTCTGTCCCTTTTTCATATTGGCAATTTGAGTCTCTTTAAAATTAGCGACTACCCAAACATCATCTTTTGCAATTGAAAATAAAGGCTGCGCAGTTTGGATGTAGTTACCCTCCTCCACCGTTTTATGAGTAACTTTGCCGTCTTGAGGTGCATAGATTTTTGTATAAGAAAGATTTAATTCATCCTGTTCCGTTTCAGCTTCCAATTTTTTTACGGAGGCAGTAATCTCATCAAATCCGGCTTTTGCGGAATTATTATTTGCCTGAGCCTTTGTTAATTGATTTTCGCTTGCTTCAAAATCCTGCGTTGAAGCTATACCTTTGTTATGCATTTTTGAGTATCTGTCATATTCGTTTTTAGCAAATTCAAGCTCTGACATAGTCTTAACAACTTCATTATCCGCACTTACCAAACTTGCTTTCGCTTCTTCAAGTTTTGCCTGCGATTGCTTTAATTTTGCTTCGTAATCTTTAGGGTCTATCTCAAGAAGTAAATCGCCTTTTTTTACAACTTGATTATCTTCAACATTTAACTTTATAACAGGCCCGTTCACCCTCGGAGCAACAGTAATGATATGCCCCTCCACAAAGGCATCATCCGTTGTTTTATAAAATATCGAGTTGATTGATATAATAATACCTAAAACCAATATAACTAACGCCGTTACGGCAGGTACTATTACTCTCTTTTTCTCGTAAATATGTCTTTTGTCTTCTTCTTTGACTAATGCTTCGGTTATTTTGTGTTCCATAATCTTTAATATAAAATATTCTTGTGATTAAATTATATCATAAAGAAATCTTGGGAATATGTAATGAAAAAAGTTCTTATTTTAACAATATTATTTTTATTGATTTGTCTGCCGTCGTTTGCTAAAAAACAAATCCAAAATAACGATAAAACAATTGAATACTTAAACCTAAACTGGTGGGATAATTATAAAGACGATAACCTGAAAGAAAATTTGCTTACCGTCTATAAAAACAATTATGACCTGAAAAATACGGCTTTAAAAATTCAGGAAAACGAAAAACTGGTTAAAATGCAGTTTGCTAACGAACTTCCGTTTGTAGGGTTTTCGGGTGATTTAAACAGAGACCTGCAAGCCCCAAGACAGCAGTTCGGTGATATGCAAATCCCTCAATATTCTCAATATAATTATCTTTTACCGATTACTGCGGGTTATGAAATAGATATTTGGGGATTAAACAGATTTAAAACAAAAAGCCTTGAACAACAGACAGAAATTGTGAAACAAGCACAAAGAGCTACATATATTGCCTTAACTTCAGATTTTGCATCAGATTACTTCAACTTAATTAAAGCAGATAAATTATTGCAAATTCAAGAGGAACTGATTAAAACACAAGAAAAAATTCTCATAATGACACAGGATAAATACGAGGCGGGGCTTTGCGATATAAAGGAAGTTCTTGAACAGGAAAAATATTTAACGTCATTAAAAGAAGAAAAAAATAAACACGAACTAACCCGCAATCTTTTACTAGAAAACATGAAAGTATATTTGGTAAACCATGAAGATAATATCAAGCGCAACAAATATGAACAAATTACCATACCAAATAATATTCCCGAACAATATTCATCATTCGTAATAGAAAATCGACCTGATTTTAAACAGCAGGAAGCAAATATAAAAAGAATAGGCTTTGACATAAAAGCAGCCAAAAGAGAATTCCTGCCCAAATTTACCATAATAGGGCAAGTAGGTTTAAACGCATACCACTTAAATGAATTGTTCGATGGGGCATCTCAATTTTTAAATCTTGGCATACTGCCATCTTGGGACATATTCTCGGGCGGCAGAAAAGCTGCTTTCTTTAAATTAAAAAAATCTCAATATGAACAAGCGCTTAATGACTACCACAAAACAATTCTTGAAGGCATAAAAGAACTAAACACGGGACTTTTAACCTACAAAACGGCAAAAAATAATTATACCGAAAGCGAAAAACGATTAAAAACTCAAACTAAAATATACACACTATCTAAAGACAAAAATGAAATCGGAGCATCTGCCGATATTGATACCCTTTACTCAAAAGAAATTTATCTGTTAAGCCAAAAAGAAGAAGTTTCAAACAAAATAAATATGATAATCTCAACCATTGGGCTTTATAAAAGCGCAGGCGGTATTAATTTATATAAACTAAATACGGAAAATTTATAAATTCCCAAAACCTTAAACATGATTTAATTCTTTAACATAAGTATTTATAAAAGTTTCAACTTCAACAGGTTTACCTAACAAAAAACCTTGACCGTAATCACATCGGACTTGCTTCAAAAAATTCATCTGTTCTTCTGTTTCAATTCCTTCGGATACCGTTTTAATTCCAAGTTTGTTTGCCATTTGTATAATACTTTCAATAATAGTTTTAGTATTGTTATCTTTGACTGAATCTTTAATAAAACCTATATCAAGTTTTATAATATCCACGGGGAGATGTCTTAACATATTTAAAGAGGAATATCCGGTTCCAAAATCATCCATGGATATACGAAAATTGTGCTCTTTTAACCTTTTTAAAATATTTTTAAATCGTTTTTCATTATCAAAACATGCACTCTCAGTAACTTCAAGTTCCAAAGATTCGGGATTAATATCATTTTCTTTTATTAAATCAACCAATTCGGATATAAGACAATCATTATGCATATGTATTCTTGAAACATTTACTGATACCGGAAATGGTTTAACATCGGCTTGATTTATTCTCTTAATAAATTTAGCAGCTTCTGACCATATATATCTGTCTATTTCCAAAATAAAACCATTCTTCTCAAAAATCGGAATAAATTTACCCGGAGGTATTATTCCTTTTTCGGGATGAACCCATACAACCAAGGCTTCAGCTCCTGATAATTCATTTGTCATAATATTAAATTTCGGTTGTAAACACATTTTAAATTGTTTTTCTTTTAATGCTTTTTTCATCTCAGCTTCAATTTTTTTCTCATTTAACAAATTTAAACGCATTTGTTCATCGTAATATTTAAAATTCTCCAAAACATTATTTGTAAGTTCCGATTTTGCAAGATACGCTTTTTCATACATCTGATTAATCTCTGAACCATCCGCAATATAAATACCAAAATTTAATTTTATTTGAGTAGTCTTTGGAGCCTCATCATCCGTTAGTTTTTTCTTAATATTATTACTGTTATAATTTTCAATTTCTTTTGCAACCTTATCTATAAAATTTTCTATAGTATTATTTTGGTCAAATTTATACAAAACTGAATATTCGGATGCATAATTTCGTGTACAAATACTTCCCTGAGTAAGATTATTTTTTATTATGGAATAAATGTCAGTTATTATTTCATCAGTACGTTTTTTCCCGTAAAGCTCATTTATTACTCTAAAACCTGCAATATTTGCAGCAATAACGGCATAGTTTGAACTTTTATCAAACAATATTTCTTTTGCTTCAAGTAAAAACATATTTTTATTTCCACCGCCTGTTAATTCATCCGTAAAAGCCATTTTAAAAATCAAATCTTCGTGTTTTTTAAAAACATAATTGCTAAAATACAGCATAAATAATAAAAGAACAGCTATTATCAAAACGATTATAATTATTCCTGCAAGCATTTTATTTATTTGAAGAGTAATTACATTTAAAGGAACTATTGTTAATACATAATTATTCGTCATTTTAATAATTGCATAAGAAGCTATATATTTTTCATTATTTTTTAAAAATAAAAATGATCCGTTTTTTTGTGTCTTTATATTTGCAAGAATTTCTTTTTTTGAAGTTTTGATATACTTAATTTTTTCATCAAAAAAGTTTTGCAAACTTGTATTTTCAGGACTGATAACATAATCACCTAATTCATTGATTATGCAGGATTGTCCCTTTCCGTTATAACTATTATTTTTTAAAATTCGAATGTATTTTTGTCCAAAAATCTGTGATATTAACATTCCGTTGTTTTTGCCCGCAAAAACACCTATTGTATTTACATAACCCGTAGGCACACTAGGGTTAGAATTCGTTTTAATATATGCTTTACCGCTATTCATTACTTCATTAAAATTCGGTTCATTTTTTACATTAAGTTTAACCAAAGTCCCTTTATCTTTTTCAACAATATATGCATCTCCTTCTGCCGAAACAAAAATAATCTTGTAAAAATCATAATCAGATAAGTGATTTAAAAGAAATTTTAAAATTTCTTTTTTAGAAAAATTGTTTGTTTCATCTGCCATTTTTAAAGCAAGTAAATTCATTTCATTAATGGAATTCATTATTCGTCCGTTTAAATTTGATGCCGTTTGAATAACACCAAGTTCCATATAATTTTTTGCAGAAACAAATTCATCAGTTAAAATTTTATTAACAAAAATAAATGCAAATATAATTAGAACAACTGTTATAAACTTAATTATTCCGTACAATAATTTTAAATGTTTACTCAAATATATGATTATATTTTTCATATGATAATTATTGTTATAAATCAACTATGTGTCAATTATTATTTAATATTTTCTTACCAATTTTTTTATTATTTCTAAATTGTTTCATTTTATCCTCCTTATAATCACACTCATTTTTTTCAGGAATATTTAATAAAGCAAAAGAACAAGTTACATAAATTGTTGACAATGTTAAAAAGAATCCCGTGCCTTCAGCTCTGACAGGAGTTGCTGTGGCAGGAGTCGGTGTTTTATGTGCTCTATTTCCGCCTATAGCTGCTGCCTCCGTTAATGGGGTATGAGCTACAAGTGCAATGATACCTGCAGAAAAGGCTTTAAATAAGATTTTTAATTTTGGCGAAAATAGTCAATCCCAACCTATTTACCAATACCGAGACGACTTAAGATTCAAATTTTTCCGCATTATATTTTTCTCTATAAGTTTTGTTTTTATTAATAATATTTCGAATCTCGGTTAAATCCCAATATGAATTTTTAATAGATATATCAGAAAAAGGAAGGTATAAGAACTTGGAATCAAAATAAAATTTCTGAGGACAGTTTTCACCCGGATAATCAAACGGAGTTAATAAAGTCTCAAATTTATATTCATCATTAAAATTCAAATGGTCATAAATATAAGTATCACAGCTAAAAAAGACTAATGATTTATCTTGTTTGTAAAAATCTATAAGATCTACGGCCGGATTAATTAATTTCCCTTTATATTCGGGTTTAGAGGTAATTACTTTAAATTCTTTTACTGATTTTGAAAATAAATATGAATTAACCAGCGAAAATGCAAGGTTCAAAATACCTATAATAAATAGAATTAAAAATGAATTATAAAAAATAGTATTAATTCTTTCACGGTTAAAATTCTTTGAAAAAGCATCATATAATGTATTAGCTATAAAGGCAACGGGTAAAAAGATATAGGGGAAAAACCTTTTTTCAAAAAAGTGGGTATCTATAAATTCAGAATTATAAATAATATATGCGAAAAAGCCCAATGTTGCAATTAAAATAAAAGAAACAAAAATAACTTTAAATCTGCATTTTTTTAATAATACAATTATTATTAGAACCATCAAAAAGATATCTATTTTAAAATAATAACTTTCAAAATAGGTTAAAAATTGCAGGAACCCCCCCCCTATTTTTGCCCAACTATTATAATCACGTATTAACCAACGCAGACAATAAAACTGGAAAATAGAAATTATAATACCGTTTAATCCTATAAACAATTTTACATATTTTTTCTTTGCCGTATCTGCTTTTTTTGAATAATAAAGAGATATAAAAAACAAGAGTATTCCGCAATAAACAAGAGCTTCATTAATAAAGTATGATAATGCGGTAAGTAAAAAAATAAAAACGAAATCATATTTTTTTAGTTCTATATCAGCAGAAAGATAATGAAACAAAAGCATCACAATCGCAGCTGCAAGATTTATTTCAACAATAGAATACATTGATATTGGAATTATTAAGACAGTCTGTAAAAACAATGCAGATAATAATATATCAATACGTTTAGAACGTATGGTAAGGAAAAATTGAGCAATAAGGCATAAAAAAGTATTAAAAAATAACGGAAAACTGTAAATAACAGATAAAATGAATTTTGATTTAATATGAAATAATACAGTTGCTATATTTATGGGTAATTGATTGATAAGATTAATAAAACCGCGAGAACGCCAGTTCCACATCATTTCAAAATAGAAAGTATGGTCCAATTCATTGAAAGTTAGTATTTTCGGAAATATAATACTACCATCAAACATCACTCCTCGTTGGACAAGCGATGCAAAAATTATATCAATCATTGATACTATTATAAAAATAACAGCTGCTATAACTATTAATTTATCATTAAAAATTTTTTTTAAATCCATAATGCAACTCTCATTTTAAAATAATATTAGCACAAAAATTCGGGATGACAGGATTTTGCACGACAAACAATGCGAAAACTTGAGCCGTAGTTTGACGGGTCGGGTAAGTAGATTTTCAAGGCTTAAGCCGTAGAAAATCACGTAACGTGGATGAGGATGTAGGCAAATAACCGTTGTACAAGAACTTGGATTTTGATTATTTTGAACACCCAGTTTGATGTTACAATGAGAAAAATTAAATCTAACAAATCTCTATATATTACTAATTCAATCTCTTTAGCATTTTACGTTTAAATTTTTTGAGCAGATAATTTTAAATCATACCCTAAACCGGTAAATATTTTTATGCAAGATTTAGTTCCCGTAATCATTTTTTAAGAAAAAGTAATTTATTGTTTGTTAAAAAAATTTTTTGTATATAATTCTGTTATAAACGGAAAAAGAAATAATATGAAAAAATTTTTAAAGTTGTCATTTGTAATATTAACAATAGCAATATATTCTTTAATTATATTAACTTTTTTGATTTCATAATACTTAGAAGGGTATTTCAAATAGGAGTGCCATTTTTAGACAACTATGGAACACAGTTTGGTAGAATTCCCGCAGCATATACGGGATTTGTATCAGATGTAATTATGGAAAATCAGAATTCTTATGATAAAGTAAATTTTTTTAAAAGCGGTAACACTACATTAAAAATAGCATTCTTTGGAGGAAGTACCGGTGAACAATTAAATGAAGAATATCTGAACAAAAAGTTTAAAGAATATTTTAAACAAGATGTAGAATTAAGAAATTTATCATGTACAAGCAGCAACCATAGACAACATTTACACATGATTTTGGAAATACTACCTAAATATAATCCGGATATAATAGTTTTTTACGGCGGAGTAAATGAGTTGACCCAACCATTATGGTATGACCCAAGACCCGGATATCCTTATAATTTTTATTATAAAGCTGAAACTTCTCCTCTTAAACAATTCTTAATAGAAAATTCCGCTTTAATATCAACGCTGGAATATAGAAAAAGAAACATAACACATTTTACAAAATTAGTTAAAGAATATAAACCCAATTCTGAAGAATGGTGGAACGATATAATATATAAATATTTTGAAACTTTAGATCTTGCTAATAAAGTTGCCGGAACACTTAATTCAAATTTCTACGGAAAAACAAAATTTATAGCTTTTTATCAGCCATATAATATGAATTTTTTAGACGAATATGAAAATGTAATGAACAATAAAGTCAGACAAAGAATAAAGAACTATAATTATATTGTAGATATTTATAATGAGTTTGACGATTTTAAACCTGATATTTGGGTAGATTATTGCCATGTAAAAAAAGAGTCGGGTGCTAACGAACATATTATTGATGTAATGGCAAAAATAACTGCTGATAGATTTTCAAACAAAAAAAAACAAATGTAATCAGCTAACGCATAAGCCTCATTGATTTCGCCAAAGGCTCAATAATTCGCTCTGTAAAACTGTCTGTTATAATCGAAATGGGTGTGAAAATATAAAAGACACAACAACTCTTTTGACATTTTTTTAGAGTTGTGCGAAGCGTGAGAATCTGCGAGCCAACAAAAAAATCGGGATGACAGGATTTGAACCTGCGACCCCCTCGTCCCAAGCGAGGTGCGCTACCAAGCTGCGCTACATCCCG
>CANQJQ010000084.1 GCA_947624265.1 Candidatus Gastranaerophilales bacterium
AGAAGCGGCAAAAAATGCTAAAATTAGAGCTCAAAGTCTTGTTAAAGGTACAAACGGAAAAATTGGTGTTATGACTAGTGCAAAACTCGGAGTATTTCAAATCGTGCCAATTGATTCGACCGAAATTAATGATTACGGAATTAATGATACAACTTCAATTGAAAAGAAGGTAGTAGCAACCGTTAGTGCAACATTTACGGTTAAATAATTAAGAAAAGAAGGAGTTTTAACTCCTTCTTTTTATCTATGAATTAATTCAGCCAGTTTATCTTTGAGACTATGCGGAATTAATGTAAACTTTGTAGTACCGTCAGGATATGTTATATTAACCGATTTTACTTTTTCGGGTAAATGTCTTAAATATTCAAAATCTATTTTAGTCTCTCCTGCTGCAGTTGTAGTATGGACACTGCTAAGTCCTTTTTTTGAAGCATAAAGATAGTTATATTGAATATTTTTTATTATATTGCCTGAAGCATCAAAGGCAGATACCTTAGAAATATCTCCATTCGGGAAAGTATAAGTTTCAATTGCTTTTACACCATTAATTGGGCGGCTTAATTTTGTTTTTTGAGTAGTTCCATATAGAGTACTTTTATTTATTTTATCAATTTTTTCTATACCGTTAGGGAGAGTCGTTCTTATAATTTGAGTATTTGTTTTATTAGATTTTGTATGGAATGCATCAAAAAACTCGTTTTTATTTGGTGTTTGTATATGTTTATTTGAAAGAGAAGAAATCTTGTTTAAAAGATTTGTTTTTTTTACTATTAACATACCGATTAAAGCTGCTGCACTTATAGCTCCTGTTATAACGGCAGCTTTCTTTAAGGTATTTTTAGTATCCTTTTGTGTATTTTTTCTTTGTTTAATTTCAACATAGTTGATTTTTTTAGGGGTAATCGGTTTAATATTCATATTACATTCCTTTCAATGTTGGTTTAAAAAATTAAACAAAAAAATATTTGCTACTTCAATTTTATTAATTAAAAATTATTTAATGAAAATTTTGTTGTTTCAAAATTAAATCAAGAATAACAGGTGTTATATTTTCTTTATATGTCAATAATATAGGATCTTTTAATACTTCCAAAAAATCTTGGTGCAACGGGTGATTGGGATTAAAAACATAATGATTATCCGTATTTTGGTATGCGCAATTTTCCTGCCTGAACTCCCAAAAACAAGGAATTGCTCCAAATTCTTGCGCTAATCTTACAAAAGCAGGCATTTCTTTATAATTTAATTTTGTAATAACAAAATGAACATATAATGCAAAAGGATTTTTTTCACGGATTTTTGCAATATATTTAAGATTTTCAATTAATTTTGGGAAATATATTTCTCCATTTTGTACTATTTTACCGTAAGTTTGCGCTGTCGCGGCGTGTATTGAAATTCTTATTTTTTCAATTCTGTCCGGAGTTATATTTAAATTTTTAAAACTTGCTTCATTGCATAAAAGACCGTTAGTATGAAAATCAAATTTTAAATTAGGATAAATTTTTGCGGCTTTTTGTATGACAAGCCTGCTGTGCCTTGAACCGAAAGGATCTCCATGAGAATTTATTATTAAAGTTTTTGCTGATTTTAAGAAGGGAAGAAAGAATGTTTCTATTTTTGAATTAAGTTCTTCAAGTTTTTCATCAGAAAGTCGTTTTATGCCATCTCTGCATATACTGCAAGCAATATTACACTCATAATCATAGCAAAATTTAACTATAATAGGGTATTCTTCCATTATGGGAGTGCATTTTGTATTATATGGAGAAGTAAAAAGGGATTGACTGCAATATGTACACGCATTAATATCGCAAAGTGAATAGTCATTATTTAATATTCTTTTCCTTACTTCCTGCGCATTTTTTGAATTCCATATCTCATCTATTGAATTTTTATATATATTACCTATGGAATAAAATTTATTCCAATTAGGACAGCAAGTGTATACATCTCCTGCAGGGTGAATTTCGATTTCTTCAAATGGTCTGGTACAAAAAGGCTTTATTTCAACCATAATTTTCTCCTATTAGTTTTTGTAATTCCGGATACAAAATTACGTTTGTATCTTTAAACAACGGCTGATTTATTAATCTAACAAATTTATTATACTCTTTATGATTTGGATTAAGTACGGAATATTCATCAAAATGTTTACCTATATGTGTATTTTCTACCAATCTGAGAGCCCAAAATTCCGCAATCGCATTATATTTTTTTGCTAATTTTACAAATGCCGGCATGTCTTTGTAATTTTCAGAATATACACAAAAAATCAATCTGAAATTTTTTATTATATTTTCGGATTTCATTTTGGAATATAGTTTCAAGTTTGATTTAACCCGTTTCCAATTTCCGCCTCTAACTATTTTATTGTATGTCCAAAAATATGCGCTATGCAGAGATACGGTCATTGTATCAATTTTATCAAAAACTTGCAGATGTTTTAACAGTTTTTCATCAGCTAAAATCCCGTTAGTATGAAAATGAAATTTTATATCAGGATATTTCTCTGCCGTTTTTTTAATTATCATAGTTTCTTTATAACTGGAAAAAGGTTCACCGCTGCATCCAAATCTTAACAGTTTTGTATCTTTAAATATAGGCAGCCATATATTATTTATCTCAGTTTCTAAATTTTCTTTTGAATATTCGGTATAAAAATTTTCATCTCTGCATATTTTGCACATTACATTACAGCGGCTATCCGAACTTATTGATATTTCTTCAGGGTATTTTTCTACAGTTTCCGTATAATTCAATATATTATTTTCGTTATTATCTTTTTGATTACAAATATCAGAACACAATGAATAATCTTGTTCTAAAATTTTTTTTCTTAAATATTTTACTTTGTCCCCATTCCAAATTTCATTAAAAGGTGTTTTAAAAATATTACCTATACAATAATTTTTTATAAATGGCGGGCAGCAATTATATACATTCCCATCTCCATAAATTTCAATTCTGTTAAATGGCTGATTACAGAACATTTATATTCTCTCAATTCTTTTATAAATTATATTATCACAGCGTATAGCTGATTGCAATTATTGTTATAGATTCCGGTTTATATTATAATTTATAATGGGGGGGGGGGAGGAAAAAAGAGAAAAAAGTAAAAATGGATAATTCAGAACTTTTTGATTTTTTAAGAGTAACTTATTCAAAATCTATTGAATATAATCCTCTAAAACAAATTATATACCTGCCGCCTATAAGATATTTTCTTGAATTGACTTATCGTTGTAATTTAAGTTGTCCGTTTTGCTTTATTAATGAAGACAGACATAAAGATGAAATGACTACTCAAGAGTGGCTTGATATAATAAAGCAAATTCCTTTTTTCGGAGTAATTTCTTTAGTCGCCGGTGAGGTAATGCTCAGAAAAGATTTTAATATTATATTGGAAAAAGCATGCAGACAAACTTTCGGAAAAGTAAGCCTTATTACCAACGGGCTAATGTTAAATAAAGAAAAAATTGATTTGTTTATAAAAAATAATATGTTATTGTTGTCGGTTTCCATAGACGGATTTGAACAAAATCATGATAATATACGTAACAAAAAAGGGTTGTGGGATAATATTTGTGTAAATTTGGAATATTTGAAAAATCAAAAACGAATTTTGCATAAAAAAAGACCAATGCTGGATATAAAAAGTGTTATACTGGAAAACAATCTTGATGATTTGCCTAAAATATATAAAACTGCAAATGAATATAATGCGGATTTTTATTCTTTATCGTTTAAAAGAAATAATTATTTGCGTCAAAATTCTAAATTATATGAAGAATTCTCTAAAGAATTTTATTCTGATGAATACCCGTTAGAATTTTATTTTGACAGAGAACATTTTATTGAGGTTTATAAAGAGTTAGAAAGTCTTTCAAAAAACTATAAAACGAAATTAAGATATGCACCTAAATTTAATCCTGTTGGTGATTTAGATAAAATTTTAAATTATTTTTCACTTAGCAATAAAAAAGTTGATTCTATCTATAAACCGTGTTTTATTCCGTTTTCTTCAATATTCATTACTCCGGAAGGAGATGTTTATCCATGTTTATCATATAAAGTAGGTAATGTAAGAGGTCAAAAAATCAAATCTGTTTTTAACAATGAGAAATATAAAAATTTTAGAAAAATGCTCAGGCAACATAAAATTTTTAATGCTTGTCAGCTTTGTTGCGATGCATATCCTGTAAATAAAGTTTGAAATGTGCTAAAATTAATTCATTAAAAAGGATAGTTAATGGATTCTAAAATAATAAGATATTCTTTAGGTTTTTTAATATTATTTATGATTATAACGGCTATTACAATATCAAAATTTGCTTTGATGGTAATGTCTGTTATATTTATTATTTTGGCGATTAAAGAATATAGGGAAATGTTTAAAGCAAAAGATATAGATGTACTTATATTAATTCCTGAATTTATAGGTATTATACTTTCATTCTTATTTATATATGATTATCAAAATTGGGTAACTCCGATTTTGGTTTTTGGGATATTTCTTTCCTGTCTATTTACAATTGTCAGAAATAAAAAACCATATATGCCTGTAGTATTTTCTACAATAATGGGTTTTATA
Source organism: Candidatus Gastranaerophilales bacterium (assembly GCA_947624265.1). Classification (GTDB taxonomy): domain Bacteria; phylum Cyanobacteriota; class Vampirovibrionia; order Gastranaerophilales; family Gastranaerophilaceae; genus Avigastranaerophilus. The sequence continues at coordinate 4,598 of CANQJQ010000084.1, forward strand.
TTTATATTTTGTTCATTGTATATAGTTAAATTGTTTTATTTTATGGAGCATCCTTTAAATCTTAGACTTATATTTACATATATTGCGGCAGTAATGGCCGGAGATTTTTCAGCTTCAAGAATCGGACCTTTAAATAAAAAATATCTTTTGAGTCCTGAAATAAGTCCTAATAAGACAATATTGGGTTCAATAGTAAATCTTATTGCTTGTTGTATAATATGTAGTTCTATGTATCCTATATATCCAATTCATAAATTGATATATCTTGGAATTATAATATCCGTTTCCTCACAAATAGGTGATTTAACAATTTCTATGATAAAAAGAGATTTGGGGATAAAACACAGCGGAAACATATTTTTAAATTATGGCGGAATACTTGACAGAGTTGATGCATTTATATTCTCAGCGCCTTGTGCCTATTATTATTTATTTTTTATAACTTATTTATTCAAATAAAGCGTTTAAAAAATCATTTGCGTTAAAGAGTTTTAAATCTTCAAGTTTTTCACCAACTCCGATAAGTTTTACGGGGAGATTAAATTCTTTTGCAATTGCTATAATTATACCGCCTTTAGCACTTCCATCCAGTTTTGTTAACGCGACGGAAGTAATATTAACTGCTTCTGAAAAGAGCTTGGCTTGTGATAGTCCGTTTTGACCGGTATTTGCATCAAGTACAAGCATACATTCTCTTAAGGCATCGGGAGCAAGTTTATCAATAACGGATTTAACCTTATTTAATTCTTCCATTAAATTGCGTTTATTATGAAGTCTGCCTGCTGTATCTATCAAAAGTACGTCATAATGTTCATTTTGAGCCTTTTTTATTGCATCAAAAACAACCGCAGCAGCATCTATACCGTCTTTTCGGACAATATCAACCTGTGCTCTTTTTGCCCATATATCAAGTTGTTCTTCTGCAGCAGCTCTAAAAGTATCACCTGCGGCTAACAGTACCTTTTTCCCTGAGAGTCTGAAATTATTTGCCAATTTTGCTATAAGGGTGGTTTTGCCTGCTCCGTTAACTCCTGTTATAAAATATATATTCAATTCTTCATCTTTATAATTTAACTCAGTTGAACTGGCACTTTTTAGTATTGTCGTAAACTCATCTTTTAAAAATTGTTTAATTTGTGAAGGCTTTACCTTTGTTTGCTTCCTTAATTTATCTGTTATTGATGAAGCTAAACTTACTCCTAAATCCGCCTTAATAAGTATATCTTCCATATCATCAAGAATAAAATCATCAAACTCTTCTTCCTCTTTAACGGAAGAAACAACATTATTAACAAGATTTTGAGTCGTATTTGAAATAGTCTTTTTTAATCCCTCAAAGGAAAAATTCCATAAAGACTTGTTTTTTTCTTCACAATGTTCAGTTGATTGAGAATCAGCTTTTTTGAAAAAATTGAACATATAAATTCCTTTAAATATTATTTTAAGTTATTTTCAATAACGACTTTGCCTAAAATTCCGTTAACAAAAGCACCGGAGTCATCCGTTGAATATTTTTTCGCTAATTCAACCGCTTCATCTATAATAACCTTTAAAGGAGCATCATTAACATATAAAAGCTCACAAATAGCTATACGCAGAATATCTTTGTCCATCTTAACAAGTCTGTTAATATCCCAGCCCAGTGCAAATTTTTTAATCTGTGCATCAATTTCATCTTTATGCTCTTTATATGCATTAGTTATTTTGATAATGTATTCTTTAACATCAGAATTTTCTTCAAGTGCTGCCATCTCGGCAATTTCCAAAGCAAGCATTATTTTTTCCGCAGTATTCAAAAGCTCATCCAGTTTATCTTGCATATCTGAAGTTAAAGGAATTGGTACGGGTTTATCTTTAGCATCAATAGGTCTTTCTAAATTATCCGGATGATTAGCTTCATATTCACTCAAATATTCTTTAATCTCCAATAGGGAATTGGTAACTGATTTTAATTCATCTGTAGAATTATTTGTTAGTGTTCTTACTGATTTAATAACAATATCTTGAAAATCCCATTTTTTTTGATTTTGAAGGGTATCAATCTGTGAAAATAATATTAAAGCTAACTCTCTTGCTGCTCTGCGTGCTTGCATATAAAACGTCCTTTTTATGTATATTTATACAATATATTAAGCCATAAAAATAAATAAAAGTATACAAGAAATAATAAAAAAATCTTGACTTTTGATTTCCCTCTTAATAAGATATAAGAGTTAAAGTTAATGGGACGTCGCCAAGTGGTAAGGCACCTGGTTTTGGTCCAGGCATCTCGGAGGTTCGAATCCTTCCGTCCCAGCCAATTAAAGCTCTTAAGGTTACTTAAGAGTTTTTATATGTTTATGTTTGTATTACTGTAGTTATAAATGTAGTTAATTGAGTAGTTTGATATTTACGGTTAGTTTGATTTTTTCGGAAAGTTGGCTTCCTGTTTGGGTTTGAGCTGTCGGAAATACGCAAACTACCCGTTCAGGAAAACGGTCTTTTCGGACTTTTGTTGGTGAAACGTTTAGTTTGTGTATATTTAAAGTCCGTTTTGATGGGGAGTTTTGTAACATTAACTCAGCATATATGCCTAATAACACTAACACATTGCAAGTCGGAAGTCGTTTGATTATTTCTATTACAAAACGGTCGAATTGGACATTTATGGGACTTATAAGTAACAAAATTTTATCAAAAAACCTTATAAAATCCGAGTCCTATTTCGTCGTTTAAACTGTCATCTTCAAAAGATGCTATTTGAAAATTGTTAAAATATTTTTGTAACACATGCATAATTTCATCAACATTAACTAAACCAAATTTCTTGCTATGGCTTATTATAAAACAAATAAATTCTGCCTTATTCCATAGGGAATAGATTTTTAATGCTTTTATTATTTCAAAAATATCATTTTTAACCTTTGTATAATCAAACTCAACAAACTTTGACTTTTTAAGATAATTTTTAAACTCTTTTTCATCAATTGAAATAAGGCTCGGCTTTTTGACGGCTTTAACCATGTTTTGAATAGATTTATCAAGTTCGTTTGAATTATCTTTCTTATTCATAAATTCATCATATTTTTTTAAAAAATCCTTTGTTGATATGCTCATATTTAAACTCCTTTCTGTTTACCAAAAATTATATAATTATATTGCGACAAATTTTGTCGCTATTATGTTATAAAATAAAATGTAGATTAAAGGAAAAAATATGAGCGTAAATAAAAAAATTGATGAAATTATAGAACTGATTATAATGCTTCAAAACAGCTACAAGGGGCTTACAACATCCGATATTGCTTCGCATTTTGAATGTTCCAAAAGA
>CANQJQ010000085.1 GCA_947624265.1 Candidatus Gastranaerophilales bacterium
TCGGAGTAGGCACGGGTGAAATCTTCCAAGGTCAGTTTAAAGCTGCGGGAAGAAGCTACCTTGATGTCGGTAAAGCAATAGTTACAGCTCCTGTCGACCTAACAAGAACAGCTTTATCAGGTACTATGGGATTATTCCAAGTAACGGGCGACGAAGTTTCTTATCTGGTTGACCCCAAAGGTATGAAAATATCTTCAGTTAACCCGAAAGAAAAAGTTACTATCGCTTTTGGATGCCAAGAACAATAATTTACCCTATCTCTATAGAGGTGCAAAAGTCCCCCGCAAATACTCGGGGGCTTTTGTTTTATTTTTACAATTTTACAAGCATTAAGAAATATTGTAAAATATAAAGGAATTATGGCAGATAAAGCTGATAATATAATGGAATTAAGATGTCCTGCATGCGGTAAATTAATGACAAAAGTTTATTTACCTAAACTGGATATCCATTTGGATGTTTGTGATAAAGGCTGCGGAGGTGTTTTTCTTGATACCAGAGAATATTTGAAAGTTGACGAGCCTCATGAAGATATCACACCGCTGATTGAAATATTAAAAGATAAACAGTTTAAAAAAGCGGATGAAACTCAAACCAGAATTTGTCCTATCTGCAATAATATAATGGTAAAAAATTATTCCAGTGCAAAACACCAAATTCAAGTTGACGATTGTTATCATTGCGGCGGCAAATTTCTTGACCATTCCGAACTGGAAAAAATTAGGGCAGAATATAATACGGAAAAAGAACGCGCGGATGATGTTATTAAAGAATATTACAATAAGTACGGTCATATTAAACTTGATTTAAACGAAAAAATTATACCAGACGAACAAACAGAAATTGACATTCCCGCAGAAGATATTATTATAGAAAAACAAGAACAAGATAATATTTATATACCCGAATATCCGATAAATAATGAGGAAGAAATATATAATAATAACCCACAAATCACTCTGGATTCTTTATGGCAATATATATTATTTAAAATATATTCAAAAAGGTAGTATAATGAAAATAAATCGGAAGGAAACAATATGGCTGATAATTTAGAAGAGATTTGCTGCCCCGCTTGCGGCAAAAAAATGAAAAAAATATTTATGCCGGAACAAGGTATAAATATAGATGTATGTACTGAAGGGTGTGGCGGAATATATTTTGATAACAGAGAATTTAAAGTTTTTGATGAACCTCATGAAGATATTTCCCCGCTGGATGAGTTATTTAAAGATAAAGAATTTCAACAAGTTGACGAAAAAGTAACAAGATATTGCCCTGTTTGCGGTAGTGCCATGATGAAAAATTATGCAAATGCGGAAAAAGATGTTCAAGTTGATGAATGTTATTCTTGCGGAGGTAAATTTCTTGATTACGGAGAAATTAAAAAAATTCGTTCAATAAATTCACCAAAAAATATAGAGAAAACTAAAGATATTTTTAAAGATTTATACGCAAGTGCAGGATTGGAACTGCTGGAAGAAAAAAAACAACTCAATAAAACTTCCAAAATAATTAAATACACAGTTCGAATAATATTTGCAGCTTTATTAATTTTGATAATACTGTTATTTATATTTAAAAGCGGTTATTTCCCAAAATTTTAAAATCTAAATATTAACTATATTTTTGTAATATTTCTTAAAAAAAAAGCCATTTTAGTAAATTTTTAAAATGGTTTTTTTTTAAATAAAGACAAAGGTAGGTAAGTAAAAAGGGGATTTGGAAAATGTTTATAAAATTCAAAAAGAATTTTGCTAAAAAAAGCAATTATGAGGAACATATGACTATTCCTCGGCAAGTTAATTCAAGTACAATTACAGAAATAGAAAAAAACAAAAAACTTGATATTTTTAAGAAAATATTATTTGCTGACGTTTCTGCAATATTCGGTACAATTCTTATTACAACAAATATGATATTAGGAACAATTATATTAGGTCCTTCAATAGTATCACTTGTAGCTTTTGGAATTATAAATTTATCAACCGATACTTGTCAAAACTTATAAGTAAAAAAGACCTCATTAAGAGGTCTTTTTTACTTATACATCTATTTTTTCCATCATATCATCCGATATATCAAAGTTAGAATATACATTTTGAACATCATCGTGTTCTTCAAGTTTTTCCATTAACCTTAATATATTAGTAGCTACTTTTTCGTCTGTAATCTCAATAAGATTTTCGGCGATTCTTGTAAGTTCTGCAGATTTACCTTTAAATCCGTTTTTCTCCAAAGTTTCTACACAGTTTTGGAAATCCTCCGGTGTTGTAATAACTTTATATACTTCATCTTCATCAACAACATCTTGAGCATTTGCTTCAATAGCAGCTTCAAAAAGTTTATCAAAATCGGTAGTTTCTTTGTCAAATTCAATAGAACCCACCTGTTTAAACATCCATCCGACACAGCCGGTTTCTCCCAAATTACCGCCGAACTTAGAGAAAAAGCTTCTTATATCTCCCGCCGTACGATTGCGGTTATCTGTCATTGCTTCGATAAATATAGCAGTTCCGCCTGCACCGTATCCTTCATAGGTTAATTCTTCCATATTATCGGCACCTGAAGAACCCGCACCTTTTTCTATAGCTCTTTTTATATTATCATTAGGTAATCCTGCCGCTTTTGCTCTATCAATAGCTGTTCTTAAACGAAAATTACCCGCAGGATCAGGCCCGCCCATTTTAGCCGCTACAATTATCTCTCTTGAAAATTTTTGAAATGTTACACCTCTTGCCGCATCAACGGCAGCTTTTTTATGTTTTATGGTTGACCACTTTGAGTGTCCCGACATTTTGATTTCCTTTCTTATATTGTTATATTTTTCTTTTATTGTAATATAAAATTATGGAAAATGAAATAAACAACAACTTAAAACAAGCACTTGACTCATTCAAAGCGGCAGACTACAAAAAAGCAGCCGAAACGTTTTTAAAAGTGCTGGAAGAAGATAAAAATAATCCGAATATTTTAAATAATATAGGACTTTGTTATTCAAAATTGGCTAAAGATGATTTAGCAATTGAATATTTTATAAAAACATTATCAATTAACCCTAAATCAGTTCAAACTTATATTAATTTATCGGATGTTTATTTTAGGAATAAAAATATAATTGATGCAATAAACCTGCTTGAAAACGGGGTTACATTAATGCCTAAAGAAATTGCACTAAAGCATTATTTATCAAGATTTTATTTGGAAGACTGCCGTTATGATTTAGCAATGGAGCAATTATTTGAAATTCTTGATATAGACTCTGATAATATTGATGCCTATTGGGATTTAGGTAATATACAATTTGAACTGGGCGACTACGACAGCGCTGTTGAAAACTATGAAAATGTTTTGGAAAAAGTAACAGATAATGCTGTTTTATACTATCAAACGGCTATTACTTATGAAGCAAACGATAATATTGATAAAGCTATTTCTAATCATTTGAAAGCAATTTCCGCAAATGAAAATTTTCATCCGTCATATAAAAAGCTCGGAATTTTGTTTATGGCAAGAGGTGATAACGAAAGTGCCGTTGAATATTTTGAAAATTATCTTAATTTTGACTTGCCCGAAGATGAGAAAAATAATATTAAAGATTTAATTTCAAGAATTAGCAAATAATTATACTCATTTGTGTAATAAATTAAACATATTATTGCCTGATAATTTTAAAAGTTATTATTATAAACAGGTGATTTTATGAAAGATGTTGTAATTTATACCGTTGATTACTGCCCATACTGTAAAAAGGCAGAACTTTTGTTAAATGAGAAAGGCATTCCTTATAAAAAAATTGATATAACTCAAAATGAAGATGATTATCGGAATAAGCTTGGACAAATGTATGGAATTGAAGGCAGAGTAACCGTGCCGCAAATCATAATAGGACATAAACGTATCGGCGGTTTTGATGTTCTAAATAAACTTAATAACGCAGGTGAGTTAGACGAATTACTGGAAGACTAGGTCTGTTATGAATAAATTTTTAAACTACTATAATTCTCTGTGTACGGGAGATAATACTCCTAATATTTTTTCTTTTGACCCATTTTTAATTGCGATGAAAGAAGTTCTTATAACTGAACTTGAGCAGGTTGTTTTTTACATCGAAAAATTAAAAACTCTTGATTTTGACATGACGGAATATACTGATAAAGTTATTGATTTTATAACCGTTTTAATAGTTAATCTTGATTTTAATAAAGAAAATTTTTTCGTCATTATAAAAGACCTTTATGAAAATAAAAAGTCTCTTGAAGAACAATACTTATCTGCATGTAAAAACAAAGGTATAACACCTGATACTTTAAATCTTACTCAGCAGGATTTATCAAACAACGAATTAATTATAAAAGCTCTGAATGAGCGTGAAAAAAGTATTAATATTACAAAAGAAAGTCTGAGTAAAAATAAAAGAAATCTTTACTCAATTATGATTAATCTTGTTTTAAAAGCATGTAATAATCTTATTGACCTTAAAAATTACGGTGTAGATTTAAAAGAAGCAAAAAATCAGGTATTAAAGTTAATTAATACTACAAATCTTCCTTTTTTAAACGAAGCGGAACAAATAAAAATAATTAAAGAGTTTTCAAAATGTAACTATAAAATAATGAAAACTTTATATAAAGCTATAAGCGATAATTTTGGTCCTGTGTGTGAAACAAACATATCTTTGGGAACAAAAAAGGGTAAAGCAATATTAGTTTCAGGCTGCAGCTTCTTAGATTTGGAAAAAATTTTGAAAAGCGTAAAAGGTTCTAATATTAATGTATACACTCATCATAATATGATAAGCGCTTTTCAATATGAAAAATTTAAAAACTATCCTAATTTAACGGGACATTACCAAAAAACAGCAAATAATTTCCCTTTGGATTTTGCATCATTTCCGGGTCCCATCTATATTTCCAAAAATTCAATGCCAAAAATAGATGTAATACGCGGACAAATCTATACGGGCGCAAAATATCCCTCCTTTGGTATCGCAAAAATTGAAAATAATGATTTTTCACCTTTAATTAAATATGCACTTGATTCTCAAGGTTTTAGCAAAGATATGGAATATCAAAAAATAAAAATCGGTTTTACAAGTGAAGAAATCGAAAAAAACACAGAATCAATAATCAATAAATTAAATAACAAATCTGTCAATAAAATTTCAATAATCGGAGTATTTGACAGGCTAAACAATACTAATGACTACATTCAAAGATTCTATACAGAATGCCCAAATGAAAACTTTATTATAGCTTTTGCCGGCGATTATGAAAGAGAAAATTTTTGGAAGGTAAATTCCTTCTATGATTTCGCCGTACTATACAAAATTATTGAAAAACTTAGTGAAAAAGTTAATAATTTAAGTGATATAGTAAATATTTTTCTGACAGACTGCAACACAAGTACAATATCTCATATCTTTAACCTGATACATTTAAATATAAACAAAATCTTTTTAGGTCCCTGTTGTCCTAACATAATTAATCCCTCATTAACCGAAGGTTTAGAAGAACTATTTAATATAAAACCTTTAACCACTCCAAAAGAAGATTTAAACAACTAAAAAGAGGAAGATTAAATCTTCCTCTTTTTATATTTTAATTATATGTTATATATTTTCTGATGCGATAGTATAACCCCCAAATAATTCAAGAACTTCAGCAACACTTTCAAAACCAAACTGTTGAACTAGTTGTGCATATGAAGAATCTGTAGATTGCATAGCCTTAATTACTGCTTGTGCACCTGATGATAAGTTAGAAGGAATACTCTTTAATGATTGAATCGGATGTTTGATTGCATTAAATGCAGAAGCAGCCGCATCTGAATTCAAAACTCCTTTAACTGAAGTTATAGGATGTTTTATAGCATTACCTGCCTTTGCAATCATTTCTGCATTTGCTTGCGCGGAATCAGAATAATTCAGCCATTCAGTATTTGCTTCATCCATAATAGACTCATATTTTATATGGTCATCAATTGAATATTTAGTTTTACCGTTAATCATTGCATCTAAATTCTTACTTGCAGAATTATATTTATGTTTGTACATAAGAACTGATGCAGTATCTTTAATTTGACCTAAATTATATTTTCCCGAACGATAACCGTCCTGTAAAAAGGCTTTACCATATTGTCCCAATGTTTTTGCAGATAATTTAGTTCCTGCATTTTCTAATGATTGTAAAGCCGAACCTTTTGCGGTATTACCCGCAGCCGTTTTCATAGCTTTAACACCGGCTTTGCCGCCAACAACGGAAGCTGCTACCGTAAATGCGCCCCCACCAATATTTTGCCATGCTTCTTTTGCTTCCGCATCAGTATCAGCAGTTGCTGCATTATATATTCCTTTACCGACTTGTATAGCCCCCATTGTACCGCCAATAGCACATGCTGCAACGCCAACAGCGGGAACTGCAACGCATAAAGCGATAGTTCCAACGCTTAATAGTGTCTTACCAAGTGAGAACTTACCGTCTTTATCGGTAAACATTCCTTTCACGCCATTCACTACAGTTTTTCCAACTCCTTTTATTGCATTCCAGGCTGCACTAAAGAAACCAATTTTACCATCATCTTTACCATCCGTACAGGTTTCTCCGGAACTGCTTACATATGAGTCATTTTGAGACGCGGCAACTGACGTACTATTATTTGCATTTGCCTGTCTGGTTCTATAATCTGTTACTTTAGGAGTCCAAGTACTCCAATCTACTGTCGTAAAATATCCGGCCATAAATATCCTCCCAATATTCCTTTATATAAATATAAAGATTTTTTTAATAAGGAAATTTACACGTAAATTTGAAATATTACAAAATATTACAAAAAATATGCAGACTTATATAAAATCTGCATATAAAATAAATTAATAATATTTTTAATCTGTATACTTTTTATATATCAGAACGGCATTATGTCCGCCGAATCCAAAAGAGTTTGTTAAAGCAATATTAACGGAAACTTTTTCAGCTTTATTCGGAACATAATTTAAGTCGGCAACCTCTTCATCAAGATTATCAAGATTTATTGTAGGAGGCACGATTCCGTCATTAATAGCATGAATACAAATAACAGATTCCGCAGCACCTGATGCGCCAAGCATATGCCCAGTTTCAGATTTGGTAGAACTGACTCTTAAGTTCGGATTTTGCTTTCTGTCTCCAAAGACTTTAGCAATTGCAATAGTTTCTGCAATATCACCAAGATGAGTACTTGTTCCGTGTGTATTAATATATTGAACATCTTCAGGCCTAATTCCTGCATCTTTAAGTGCAAATTCCATAGCTTTTGCGGCACTTGAACCATCCGGAGAAGGTGCTACAACATCATGAGCATCACCCGTTTGTCCAAAGCCTATAACTTCCGCAAATATTTTAGCTCCGCGTTTTTTTGCATGTTCTAATTCTTCTAAAATTAATACACCTGCACCTTCTGCCATTACAAAGCCATCACGGTCTTTATCATAAGGTCTTGAAGCTTTAGTCGGTTCATCATTGCGTTTAGATAAAGTTTTAGCCGCAGTAAATGCACCTAAACCGATTGTACAGATAGCCGCTTCACTACCTCCTGCGATGACAGCATCGGCTTCATCATATTGTATTGCTCTAAAAGCATCTCCAATACAATGTGCAGCAGTTGCACAAGCAGTAACAACCGCTTTATTTACTCCTTTCGCACCCATTTCAATTGAAATCTTACC
>CANQJQ010000086.1 GCA_947624265.1 Candidatus Gastranaerophilales bacterium
GTTCACATTTGTCCTCAACGCTTCGGGCTCGCTCGTTTCACTCGACTCCGCCCTACGCAAAATCCGCAAAAAAAAAGGAACTTTTTAGGGCTCCTCTGAAATCTTTTTCAATTTCCTCGTGTGTTAGTAAAGGTAGTAAGTAAGGTAAGTATGAATATATAGTTTTTTTCTGTTCTCTTAATATCTTGTGTTTATCATCTACATATATATAAAGTATATACGATTTAAATAATTGCTTAAAATGATAAAAACGTTACAAAAATTAATATTTGTTTTATAAATCCTGATATTATAAGTCTTTTATACATAATTAAGAATTGTATAAAAATTAAACACTTTAAAAATTACTGTTAAAATATTGCTGAGAGTTAAACGTAATGGCAAAAACAGTTCTAATAACAGATAACAATTCAACGGTTAAGGATATTGAGCAAATATTGCTTCAAAATTCACATGAATTAATAACCGTTAACAAAGAAGAAGATTTACAAAAAATAATTGATGAAAAAGTTATAGATATTGCTTTTTTTGATTGCGAAGCAGAAAACATCGATATTATCTCTGCTTTAAGAAAGCAAAAACTTGCCATGCAGACAAAAGATATACGTTCAATCTTGCTTTTGCCAAAAGAAAATATTAATTATGATATCTTAAAATATGCCAATTCTTACGTTGCAAGACCTATTGATGAAAATTTATTTTTGGCTGAATTCAATTCAAATTTACATTTAAGAGAAACTTTCAGAATATTATCAAAAAATAATAATGATTTGGCTAAAAGTTTATATCAATTAAATGTGCTTTATAATACAAGTACCCAATTAGCAGGGTCTTTGGATAAAACAAATCTTATTGAAATAATGACTGACGGTCTTGAACAAAGTTTATCTTTATCCCTATGCTATGCTTTGATTTTAAATGAAGTTAACGATATAAAATTAATTATTAAATCTCTGTTTCCTATTTCTCAGAAACTCGAAAATGCAATAAAATTGCGTGCTCTTTTAAATTATAAAAATTTATTTTCAATTAATCCTTCAATAGAGGATATAGAGGTAATAAAATATAATAAAGACCAGTTTGGCGAGTACGATTTAAATGTTTTTGAATATGATAATTTATTTGCACCCATAAATATTAATAATAAATTTTATGGGGTTATTGAAGTTTTTAGACAGGCTGATTTTGCGCCCGATGATACAAAATGCTTTACTACTTTAGTTAAACAGGTTTCACTGCCTTTAGAAAGTGCTATTTTGTATGAAGAAATTAAAGATACAAATATTAAACTGGAAAAACTTGAACGTTTAAAATCGGAATTTATATCAATCGTATCTCATGAACTTAGAACCCCTTTAACATCGATTAACAGCGCATTGGATATTATTCTTAAGGGTACAACCGGCGAAATAAATGATGCAATGGAAAAATTTCTTAATCTTGCAAAAAGAAATGTTACAAGATTATCGGCTATTATTTATGATTTGCTTGATTTATCCAAGATTGAAGCCGGAAAAATGGAATTCAGGTTTGAAAGAACCAATATTAATTTAACTGTTGAAATAGTTAAAAATACCCTTGAAAGCTGGGCAAAAGAACAAAAAACTGTTATTAACCTTAATCTGAATCCTGATTTGGGTTTAGTATATGTTGATACTCAAAGAATGGAGCAAGTTCTGACTAATCTTATTTCCAATGCCATTAAATTTACTAAAGATAACGGGCAAATAGAAGTAACAACTTCCCGTATAAGTGTAGAGGATATTAAAAATAATAATTTCTTTGAAAGTTTACCAAAAAATTTGAGCAAAGAATATGTACAAATTGCCGTAAAAGATAACGGTATCGGTATAGCTCGGGAAAATTGGGGTAAGGTATTTGAACAGTTTAAGCAGATAGAAAATTCCATAAGCAGAAAAGTAGGGGGGTCAGGTTTAGGGCTTCCTATTGCAAAACGCTTAATGGATGCGCATAAAGGCTTTATCTGGCTTGATAGTGAGTTGAACAAGGGCTCAACTTTCTATTTGGCGCTTCCCGTTATGAGTGATGAAGAAATATTCTATCATTCAATTGAACAGGATATACAAAAAGCTAAACAAGAACATCTTAATATTGCTTTTATTTCGCTTAATGAAAATATAACGGAAGGTAAATCCTTAACAGATAAGATATTAAATGAAGAAGTTATAAGAAAAACATCTGTTTATAAAGAATATTCATATATAAAAGATTCAAGAAGGTATTATTTAATGTATACTGTTGATATGGATTCTTTTGTGTTTGATTTTGAAGTAAGAAAACTTCAGACTTACATAAAGACTAATTATCCTGATTATTTTGACTGCGATATAATGTATTCAACGCTGTTATACCCTCAGGATGCTGAAAATATAGATGAAATAAAAGAAAAACTTAATAATTATCAAAAGGGGATATAAATGAAGAAAATACTCATAGTTGATGACGAAGCGGACATAATTGAGATTTTACAGTTTGTATTGGAGGCTCAAGGTTATCAATGCATAACCGCATTTGACGGTGAAGAAGGGTTAAAACTCGCAAGAGAAGCTAACCCTGATTTAATTATACTCGATGTTATGATGCCAAAAATTAACGGATATAAGATTTCAAGACTATTAAAATATGATGCAAAATATAAAGATATCCCAATTTTAATGATTACTGCACGCTCTCAAGAGGAGGATAAAATAATCGGCGAAGAAACAGGTGCGGATGAGTATATTACAAAACCGTTTCAGGTAGATTATGTTGTTGAAAAAGTTAAAAGTTATTTGGGATAGCACTAATGGAATTTGTTACTAATAAGACATTAGAAAAATTAAAATATGACCTTGTAAGAGACGGGCTTATAAGCTATGAAGATATAGAAAAAGCAGCCGAAATTGCCCAGTCGCAAAATGTTAATATAGGTCAGATTTTAATAAAATCTAATCTTATTAGTGAAGAAAATCTTTTAAAATTCCTTGAAACCAAGCTTCATATTCCCTATGTGGATTTAAAAGATTATACGCTTGATACAAGATGTTTATCTTATATAAATTTTAATGATGCTATAAAATATAAAATTATCCCGTTATTTAAAATAGAAAATGTACTTACCGTTGCGATGGCAGATCCTTTGGATTTATTTGCCATAGATAAAATAGTTGAAAAAACGGGATGTGATATTGAACCTGTTGTATCAGCGGAGCATCTTGTTATTAAAAAGATAGAAGAATACTATAAAACAGATAGCTCCGTAGGGCAGATAAATATTGATGATAATACAGCTAAATTTGATTGGCAGGAGGAATTACAGAACGATTTATTATCAGAAGAGCATATTCAGGTTCTAATCAGGGCAATATTAAAACAGGCAATATTGTCTAATGTTCATGAAATGTTTTTTGAACACGTTCCCAACGGTTTAAGTGTAAATTTCAGGCAAGGTGCTGATATAGTAAATACCGGGCAAATACCTTCCGTTCTTGTTGTGCCTTTTATATCAAAATTAAAAAATTTATCTTCGTTAGATGCAAATGTTTGTGAGCTTCCTCAATTGGGTAAGCTTGTATTTAAGGTGGATGATATTATTTTAACCGCCAGTATATCCGCATTCCCTACCATTAACGGAGAAAGAATTTCCTTAAAAATATATAAACCTCCGAAAACATTAAAAGAAATGGGTTTTAGTGATTCTCAAATTGAACTTATAAAATCACAAATTGATTCTTCCGGTATAATTCTTGTATGCGGTGCATCTTTAGCAGGTAAGACTCATATAATATATTCTATTCTTTCTGAAATTTCGGGGTTAAATAAAAATATAATGACGCTGGAATCGGTTTCAAAGTATAACTTAAAAAACGTCAGCCAATGTGAATTAAACGAAAATATCGGGTTTAATATTGATAAAGCAATGAGATTTATTGAGTTTCAATCTCCTGATATAATTTATTTTGAAGGGATAACAAGTAAAACGGCTTTAGATTATTTCAGTTCGCTTGTTTTTAAAAACAAGGTTTTGATTACGGAATTTCTTGCCGATAATATGGCTGATTTAAATAAAAAACTTTCATACGGCGATTTTGAAATGTTTAAACCTTTAATTTCCTGCATTATTTTTGTTCATAATCAGTCAAGGATAGAAGTGCTGGATAAAACGGATTTGAAAAAATTTATTAATTAATATGTAAAAATATATTAACTTGTATGTAATAAAAAGAAAAAAATTTATTTTCAGGGTTTAGTGCAATATATATCAGCAATCGGAACGTTACAATAAAAGCATATATTAATAAGGTATAATTGCATGCGTGTAAACAGAGTAAATAATATATTTTTAACAAATAAACAACATATACAAAACAACAAAAATACAATAAATCCGATACAAGAGAGAGTTCAGAACCCTGAAAAATTTTTTTCAATATATATGGGTAAAGACCTTATATCTTTTGGGAAACAATTCAGCGAGACCTTAAAAGATAACTATTTTCATCTGCCTTTAGGATGCAGTCCCGATGCTTTTCAAATAGAAGCAGGTAAAGCCTTAAATGATAATAAAAATGTTATAGTGGAGGCTCCGACAGGTACGGGTAAAACGGCGGTTGCGCATTATATAGTATCAAAAAATATGGAAGAAGGTAAAACCACATTTTATACAACCCCATTAAAGGCCTTAAGCAACCAAAAATTAAAAGAATTCAGAGAAGTATACGGGGAAGAAAATGTCGGTATTTTAACGGGCGATAGACGTGAGAATGTTAATGCTCCGATAATTATAATGACAACCGAAGTATACAGAAATATGGCCTTATCTCGTAAATACGGGGAGAAAGCCGATTTAATGAATAATTTAGGCGCGGTTATTTTTGATGAATGTCATTATATGGGTGATATTTCAAGAGGTGCTACTTGGGAAGAAGCTATCATGTATACTCCCGATAATGTTCAAAAGCTTGCATTGAGTGCTACCATAGGTAATGCAAAAGATATTCAAAATTGGATGAGTTCTCTAACCGATAAACCAGTAAGCCTTATTTCAATTCCCTCATCTGAAAGGCATGTTCCGCTTCAATTTGACAGCCTTGAAACAAGTGCATATAAATCCGAATCAAAAATGGTTGAAAGGGCAATAAAACAAAACGGTAATGTAGAAACCAATACCGATGCCAGATTGGCGGCAAAAGTTTCTTTGGGTGATTTTAAAGATGCGGTTAATACCTTGCAATACAGACAGCAGCTTCCTGCAATTTTCTTTATATTTTCAAGAAAATTCTCACGGGAATTATTGGAATATTTGGAAGCGGAAGGTCCTGTTCTGACAACAAAAGATGAACAAAAAGAAATAGAAAAAATAGTAAATAAATACGAGAATAAAAAATATATCGGCAATGATTTAAATCTTGATGCTTTAAAAAACGGATATGCAGTTCATAATGCAGGAATAATTCCGGCTCAAAAAGAGTTAATAGAAGAACTGTTTCAGAAGAAATTAATAAAAGTTGTATTGGCTACGGAGACTTTGGCGGCGGGAATAAATATGCCTGCAAAAACGGTAGTTATGTCCAGTGTAAATAAACCGACCGACAGTAATGAAGAAGAAATATCAGTTAGAACATTAACCCCGAATGAATTCAAACAAATGTCCGGTAGAGCGGGCAGGCGCGGAATAGATACAGTCGGTTACGTATATACCATGCCGACCGATATGGCTTCCGAACAAGAGTTTATTATGCTGGAAGTTATGGACTCAAATCCTTTAGAAAGCAGATATAATCCTGATTATGCTTTCCTCACGGGATATTATAAATATAACCCCAATCCGCAAGGGTTAAATGATATATTTTCAAAAACCTTTTATTCATACAATCGTAATCCGCAAGAAACACAGAAAAAAACAGACGAGTTATTACAAGCAAGCACAAATAAAACAAAGGTATTAAAAGAGAGAGGGTTTCTTTTAGAAAATGAACAAGGATATCAGGTAACACAAAAAGGTGAAATGGCATCCACCGTAAGAGGATATGACGCTTTAACTTTAACGGAAGCTGTTTCAAGCGGTAAATTTAAAAACATTACGCCTGAAGTACTTGCTATGACAATGGGTGCCATTGCAAATCCTGCCAACCCTAAACAACCTGCAATAGCTATGGAATCGGATTTATCCTTTTTGTTTGACGTTGCAGAAGATAACGTTAACACTTTACATCAGAATTTAATAAGCTCCATTAACAGAAAATTATCTCATTTCGGTAAAAAACTTGATTCGTTCGGTTCTTTAGAAGAAGCATCAGCTTTTGTTAAAGGGCTGGAAATACCCGACGGTGTTTCCTTAGAAGAAGCAAAAACGAAATTGGATGAACTTTTTGCAAAGAGAAGTAAGATATATAAAATTCAAAAAACTACGGGCAAATACACGGCAGATGAACTGGTTAAAGCTATACAAAGAGGAGAAACCGTTCCTACAAGAGTTTTAGAACAGCATTTAAGCGAAGTGGAAAATTATAAGAAAAGAATGAACTCAAGAGATATTGATACATACATTGAAAAACTTCAAGCTTCACTTGAAAGTTTAGATACCAAGGATAAAGGTAAAAAGGCAAAAAGCAGAATTGAATTAAAACAGGCTGAAATACAAAAACAAATAGAAACGGCAAAAGCCATGAAGTTTTTGGAAGAAAATATTTATTCTGTTTTAAATGATAACCATAACTTCTTAAAGAAAAATTCACCTCAACAGATAAAATATGATTATGAAAAACAAGATAATTTATATGCAAGAATGACTTTAAAACAAAGTTTAATTGAAGAAATAGAAGGATTGAGACAACTGGAAACATATAATACGGCTGCATCCGATAACCAAGCTAATAAGGGTTTTGCAAATAAAGTTATGCACGAATTAATCAGAAAACAATCGGAAGTTTTTGAAACTGAAAGGAAAAACGGAATTATAAATAATCCTGACAGATATTCTAAAATTGCGGCACAAATTTTATATACTTGGGCATATTTAAATAAAATCAACACTTCAAGTATGACAAACTGGGAGCAATTATTAAGAACAATACCCGAAGAAGATGCAGATGAAGGTACAATCTACAGAATTATATTACAGACCTCAGATTTATTAAGCCAAGTTAGTGATATAGCTAGAACGGGTGAAAAAACCGCTCAAGATGAAGAAGAAATAAATTATTATAAAGAACTTGCAAAAACAGCTCAGGAAGCAAGAAAATTAATAATTAAAGAACCGATAGAAGTATAAAACCAAGCGGTGAATTAATTGTGTTGTTTGTCAAGAAATTTACAAGAAAATAAAGAAATATTAAGAAAAAAATAAAAAATAAAAAATTACTTGTTGACGACGAATTATGTTTAATATAAATTTATTATGCTGAGATAGGCAATTATAATTTGCAAAAAAGCATGAATCAAGAGAGAAATGGTTTAAAAGCGAATATATAAAAGACTGTTGAGGCAAAAAGCCATAAGACAAAAGGAAGTGGAAATGAACGAAAGCAAGCAACAAAGAATCAGAGTTTGTTTGAAGGCATACGATCATAAATTAATCGACTTATCTGCAAGCAAGATTGTAGAAGTTGTAAAGAGAAC
>CANQJQ010000087.1 GCA_947624265.1 Candidatus Gastranaerophilales bacterium
TGACCTGATTGGACAGGAAAATATCGTACATGCTTTAAGTAATGCAATAAAATTAAACAGAATATCACACGCGTATTTGTTATGCGGTCCGAGAGGTACGGGGAAAACATCTTCAGCCAGAATACTTGCCAAATCACTTAATTGTAAAGAAGGACCTACCCTTACTCCTTGCGGAAAATGCCCCGCATGCCTTGATATTATGAATTCTATTCCCGTTGACGTTATAGAAATAGATGCCGCAAGCAACAGGAGTGTTGAAGATACTCAGGCTATTTTGGAAAAAATTCAATATGTTCCCGTTAACGGGCGGTATAAAATTTATGTTATAGATGAAGTTCACATGCTCTCTAATCATGCATTTAATGCTTTATTAAAAACTTTGGAAGAACCGCCTGAAAATGTTATCTTTATTTTGGCAACAACTGAACCGCATAAAGTTTTGGATACCATTATTTCACGTTGCCAAAGGTTTGATTTCAGACGTATTACAACCGATGATATTGTAAAAAGACTTGAATATATCTCTCAGCAGGAAAATATTAATATATCTAAAGAAGCTCTTTACACAATCGCCAAAAACTCGCAAGGCGGTATGCGCGACGCTTTGGCTCTGTTAGACCAAATAAGCGTGCTTGGGGTTAATAAACAAATTGATACGACGGATGTTAATGAAATTTTGGGTAAAATTTCTTATGAGGTTTTATCTAAAATTACTGATTGTATTATAGCTTCCGATTGCTCTAAATCAATTGAACTTATAGATAATATTTATTCAAAGGGTAATGAACCTGTTCAAATCGTAACCAACCTTATCCAGTATTTTAGAGATGTTATGATTGTTAAAAATTGCTCCGAAAAAGAGTTAATATATTCTCTGACCCAAATTACGGAAGTTAATTACGAACAAACAAAAGAACAGGCTAAAAACTTTACCGTTTCAGAGATTATTCAAATTATAGACAGATTGTCATATTACGCTCAGCAGATAAAAGATACAACAAATAAATATCTTTGGTTAGAGCTTTGCATAATAGATTTAACCAATTATAAAAACCTTCCGAGTGCTGAAAACTTGCAAAGACGAATAGAACAGCTTGAAATGCAGCTTGCCGGTGCGGGTACACCTAAACCTCAAGAGATAAAAATTCAAGCACCACAAATTAAACTGCAACAGGTTGAACAAAAAAAGTCTGAAATATTATATCAAGCCCAAAAACCTCAACCTGAAGTTAAACCGCTAGAGACAAAAGTTGAACCCCCGAAAGAAGAAAAAACGGATGCTCAAAAAGAAACTCCAAAAACTAATGATATGCAAGCTTTATGGGTTTCTATTCTGCAAAGTATGGATAGTGCTCCAAACAGAGCCTTTTACTCAAATCTTGCGCGTCCCGTTGAAATTTCGGAAGAAAAAATTGTTATTGCCTTTTCTAAGGAAATGTTTGTTAAACAAGCGCGAGAAGGCTCTAAAAATAAGGCAATTGTTGATGCCGTTTCAAAATATATGAATATCCAAAACCCCAATATTGAAATAGTACTAAATGATAACTTGGATTTATCAAAGAAAACAACTCCACAGATTTCTGCAAATCCTATTAAAAAAAAGCAAGAGGAAGAACAAAATATTCAAAAGCAGGAAGAAGAAGATTATCAAACTTTTGTAGAAGCAAAAACGGAAGAACAAAAAACTCCGGCTTTAAATCCTAACATTTCAGGACAAGCGGAAATGGTAAAAGAACTTTTTGAAGGGAAATATATAAACTAAATTTTGGCTTTAAGGTTTCTTTGTATATCGCGATTTTGAGCTTTTTTTGCTAAATCTTCTCTTTTATCGTAAAGCTTTTTACCTTTTGCAAGTGCTATTTCAATCTTTGCCCATCCGTTTTCGAGATATACTTCAAGAGGAATTATTGCGTATCCGTCTTTTTTTATTTTTCCTATGATTTTATCGATTTCTTTTTTATTTAATAAAAGTTTTCTTGTTCTTTTTTCTTCGTGATTATACCTGTTTCCCTGCTCATAAGGACTTATATGACAGTTATATAAATAAACTTCACCTTCATCCAGCTTTACAAAGCTGTCTTTTAAATTTATTGCACCTTTTCTTATTGATTTTATTTCAGTTCCCGTAAGCACCATACCTGCATTAAATTTATCAAATATATGATACTCGTGAAAGGCTTTTTTATTTGTTGATATAATCTTTTTTCCCATAAAGAGATTATAACACCATATATCTGCTATTCAAAATTAATGTTTTTAAACTTTTTAAAAAGTTTGTAATAATAATCGATTTTTCCTTCTTTAATTATTTTTATAATGCGGATTTCGGCTTTTACATAATAAGGCGGATTTTCTATTCCTGTTGAAATTTCATAGTCTCTATATAATTTAATTAAAATATCTTTTATTATGTAAATTTTTTTTGGTTCGGAGGTAAAAATTTTATCAAAGAAGTCCTTAATATTTTCAAAATATTTTATATAAAATGAAGTTTGTTCCGGCATTTGGCATTGTGAATTAATAAGACGTAAATGTCTATCCTGCATCTTTTCCCACTCCTTATTATATTTCTCAAATGTTGTAATTTCTTAATATTTTATATTAAAATAGTGCAAAAAAATGTAAATTGTAGTATAATAAAATAGTTGGAAATTACGTTATTTGAAATTTATAACTAGATATTACATTATAGTGTAGAATAACGCAATATCTGACGTGTAATAATGTAACAAAAGTTCAAGCGGGGAAAAAGATGAGTATAGGAAAAAGAGTTAAAGAATGCAGGGTAGCATTACATTTGACGGCAATTGAACTGGCTAAGCAATTAGAAATACCTGTCCGAACTATCGGAAGCTATGAACGCAATGAGGCTCAACCGGGTGCAAAGTTCTTGTCAAAGCTTGTGGAAAAATACCACGTAAATATTAATTGGCTGCTGTCAGGTAAAGGTATTATGTTTACATCCAAAAGAACTGAACTGGATATAAATTATATTGCTGATCTGCAGGAAAGATTAAATCTTACAAATGCACAAATAGAAGGATTAATTGACCTTTTGGATTCTGATGCAAGCAGAGATATGGTGCTTAAATTTATTGAAATAAAAAAAGGTAATAAAGAAGCACTTGAAAGTCTTATCTGTAATCTTCAGGGAATAAAAGCGGTATATAATTAATCTGCATCTACAGGTTCTTTCAAAATACCTTGCATTGCTGTTTTTGCGTTGGTTTTCAATTCTTCCGATACATTTGGCAGAATTGTTAACTGACGCAAGACATCAACCGTACGTTTAAATATCCTTACAATGTCCCCTTCTGAAGAGTCTGCTTGTTTTGCAATATCCTCCCAAGGAGTATCTTGCACCCATTGTTCTATTAAGGGTGAGTAATATGAGTTTATATACATTTCCGTGTTTATGTCATGTTCTCTTTGAAGGATGGCTATTTTCTTTCTTATCTCTTTTATTTTATTTAATGCTTGTTTTGTATTTCTGCTTATTGGCTGATTAGGATATACATCAGTCCTTAAATCTTCCGTTACAAGTGCACATATAACTGATGCCAGTTCATATGGCGCGAGCTCATCTAATATCCCTCTTAATATAATTTCCGATAAAAACAGTTCATTTTCTGCGCGTATCATAGAGCAAGTTTTTCCGATATCAGTCGGGCTTCCGTTCTCAATATAGCCTGTTTTTTCAAGTATATCTTTATGTGCTAAAAATTTATTCCAGTAGATATCCTTTTGTTTTTCTATGCTTCTTGCGGTTTCTTTGTATCTTTTTTCGTATCTGTTAATTATTTCAAGGTTTTTCATGTGTTTTTTATAGCCGCGGCAGATTTCACATTTGTATTTTTCCATAGCAAGTCTTATTTCACGGGTTTTATTTGTGTATTCAATAACCTCGGGTGAGTCTTTTTGTCCTTTTTGTTTTGCCTGTTTTAACAGAGTTTTGGTTAATTTTCTGTATACTATAAATTTATCCTTAAGTCTGTTAAATTCTAATAAATCATTTGAGGTAAGTCCAAACGGGCATTTTTCATTTTTTAATTTTGCTAAAGTTTGTTCGCAGTTTATTTGCTGCATAATCATAGGCTTTAGCCTGTCATTTGATGAAAAGTAACCGAAACTTTTTAATATTAATTCTTTTGCCTGATCAAGCTCTAAGTTTTGGAGCAGATTTAAAACCATGGAATAACTTGGAGAAAATTGGCTTTCTAACGGGTTTGAAGGACTTTTTACAAGCTGGGCAACTTCATCGGGAGATTGAAATTGCGTTCCCATAACTACAACATATCCGATTTTATCCATTCCGCGCCTGCCTGCTCTGCCTGACATCTGCAAAAACTCATTCGCGGTGAGCATTCTGTGCCCTGAGTCCGTTCTCTTGCTTATGGCTGATATTACCGTTGTCCTTGCGGGCATGTTTATCCCTGCAGCTAAAGTTTCTGTAGCAAAGACTACTTTTATTAAACCTTTTTGAAATAATCTTTCAACTAAAAGTTTCCAAGCGGGTAATAATCCTGCATGGTGTGATGCAACTCCGTTATATAGGTATTCAAGGTTTTTATTGTTTTCTAAATATTGATGGTCTTTTAAAAATTCATTAATTTCCGTTCTTATTTGTTTTGCTTCTTCTTGTGTTATAAGCCTTAATCCTGCGCATTTTTCCATATTCTCATCGCATTTTTTACGTGAAAAAGTAAAAAATATAGCAGGAAGCATATCTTTTTTCTCTAAAACTGAGATAACATCTTTAACGTTGTTTTGTTTCTTTGCCTGACGGGAGTAATAGTTCATTTTCTTTTCTGGTTTTATTTTGCGGTTTATTTTTCCGTCCGGGGTTAAAAGCGGAAGTATTTCCGTCGGCTTTGAGGAGTCAAAATAAAAATGTCTTAACGGTACGGGGCGAAAATCCGTATATATAAGCTCTGTAGATGAATGTACGGTATTAATCCAGTCGCAGAGCTGTTTTGAGTTTGCTATGGTTGCACTCAACGCAATTATTTGAATATTGGATGGGCAGTATATTATACTTTCTTCCCATACTGTACCGCGTTCTTCATCGTTCATATAGTGAACTTCATCAAGTACAACGTATTTTACATCCCGTAAGTTATCTTTCAGCGAGCCAAAGTTTGTATTATAAAGCATATTTCTGAATACTTCGGTTGTCATTACAACAATCGGAGCTTCTCTGTTTATTGACGTATCTCCCGTTAAGAGTCCTACATTGCCTTGTCCGTATTTATTTCCGAAATCATAAAACTTTTGATTTGATAAAGCCTTTAAAGGGGTGGTATAAAACAGCCTTGTGTTTTCATCCAATGCTTTATGAATAGCGTGCTCTGCTATACAGGTTTTACCTGCACCGGTCGGGGCGCATACTACTATACTTTTAGAATTATTAATACATTCTACAGCTTCTTTTTGAAAGTCATCAAGTTCAAAATCGAATTTATACAATTTTACACCATACTCATTGAATGCTTGTTGTCATAATCAATTCTTCCTATCAACTTGTTAAGACGTTTAGCTACATCTTTAAACATAGGAATACTTAAGCTTTGAGCACCGTCGGAGGAAGCATTTTCAGGGTCATGATGCACCTCCATCATAACTCCGTGTGCTCCGACTATCAAACCTGCTTTTGCCATAGGCTCTATTAAGTAACGTCTGCCTGTTCCATGGCTTGGGTCAACTATTATCGGCAGATGTGAAAACTTCTTTATAACAGGAATTGCCGTTATATCAAGGGTGTTTCTTGTTGAACTGTTATCAACGCCTTTTATACCGCGTTCGCAAAGTATAACTTTATCGTTGCCGTTATACATAATGTGTTCGGCAGCTAACAAAAATTCTCTGATTGTTGCAGCTGCGCCTCTTTTCAGTATTACGGGTTTGTTGCATTTTCCTACGGCTTTTAATAGCTTGAAATTCTGCATATTTCTTGCTCCGATTTGTATTACATCGGCATATTGACAAACCATATCCAAATCTAAAGTGTCCATTAATTCGGTTACAACTAAAAGACCTGTTTTTTCTCGTGCTATAGCTAAATATTCAAGCGCTTTTTCTTCCAACCCTTGGAAGTCATAGGGCGAAGTGCGCGGTTTAAATGCACCGCCTCTTAAAAAGTGGCATCCCATTTCTTTTGCAGCCTCAGCAACACGAAGTAAACCGTCTAATTCGGGTTCAACACAGCAAGGCCCCGCAATCAATACGGGTTTTTCCAGTCCGCCAATCCTCACTCCGTTGGAAAACTCAATAACGGTATCCTCCTGTTTGCATTCTCGTGAAGCAAGTTTATATGGTTCTTGGATTAATTTTACACTTCTTACTCCTTCATAAGACTGAAAGGCGTGAGGTTCTATAAGCCTTTTATCACCTATTGCGGCGATTACGGTCATTACATCACCTTTATTTAATACGGTTTTAAATCCCTTATTATGAAGGGCGTTTACTACTGTTTTTATTTGGTCTTGGGTAGCCGATGGCTCCATTATTATTATCATATTTTATTTCTCCGCTCTATACCGTTATTATGATTTTATCTTTTGTTATAATCTCATTTCTGCTTGACTCTGTAACAGTTGTTCCCGTTAATACGATTGCATTTTCCAAGCTTGTATTATCTTCTATTTTTACATTATCCCATATTATAGAATTTTTTATTATACAGTTTTCACCTATGATACAATTTTTTCCTATAACATTGCAACCTATAAATTCGGCGTTTATATTTTGTTCAGATACATATAACCCGTGTTTACTCAATTTTACATTCGGATGATATGAGGCTACTTTTTGATTAACTAAATCGTAGTTTGATTGTTTATACTGTTCAATAGAGCCTATATCAGACCAATAGCCTTTATGCGGAAATGTATTTATTTTTATTCCGCTGCTTAATACAGACGGAAATACATTTTTGGCAAAATCACAAAAAGTATTTTCGGGAATATAATTAAAAATTTCATAATTAAAAATATAGATACCTGTATTTGCAAGGTTTGATTTGGCATCTTCCTGTGAAGGTTTTTCCTGAAAACTTGAAACAAATCCGTTGTTATCAGTAACAATTATTCCGTATTTAGAGACTTCTTTGTGGTCAACTTCTTTAGTTATAATAGTTGCAACAGCTTTAGAATTTTTATGGGAATTATATGCGGATTTTATATCTAAATCGGTAAGTCCGTCGCCTGACATTATAATAAAATCTTCGTTTTTATCAAAGAAAAATTGGCATTTTTTTACTCCGCCCGCGGTTCCGGATAATTCTTCTTCTTTTATAAAAGTGATATTATCATTTTTATAATGCTCTTGGATTTGCTCTGCTTTATAGAAGGTATTTGCAATAATATTATTTATTCCAAAAGAATGCAGGTGTTTTATTAAGATATCCATTGCAGGCGTGTTCGCTAAAGGAACAAGGGGTTTTGGCATAATATTTGAAAGGTCGCCCAATCTGGAACCTACTCCTGCTGCCATTATCATTGCTTTTTTTAACATAATTCCACCGCCTGTATTTTAAATCGGAAATCTTCCGCCCATATTCTTTGGGATTTTGAGTTTACCTTTTTTTAC
>CANQJQ010000088.1 GCA_947624265.1 Candidatus Gastranaerophilales bacterium
AAATAACAAAATAAAATACGGAGTTTATGAAAATTTACCTTCTATTTCAATAGATTATGCAATAATTGAAAAAATACCGAATTTAGCATTTGTCGAATTAAAAACAAAATGGCAGGATTACGGTTCTTGGGAAGCCTTGTATAATACGTGTGAAAAGGATTCTAAAGGGAATGTAATTAAAGGAAACGTAATTACAGATAAGGTAAAGAATTCTTTTATTTATTCATCTAAAGAACTTGTTGCTGTTTCAGGGGTTCATGATTCTGTTATAGTTGAGACTGAGGATGCACTCTTAGTATGCGATAAAACAAGAGTATCAGATATAAACAAAGTTGTTACGGAATTAAAGAAAATTAAGAATGATACTGTTAAAATTCGAAAAACAGTATATAGACCCTGGGGTTTTTATACATGTTTAAACGAAGGTAAAGGCTGGCTCACAAAAATAATAAGTGTTTCGGCAGGACATAAATTGTCGCTTCAATCTCACAATCATCGTTCCGAACATTGGGTAATTCTTGAAGGTACTGCCACTGTTATTCTTGAAGATAAAAAACATACTTTAAAAAAAGGTCAAAGTATAGATATACCAATAGGTGCAAAACATTCATTGCAAAATCTTTCAAAAGAATCTTTGAAAATACTTGAGGTTCAAAAAGGTGATATAATCAGCGAAGATGATATAATCCGATATAAAGATATTTACGGAAGAGTAAAATAACAAATTTAATGGTATAATTTTATAGAAATTTTATAAGGATTAATATATGAATAAAAATCAATCAATGGGAATATGGCTGGTAGTTGTAATATTGGTACTGGCATTAGCTTCAATGTTATTTGCAGGACCGACAACTTCAACTAAGGCTCTTACATATACGGAATTTTTAAACAAAGTAAAAGATGCGCAAATAAAAGAAGTTGTTATAACAAATGATATTATAACCGCTGTCCCCGTTGATGATAAAATTACGACAAAGGTGCAAGGTCAGGAAACTGTTACAGCATCTTTAAGATATAAAGTAACCATTCCCGAAAATGATTCAAGTTTGTACGGAATTTTAGAAGAAAATAATGTAAATGTAGAGATAAAAAAAGCAAATGATTCATCCGTGATGGGGCTTATGGGAACTGCACTTCCCATACTATTAATAATCGCATTCTTTATTATTTTGGCGAAAATAATACAAACAGGCGGGTCTCAAGCTTTATCTTTCGGTAAAAGTAAAGCTAAAATGATGCTGGACAGTAAAGTAAAAGTTACATTTAAGGATGTAGCCGGGATTGATGAAGAACGCCAAGAATTGGAAGAAATTGTTGACTTTTTAAAGAACGGAGAAAAATATTTAAAACTCGGTGCAAAGATACCTAAAGGAGTACTGTTGGTTGGTGCCCCCGGTACGGGTAAAACCTTAATGGCAAAAGCGGTTGCAGGTGAAGCAGGGGTTCCGTTTTTCTCAATAAGCGGTTCTGATTTCGTTGAGATGTTTGTCGGAGTCGGTGCTTCAAGAGTTCGTGATTTATTTGAACAAGCGAAAAAACATCAGCCTTGTATTGTTTTTATAGATGAAATAGATGCAGTAGGACGTCAAAGAGGTGCAGGCTTAGGCGGCGGGCATGATGAAAGAGAACAGACTCTTAACCAATTGCTTGTTGAAATGGACGGGTTTGACGGTAATACGAATATTATTATACTTGCAGCTACAAACAGACCTGATATTTTAGATAACGCCTTACTGCGTCCCGGAAGATTTGACAGGCAGATTATGGTCAGCCTTCCTGATGTTAAAGGCAGAGAGCAAATATTAAATGTTCACGCAAAGGGTAAGCCCTTAGATAAAGATGTTGATTTAAAAGTATTGGCTAAACGCACCCCGGGATTTACGGGTGCAGATTTGCAGAGTCTTTTAAACGAATCTGCGCTTCTTGCTGCAAGAAGAAATAAATCTGTTATTAATATGTCGGAAATTGATGATGCAATTGACAGAGTTATTGCAGGTATCGAAAAGAAAAGTAAAGTAATGACCGACGAAGATAAAGAAATTACTTCGTACCACGAAGTAGGTCATGCACTTTTAGCCAAACTCTTAAAGGATTGTGATGAACTTCATAAAGTTACTATTATTCCTAGAGGATACGCGCTTGGTATTACATGGACAAAGCCTGAAGATAATAAAGTCCACGTAAGTAAATCAAAACTGTTAGACCAAATTACAATGACATTGGGAGGTAGAGTTGCAGAAGAAATTGTTTACGGCGAAGATAAAATTTCAACCGGAGCTTCCAGCGACTTGCAAAAAGTAACAGAAGTTGCCAAGAAAATGGTGTCTCAATGGGGAATGTCAGAAAAAATGGGCGCTATGACATACGGTAAATCACAAGAACACGTATTTATGGGCAGAGATTTTGGTACAACAAGAGATTTCTCGGAAGAATTTGCTGCAGATTTGGATAGAGAAGTTAAGAAAATTATTGATTCAAGATATGAAGTAGCTAAAAATCTGTTAAATGAGAATAGAGACTTGCTTGATGCAATAGCTAAAGAACTTCTTGAACGTGAAACGCTTGATAATGATGAAGTCTCTGAAATTATTGCAAAGATTAAAGGCGAGGAGTTTTTGGAACAACTCTAAAATCGGAGGATTAAACTAAATGGCTTCTATAGTTAATTCACTTAGAAACATTACAAGTGATGCATGGTGGTTCGTTAAGATAACCGTATTTGCTTATATTGCATTTTTTGTATTTATAAATGCGGATATAATTTTTCAACATCATCAAACTAACCTTATTATTTTATTATCAATATTAATTATATATTTGGGCTCTCAAGCCGTAATGGTAAGCAGAAATATAAATAACGAAACTCCTATATTGCCTTCATTAAAAGATTTGCCTTTAATAATTTTTAAAGGATTAATATCTGTATTGGTAATGCTTCCGTCTTCGGTAATTTTTTATATGGTAATTAACTTTATAAAAAATTCTTTTGTTTTTGAACCGTTTATAATGTTTATAATTTATGCTTGTGTAAGCTTAATTTTTGTACCTTTTATTGTAATACCGTTTATATTATTTTGTGTAAACGGTAATATTGCTGATGCCTTTAAGATTAATAAGGTTATGGAGGCTTCAGGGAATTTTATAGTGCAAATTTTATCATATTTTTTACAGTATTTATTTACAATATTTTTAATGTTTGTGTTGTTGTATAAATTAATAACAGAGATGCTTGGATTTTCTCAGCTTGTAGAAATTTTAGTCGGATATACCATAGCAATTACAATATTTTCTTTATTTTCATATTGTTCCGATATGTATGGGGATATTATTCCTGAAATTAAATCAAAGAAAAGAAGGTTATAAGCTTCTTAGTTTTTTAATTTGATCGCGAATTTCTGCTGCCCGTTCAAAATCAAGAATAGAGGCAGCTTTTTTCATGTCTTTTTCAAGTTTTGTAAGGAGTTTTGGTAAATCTTCTTTAGAAATATTGTTTTCCACCATTTCTTCCGCTACTATGTCTTCAAGATTTCTGTAGCTTGCAACGAGCTGTAAGAGATTGTTTTCAATAGGTTTTTTAATGGTTTTAGGTGTAATATTGTGAATTTTGTTGTATTCAAGCTGAATTTCACGTCTTCTTTGAGTTTCTTTAATTGCTTTATCCATACTGTCGGTAATTTTATCTGCATACATAATAACCTTAGAACACACATTTCTGGCAGCACGTCCTATGGTTTGGATTAAACTTGTTTCGGAACGAAGGAAGCCCTCCTTATCGGCATCCATAATAGCAACAAGAGAAACTTCGGGGATATCCAAGCCTTCTCTTAATAAGTTTACGCCTATAAGACAATCAAAAGTGCCCAGTCTTAAATCTCTTAAGATTTCAACACGTTCAAGTGAAGTTATTTCGCTGTGCAGATATCTTACTTTTATACCCAAACTGCTTAAATAGTCGCAAAGGTCTTCCGCCATTTTTTTTGTAAGAGTGGTAACTAAAATTCTTTCGTTCTTTCCTGCTGTTTCTTTAATTTCGGCAATTAAGTCGTCAACCTGGTTTTCGGTTGGTCTTACAAAAATTTCAGGGTCAACAAGTCCTGTTGGTCTTATTATTTGTTCCACAAGGTTAGATGAAACCGATTTTTCAAAATCGGAAGGAGTCGCGGAAACAAATATTTTCTGTCCTATTTTTGCCCAAAACTCGTCAAATTTTAAAGGACGGTTATCTTTTGCGCTCGGGAGCCTGAAGCCGTAATCGACTAAAACATTTTTTCTTGCCTGATCTCCATTATACATAGCTTTTAGCTGCGGAATAGATACGTGAGATTCATCTATAACAACAAGAAAATTATCATTAAAATAATCCAGTAATGTTGCAGGAGCGCTTCCCGCAGGACGCCGCTCTATTATTCTTGAATAGTTTTCTATCCCCGAGCAATATCCCATTTCTTTTATCATTTCTATATCGTAGTTAGTTCTTTGATAAATTCTTTGAGCTTCAATTAGTTTATTTTCAAACTCAAACTTTTTAACCTGAGAAGCAAGCTCTTGCCTTATCAGTTGAATGGTTTCTTCTTTATCATCTTCGCTTGAAAGGTAGTGAACAGCAGGAAATATAACTGTAGAGTCGCAGTTTTCAACTATTTCTCCCGAAACGGGGTTGATTCTTGTTATTTTTTCAACTTCATCCCCGAATAAACTTATTCTTGTAACCATTTTTTCATAAGCAGGCATGATTTCAATGATATCCCCGCGAGGACGAAAAGTAGAGCGGGTCAGTTCCAAATCGTTTCTTGTATATTGAATTTTAACAAGTTCTCTTAGAAATGCGTTTCTGTCTATTTCATCGCCTACTTCAATTTTTAAAGCGTTGGAAAGATATTGTTCGGGAAGACCCAAGCCGTATATACAGCTGACTGAGGCTACGACTATAACATCGTCGCGTTCATAAAGGCTTCTTGTTGTGTTGTGCCTTAATCTGTCTATTTCATCATTTATTGTTGCCGATTTTTCAATATATGTATCGCTTCTGGGAATATATGCTTCCGGCTGATAGTAATCATAATAACTTATAAAGTATTCAACGGCATTATTGGGAAAAAGTTCTTTAAATTCATTATAAAGCTGGGCGGCGAGGGTTTTATTGTGTGCTATTACAAGTGTTTGCTTTTGGATTTTTTCTATAACATTTGCAATGGTAAAAGTTTTACCTGAACCCGTTATTCCAAGTAAAGTTTGAGCATCATAACCGTTTTGAAGTCCTTTTGTCAGTTCTTCAATTGCTTTTGGCTGGTCGCCTGACGGCTTGTATTTTGAACAAATTTCAAACTTTTTACCCATATAAATATTTTATATTAATTAATAACTTTTTGTATATAGTCTTTGCATTTATTATTAGTTATATTAAGGTGCTTTACTATTTTGCTTATAAAAAATATAATTAAGTTATGTCTAACGAATTAACAAATTATATAAAAACAGCCTTTGAACATAAAGAGAACGGCAATTATAAGGAAGCAATAGATTATTTTTATAAAGCATTGGCTTTAGATAGTGAAAGTACGGAAATAATGTATGAACTTGCTCAATTATATACAAATTTATGTCAATATGACAGAGCCTATAATTTTTATGAACAAATAATATCCAAAACACCTGATAATTATGATGTTAAATATCAGTATGCAAAACTTTTAAAATACAATAAAGAATATAAAAAGGCTTTGGAAATATATAATCAACTGTTTTATAGAGGATATAAGGTAGAAAAAACCGCACCCGAACTTTTCTTTCTGCTATATAAAAATAAAGATTTTGAGAATATTATATCTGTTTATAATTCTGATAAAAATAACTTAAATATAAGTGAAATATTATATTACGTTGCATCTGCTTATTTAAATCAAAAAGACGAAGAAACTGCGCGAAAATTTTATCAAAAGTCATTTGATTTAGATGAAAACAACATTAAATCGGGAGTTAAAGTAGCTCAAAGACTAATGCTAGAGGGTAAAATTGAAGAAGCTGAAAACCTTGCTTATAAATTTTTAAAAATTTCCGAAAACGATGAAGTTTTTCATCTCCTTGCCGAAATAAGCAGTATTAAGGAAGATATTGATTCTGCTATAAAATATTATTCCTATGCAATTAATGTAAATCCTCAAAATGCGCTGTATTATTTTAAACTTGGAGTTTTATATTCTTTAAAAGGGTATTTTTCAGAAGCCATGCAAAGTTATTCAAGAGCTTGTGCCATAGAGCCCGATAATAATACATATAACTATGCAATGGCATATTTATATTATTTGAATAAAAATTATGTTCAGGCTGAAAAAATAACAGATACAATCCTTGACGCCGATAGTGAAAATAAAGATGCGATTGCTCTTAAGGTTATTTTATTAACACTGCAAAATGAAATAACTCAAGCTGAAAAACTGATAAGTACAATTTCTTCATTCAAAGAAAAAACGGAATTCATATATTATGCTCAAGCTATTTATTTCGGAAGCCTTAACCAGTGGGAAAAAGCTATTGAAATGATAAAATATGCGCTTGATTTGAATAAATCATCAGTCGAATATAAATATCAATTGGCTAATTTCTATTACAAACTTAATCAAAAATCACTTTCTGAGCAAATTTTGAAAAAAATAATAAAAGAAAACCCAAAATATATTCAAGCATACATACTTTTGGCAGAAATTAATCTGTCGGAAGAAAATTTTGATGAAGCATTAAAAAATCTTGATGTTGTATTTAATTTAGATAGCAATACTCATAAAGCTTATTATTTAAAAGGAGAAGTATTTAAAAATAAATATAATTTTGAAAAAGCGCTCGAAAATTATAAAATAGCTGTTTCCATGAAACCTGATAATAGCGAATATTACGCAAACATAGGTTTTTGTTGTTATAAAACCGAAAACTATCAAGATGCGTATTATTATTATAAAGAAGCTTCAAATATTGATATTACAAACGCACAATATAGATTCTATATGGCAAAAAGCGCTGAATACATTGAAGATTGGGAAAATGTTGTTGTTAATTATTCAATAATGAGAAGGTTGGCACCCTATAACGTTGATTATGCAATTGAGTATGCTTCATATCTTAATAAACATGTTAATAAACGCAAGGCTATAGAGGTATTAAAACCCTTATTAAATAAGGTTAAAAATCAACAAGACAGACAAAAAATTAAAAATAGTCTTGATATGTTGAAAAAAAAGAGTTGATTTTTTTTTATGACATGTTAATATAATTTTTGTAATTCCTATGGGGGATTAGCTCAATTGGTAGAGCACCTGCTTTGCACGCAGGGGGTTAGGAGTTCGAGTCTCCTATTCTCCAGTTTAATGAACAAGATAGCCCTTTGGCAAATATGTCAAAGGGTTTTCTATAGTCATAGCTTATATTTTCGCC
>CANQJQ010000089.1 GCA_947624265.1 Candidatus Gastranaerophilales bacterium
TTAATAAGGCACCTTCGCAGGCAGCTAAAGACCTTGAAACTTCGTAAGAAAAATCCACATGCCCGGGGGTATCTATCAAATTTAACTCGTATTCTTTGCCGTTTTTAGCTTTATAGTTCATTCTTGCAGCATTAAGTTTTATGGTTATACCGCGCTCACGTTCAATATCCATGGAGTCAAGCAGTTGATCCTGCATATCCCTTTCGGCTATAGTGCCTGTTTTTTCAAGCAATCTGTCCGCAAGCGTTGATTTACCGTGATCTATATGAGCTATAATACAAAAATTTCTTACATTATCTATGTACTTCATATTTTTAGTCTATTACAGAAAACTGACTTTGCCAAGTAAATTTCTTACAAAAAATATGTTATAATACTCTAGTGAGTAATTAAGATATGAGGTGTTTTATGAAAAAGTTATTTGCGGTTTTATTTATATTATGTTGTTTTAGCGATATAAGCATGGCTTCTGCGTTAGGAGGCTATGATGCAGGTTCGCTTAACAGCCAATATATGCGTGATTTAAGGACTCATGAAGCTATCACCAGAGCAAGAACCAAAAATGAAACTTTTGTTTCAACAAAAAGGGCACCGAAAACAGAAGAACAAATCGCTACTTCACCTTTAAAATCAATAATTTTCTTAAATAATAAATCGATTAATTCAGATGTTTTGCTTAATGTGGTCAGAAACAAAATAAATCAGCCCATGACACCCGAAAATATTTCTGCAATAAGAAAAGAATTAATGAGATTTTATCAATCCAACGGATATTATTCTGCGCTTGTTATGGTTAACTCACAGGATACACAAAGAGGTGAGCTTATTTTAGAGATAAATGAAGGCGGAAAAAACTCAATTGAAATTCAAAATTAATTTCAATTTTGATATTTTAAATAACACCTGTAAGATTTATTCATTCGTGTAATTTGTAAAACCATAAACACCCGTAAACTAAAAAAGAACGCTATATGTGTTCACGGTTTACGGGAAGTATGGTTATGAAAAGATTGCAAAAATATGTTTTTGTCTGGCTTATTGCCGTATTTATTCTGCCTTATAGTGCCTTTGCATCAGAGTGGGAGAATACCGCCGATAATCCGAGGCTGGTTAATCTGACGGCAGAACAATACAGAACTTTAGATACCATTGAAAAAAGGATATATAACAACTCTTTTACTTGGGAAAACACCATAGACAGGCTGGAGAGGCTTGAGCTTGACCTTTTCCACGGGATAAGAGAAGGCAGCCCCACTCAAAGAATTAATACTTTAAGGCTTGAAAGTATGAGAGCATCAATTAGAGGTACAGCAATGACTCCAATGATGCAGGATACATTTAATACAAAATACCTTAACCCTCGCACGGAAGGTGATTATTACGACGATGTAGGGTTAATAGACGGTCTTATAAGAGTATGGTGGCCTGATTTTTATGCAAAATTATCACAATACAGACGCTATAAGGAAGCTAATTTTTATTAAACTTTTCTTTTAACGACAAGCGCGTTGCTAATCATAGCGGAGTTTTTAATGTTGCTGCCGGATAATATTGTACCGTTAATATACATAACGGTGGAGCTTCCGCCATCAAGATTTATTGCCTCATAACAACCTAAATCCTTCATAATCTTAGCCAGCTCATTCAAAGTAACTCCGCTTGAACCTTCTTTTCTGCCGTCGACAGTTACTATTATCATAACGTTATCACGTGTGTAACCTATTGCGGTTCTGGGGTTTCTGCCCGAGATTGCCGTTAATTTTTCATTAGCCGCGTCAACAAATATGCTTCCGTTCTTCACTAAAAAGGGACCGCCTGATATAATATGCTCCACATCATCCCATTTTGGCATAACGGAATAATTTATTTTAACTTTGTCGCCTGTTTTTAAATTATTAACAGCCTCTTTAGGTGCCGAAATTACATACCCGTCCTCGGGTATTAATATCGGAAGTGTTGATTTTGCAATAATTTTGTTATTTTTTACCGCCAAATGTAAGGAAGGCTTTTTTGTTGCGGGAGATTTTGCACCCCATTTTGATGTGTATAAAAGCACTTCGGTAAACATCATTCTGGGTTGATTAATGTTATTTATTTTTATCACTTTGTCTTTGGTTTTTATCTCGCCTGCAAAGGATATTCTCGAAGTTTTAAATCCGTTAGACCCAATCCCAAGTCCTGCTCTTTCATAGATAGGGCCTGATATAATTTCGTTATTTACCACTAAAGCGCCTAAAGGAGTACCCGTATCCTGCTTAAAATATGTCCCGTTTACAGCTACTATTGTATTTTGACCTGATGCTATTTTGTTTATTCTTGATTTTGAATGCATATTAGCTGAAGCACTCTTTGGAATTATCTCAAGATTTTTATTTATATTTCTGTTAACTTCAACAACATTCATTTTTACGCGTCTGTTATTGATATACT
Source organism: Candidatus Gastranaerophilales bacterium (assembly GCA_947624265.1). Classification (GTDB taxonomy): domain Bacteria; phylum Cyanobacteriota; class Vampirovibrionia; order Gastranaerophilales; family Gastranaerophilaceae; genus Avigastranaerophilus. The sequence continues at coordinate 2,431 of CANQJQ010000089.1, forward strand.
TAACAATCGGAACGTAAATAACGCCTTCTTCAATCTTTTTGACATTAATTTTTTGATATTTTAACTTTAATTCTTTTTCCCAATTTTCGCGTAAAAAAAGAGCATAATTTTCATGCTCTTCTTTCATAAAATTATCTTGTACATAGTTGTTCAATATATAACCGCCCGTTTCATAACTCGCTATAGGCAAACCCCGAGTGGAGAAAACAGCTAACGCCATTAACACAAAACCCAGCTTTAAGACCATTTTCTCGGAACAAATTATTCGTCTTTCGGCTAATGCAGTATACATTTTTTTGTTCCTTATACTACAATTGTAACATATTTTTTATAAAATTTCAAGCCATGGTATAATATTTTTTACAAAATAAAGGAGAAAAAATGAAAGAATTAGCAGATAAATATTTTATGGAAGGGTACTCATGCTCGGAGGCTGTAGTGCAGGCGGCTATAGATAAAGGTCTGGCACAAAAAGAGCTATTAAGCGCAGCTACTCCCTTTTCGGGCGGTATGGGTTCAAGATGCCTTTGCGGAGCGGTAGCGGGCGCTCAGCTTGTTATAGGCAGTCTTTATGGAAAAAATGAAACTAAAGACGGTAAAGAAGCCAGAAAACTTGCTAAAGAGTTCTATGAAAAATTTACGGGAAAACACAAAGTTACCTGTTGTAAAGTATTATCAGCGGGGTTTGAAGATTTTCACTCACCTGAGCGCAGGAACCATTGCAGAACAATGGTAAAAGACAGCTGTGAAATTCTTAACAGTCTTTTAAAGGAAAAAATATGTTCTTAGACAAAACAAGAATAAAAATATCATCAGGAAAAGGCGGAAACGGAATAGTTGCGTGGCGCAGAGAAAAATACGTGGATAAAGGAGGCCCCGCAGGCGGTAACGGAGGTAAAGGCGGAAACGTTTATCTTATTGCGACAGAAGACTTATCCACTTTAATGGATTTTCAATATCAATCCGTGTTTAAAGCAGAAAACGGAGAAAACGGATATATAAAAACCCAGCACGGAAGATGCGGAAACGACTTGTATATAAAAGTCCCCGTAGGCACCGTTGTAAAAGATAGCGCAACAGGCAAGATTATTGCGGATTTAAATAAAGACGGACAAATATTAATGGCAGCACAAGGCGGAAGGGGCGGAAGAGGCAACGCTTGTTTTGCCACCGCACAAAAAAGAGCACCGCAATTCTGCGAACCGGGTGAAAACGGAATAGAAAGAACTTTGGAGTTAGAGCTTAAATTAATTGCGGATGTAGGGCTTTTAGGTATGCCCAATGCCGGCAAATCCACCCTTATCAGTGCTGTAAGCTCTGCAAAACCAAAGATTGCAGACTATCCGTTTACTACCGTTGTGCCTCATCTTGGAGTTGTCAAAAAAGATACGGGCGACGGCTTTGTTATAGCAGATATCCCCGGATTAATTGAAGGTGCATCTGAAGGCATCGGCTTAGGTCATGAGTTTTTAAGACACGTGGAAAGATGCCGTTTCCTTATTCATTTGGTTGATATTACACAAGATGACCCGATAAAAAACTACAAAATTATTAACGAAGAATTAAAAAAACACTCCGACCAACTATCTAAAGTTTATCAGATAATTGCTCTTAATAAGATTGATGCCGTTGATGAGGAAACCAAAAATAAGTACCAACAAGAGTTTAAAAAGTTTTCTGATGACGTATTTTTAATATCAGCCGCAACAAGAGAAAATTTAAAAGAATTTATGTATTTTGTGGCTCAAAAAGTTGATGAAATCCCAAAACCCGTTATTGAAATCGAAGTGGAAGAAGATGACGGTGCGGTAGATAATGATGACAGTTCATACAGTGTATATAAGGTTGACAAACACACATTTATAGTGGAAGGCGGGAAAATCTTCAGGCTTGCTAACGTTACTGACGGAAGAAATACGGAGCAGCTTTATCGATTTCAAAATATTCTCAAGTCCATGGGGGTATTTGATGCACTGAAAGCCGCAGGAATTCAGGAAGGCGACGTAGTTAAAATAGGTCATCTGGAATTTGATTACTTGTTTTGATATAAATAAAAAATTAAAAATAAAATAAAAATAGCGTTCTAGTGCTTCGTACAGATAACTTCTAACCTCAACCAAAAGTCCCGTAACTCAGGCTCCGCCTTCAAACAGACGGGACTCTGATACTGTTTCGGTAAGAAGTTTAACTGTACTTCGCAATGAACTTTATTTTTATTTTATTTTTTTATTTATCAAGAGCTTCTTTAAGCATTTTATTTAGCAATTGCGGATTAGCTCTGCCCTTAGTTTCTTTCATTACCTGACCTACAAAGAAGCCAAAGAGTTTATCTTTACCGCCCCTATATAGTTCCGCTTGTTCGGGGTTCGCTTCAATAACTTTATTTATAATATCTTTTAATGCTCCTTCATCAGAGATAACGCTTAAACCTTGTTTTTCAACAATTTCTTTAGCGCTTCCGCCTTCTTTTAAAAGAGTTATAACTATTTGTTTACCTATGTTATTGGATATAGCACCCGAAGTTACAAGGTTAATAAGTTCCGCAAAGTTTTCGGGAGTTAATTTAGTTTGTTCGATTTCAAGTTTTTCTTCTTTTAAGTATGCTGCAATTTCCTTCATAAGGAAGTTATTGGCTGTTTTTGGGTCAGCTTTCAGGTTAACGGCTTTATCATAGAAGTATGCAATATCCTGTTGTTCAACTAAAACATTTGCATCATAAGGTGATAATCCGTATGAAATATAGCGTTCACGGCGAGCGTTAGGGAGTTCGGGCATTTGAGACGCTATTTTTTCCACCCATTCACGTGAAATTTCAAGCGGCATAAGGTCGGGGTCGGGGAAATATCTGTAATCATGAGCATCCTCTTTGCCTCTCATAGACTTGGTTATGCCTTCATTATCATCCCAAAGTCTTGTTTCCTGAACTACTTCTTCACCCGCTTCAACTATATCAATTTGCCTGTCGATTTCGTATTCAAGCGCTCTTTGCAGTGCTTTAAAGCTGTTAACGTTTTTAATCTCGGCTCTTGTTCCGAATTCTTTTTGTCCTATCGGTCTTACCGAAATATTTGCGTCGCATCTCATAGAACCTTCTTCAAGGTTTCCGTCGCATACACCTATATATCTTAGGGTGGTTCTGAGTTCTTCCATATAAGCTCTTGCTTCATCCGATGAGCGCATATCAGGCTCGGATACTATTTCCAGTAAGGGAGTTCCCGCTCTGTTTAAATCCACCAAAGAATAGCTTGAACCTGCAATACCTGTAGAACCCATGTGAACAAGCTTTCCAGCATCTTCTTCAAGATGTGCTCTTGTTATACCTATCCTTTTACCTTCTATATCAATATAACCGTTTACACAGATAGGCTGATCGTATTGAGATATTTGATAACCTTTCGGTAAATCAGGGTAAAAATATTGTTTTCTGTCGAATTTACAGTATTGAGGGATAGTGCAATGAAGCGCCAACCCGGTTAAAATACCCATATTAACAACTTCTTTATTTAAAACAGGCAATACTCCGGGCATTCCCAAGGTGATAGGGCTTACCTGTGTATTTTGCTCGTTTCCGAACTCGGTTGAATCGCATGCAAATATTTTTGACTTGGTTTTTAACTGTGCATGCACTTCTAAACCTATTACAACTTCATATTTTTTCCTTAATTCTTCCATTGACGCTGTTGTCATAATTACCCTCAATCTATATGTTTCGCCATAAAAAAGCATAGCAAAAAAAAATTATTTTAACAATTCAAAATGATTTTTATTAAATTTCAATATGCCTTCATCCCTCATTTTGCAAAGTTCTCTAGACATAGCGCTTCTGTCGGCGTTCAAAAACTTTGCCATTTCTTCTCTTGAATAAGGTATTGTAAATATTTTCTCTCCCTTGCTATAAGTATATAAAAGTGCAAGAATTTTTTCTCTTGTGCTTTTTTGTCCTAAAATATCTATTTTATCCGTTAAAAGGAGATTTCTTTTTGATATCATTTTCATCAAATTTTTTATAAGCCGAAGATGATAACTGCACAGCTTATTGCAAGGCGTACATACTTTTTCGAAAGGAAGAAACAAAACTTCGCAGTCATCTTTTGCGGTAATTTCAACGGGGGATTTATTCTGTCCAAGGCAGACTATATTATGCCCGAAAATATCGTTAATTTTTAAATCCTCCAGCAATACATGTTTACCCGTAATATCCGTTTTATATATTTGTGCGTTTCCCGAGAGAATTACTCCTAAAAAATCTATCTTTGAACCGTATTTAACTATATTTGAACCTTTTTTAAAGACTTTTGTTTTAATCCCTATGCACTTTAAAAGCTCCAATACTTCGCTATTTTCCAGTTTTTCAAATAAATCAATATCAAGCATAAAAATTAACTGTCTTTTCTTTTTTTCTTTTTCTTGTTCAAATCGGTTATGTTTAAGTCTTTTTTTGCGTTTTCAACAGAAATTTTAGCAAGCGGTTTATGGTTGCGTCTGTTGTAAAAAACAAGCCAATGTTCTCTGTTTGGGTTATCAACCGCAAAAGATAAGCTTCCTGATACGTTTTCCCCGCGCTTAATTGTTTTCATGGCGAGAGAATTTTTGTATTCCGAAAAGATGGAGGGGTGAAATCCGTTATGCAAATCGTTTACAAGCTCAATATCAAAGCTTGAAAAATCATACTGTGAATTATTTTTTATAATCAGGTCAAGTGTAATTGTATTAAGGTTTCCAAACGGGTCTTTTTCC
>CANQJQ010000090.1 GCA_947624265.1 Candidatus Gastranaerophilales bacterium
ATTTAAATTTATTTACAAAAGTTAATATCAGGAAAAATCAATACCGCATTCGGCAATAATATCACTAAATTCAGAAGTCAGTATTTGAGCAAAGACTCTGGGGTCAATTTGAGTAGCAATAATTGCCATTATTTCCTGCGGCAATTCTTCCATCATCGGCATAAATTCTTTTGGTTCAAGTACTGTTAAAGATTTAAGAATATCTTCTTTTTGCATTGATTTAAACGGATGAGTCATTGCATCCACAGAAAATTCCTCAAACAAATCAGGCTTATTTTTTATCAAGTTAACTACAAGCTGTTGTTTGCCTTCAGGCTCAAAGCTTGAAACAGCTTTCATAAAATCATCATCAGACATTTCAGACATTTTTTGCAATATAACATCAGGCTCATCATAACATGGCTGCCCGGTATAGTTTTCCATCATTTTTTGAAGCTGTTCATCATCAATATCCTTCATGGCTTTCATTATCATATTTTTGTCGATTTTATCAGACGTGAGAAATTCATCCAAATATTCTTCGGGAATCACCTTAACGAATTTATTAACATCCATATTAGCTAAAACCACTTTGGCAAGGCTTTCAGGCGGAAGATATGTCATTAATTTAACTAATGCTTCTTGATTAAGCATACTTAAACCCAAAACAAATTGCTCAGTTTCAAGGTTTTCCATAACCTTCATCAAGTCTTCTTTATTCATATTTTTTAAGATTAAATATCTGTTTTTTGGATTAATAAGCTGAAAAACTTTAGACAGTTCTTCGGGATTAGTAGTTAATCTGAGCAAAAACTCAGCAGCTCTGGTGTTACCTTTTTGTGCTTCCATTTCCACAATTTCGGTAACACTCTTATTTTGGTACCTCTGCATAGAGTAGGTACTTATATTTAAGTATCTGCTTAAATACGATAAATCAATGTCTAAACTAATCATATCTGCCTGAGTGATTTCGCCTTATATTATAATAAAGTTTTTTTCAGATTAATAATTGTAGAAATTTAAAAAATTGTTATAAAATTTTACAATTATTTTTTCATTAAAATAGAAAGATTTTTGTTATTAAACTATAATATTTTTGGGTAGAATATGAAGAAAATTTTTTTATATATATTATTAATTTATTTTATGGGTGTAAACCTTTGTTTTGCTGCGCAATCTTTTGAAGATAAAAAGAAAGAGATAATTGCCGTATATAATTCAAATGACTTGGAAGAAGCATATAATATGATTTCCAAAATTACCGAGGATGAGAGAGATTACGAATTATGGTACTTGCTCGGCAATCTATCAGAGGATTTTAACAACAATACAAATGCCGTATATTTTTTCCAAAAATCAATTATGCTTAAGCCGGATTTTGATAAGGCTCATTATAATTTAGCAAATATATATCTGCAGGAAGAAAAATATAACAGTGCCGTAAATGAATATAAACTTGCAATTAAATATAAAAAAGATTTTCCTTTTTATTATTACAACTTAGGCTGCGCTTATTTAGGATTAAAGGAATATAAAGAAGCCAAAAGTGCTTTTGAAAAAGCAATAAAATTAAAGCCTGATAATGCTGATTTTTATTACAATCTTGCTTTAGCCTATAAAAAATTAAATAATGATAAAGAGATGAAAAAAGCACTTGAAACATATAATAAAATAAAGGCGGAATAATGTACGATTACATAAAAGGGCATCTTGTATCCAAGCAGATTAATTCATATTTGGGCGCGCATATTGTAGTAGATGTTAATAACATAGGTTATTTAATACACACAGGAAAAAGTACGATTGAAAGACTTCAGGATGAAGAGGTTAAAATATATGTTTCTTTAAGCCATAAAGAAGATTCCATGAGTTTAACGGGGTTTAATACAAAAGAGGAGCGTGATATTTTTAATATTTTGCAAAGCGTATCAGGGATTGGGGTAAAGCTTGCTCTTTTAATATTGGATGAATTTTCTATAGCCGAATTAGTAGATATTATGATTAGAGAGGACTTTAAAGAGCTTTCAAGAGCAAAAGGAGTTGGAACAAAGGTTGCTCAAAAAATTATTTTGGAGCTTAAAGACAAACTAATAAATTGGTCTAATGTAACGCCTGTAGATGTCGCTGATATTGAAATTTCAAAAGATATTAATCAGGATGTAGTAGTTGAAGTTCAAAGTGTTCTTATCTCATTGGGTTATAGCGCTAATGAAGCTAAAAATGCTATAAAAGAAGTATTAAATTATAAAAAAGACTGTACAAAGACAGAGGATATATTAAAATATTCACTTGAATATTTATCAAGGTTAGCTTAAAAGAGGCAGATTATGAAAATATTATATGCGGCATTTGAACTTGCACCGTTTACAAAAGTAGGGGGACTCGCGGATGTTATGGGTTCTCTGCCTAAATACATTCAGGATAAAGATACCGAAATTGCAATATTTACTCCGTTAATCGGCAGTATTGATAAAGAAAAATACGGGATTAAAGCACTTGAAAATTCAAGACTTCAATTAAGGTTCGGCTACGCAGAGTATGTATTTACATTGTCAATGTGCAAGCTTCCTCATACAAATATAAACGTATTTTTTATTGATAACCCAAAATTTTATTCCTGCTTTAACTGCGTATATCCTCAAGGAATTGACAGCTGGTATGAACAGGAAAGATTTATTTGCTTTTCTAAAGCCGTATTAGAGTATGCAAGAGCTTTAAATTTTAAACCCGATATAATTCATTGCAATGACTGGCATACGGCTATGATTCCCGTTTGGATTAAAACATCTTATAAAAATGATGAATTCTTTAAAAACGCAAAAACAGTATTTTCCATACACAATCTGGCATATCAGGGCAGATACTTTCCCGAAGTATTGGATTTCGCGGGCATATCAAGAGAAGAAACTTATCACCAAGACGGGCTTGAGCATTGGGGAAATCTTGTTTGGATGAAGGGCGCAATTAATTATTCCGATAAAATTATTGCCGTATCTCCCAAATATGCTCAGGAAATTCTGACTTATGACTACGGTGAAGGTATGGATTGGGCTTTAAGGAATAATCAATATAAACTTGAAGGCATACTTAACGGGATAGATTATGAAGAATTTAACCCTAAAACTGATAAACATATAAATTATAATTATGATATTAAAACAATTAAGAATAAAGAAAAATGCAAGCAGGATATATTAAAGGAATATTGGCTTGAATATAAAAAAAATAGACCCCTGATAGCAATAATATCAAGGCTTGTGGAACAAAAAGGAATTGACCTTCTAAAATTTGTTGAAAATGAATTGAGAGAACTTGAAGCAGATATTATAGTTTTAGGTACCGGAGAAAAACGTTACGAAGATTTCTTTGTATGGTTAAGCTACAATTCAAAAAATATAAGAGCAAGAATAGAGTATCGTGCCGATTTATGCAATAAAATATATGCGGGAGCCGATATGTTTTTAATGCCGTCAAGGTTTGAACCCTGCGGACTATCTCAACTGATTGCTTTAAAATATGGAACAATCCCGATAGTAAGGGCTACAGGCGGACTTGATGATACAATAAACGGGTATCCTATGGAAGGCGCTGACGGATTTAAATTCTATAACTACAATGCTCATGAAATGCTTGGCGCTATACAGTATGCAATAAATACTTATAAAAATAAAAAAGAATGGCAAAAACTTATTAAAAATGCAATGACAAAAGACTTTAGCTGGGATAAAAGCGCACAAAAGTATAAAGAAATATATAAAAATCTTATAAATTAAAGTTCGTCATAAGCCCTTTTAATTTCTTTAATATCCTGCCACATAAGCCATTTTGGACTGCCCTTTTCTCTTGAAGCGTTACGAAGCAGATATGAAGGGTGGAAAATAGGCATCATCTTTGAGCCGTACGGTCCGTCAAACCACTGCCCGCGAACTTTTGTAATACTTCCTTTATCGGGAAGAAATGTATTTAAGGCAACTCTGCCGCATATAAGAATAATTTTAGGCTTTAATATTTCAAGTTGAGCGTCGAGATATTCCTTGCATGCAGCCTTTTCTTCAGGCAGAGGGTCTCTGTTTTCGGGCGGTCTGCACTTTATTGTGTTACATATATATACATCTTTATCCCTTGATAAACCGACACACTCAAATATTTTATCCAATAACTGACCCGCCCTGCCTACAAACGGCTCACCTTTTTGATCTTCCCAATACCCCGGGGCTTCACCTACAAGTACTAATTTACTGTTTGGATTACCTGAAGAAAATACAATATTTGTCCTTGTTTTGGCAAGAGAGCATTTATTACAGGTTAAGCACCTTTGTTTTATCAGTTCTAAATCGTTATACATAATATTAATTATTATAATAATAAATATATAAATGAATATCTTTTGTTAAGAAATATTAAGATGAGTTATAGACCAAAACTCGTGTATTTATTGAGTTTTAAAAATTATATATATCTTTGGTATATATTTTTCATATCATTTTGTTATACTCGTAGCAATTTGTGGAATTACATGCATGGATACGAAAAGAAAAGGAAGATGAATTATGGGTTACGCTTTATTTGCACAAAACAAGGTTGCACTCACGGGACGTGTTAACAGCATTAGTTTAATGCAGACACAACGTTCTAATGAACAAAACGCACTTGCTACGGAGCAATTATCTCTGCAGCAGCAATTATCAAGTATACAGGCATCACAATCTCAGGATTTAGCAGAATTCTATGAATTATTATCACACATTAAGGAATCCAAAGAGACTGTAAATGGTGTTACCACTACTACAGGTACTTTTGATGCAGATTATCTTAATTCATTTAAAGCACATGATGAAGCAGTTACCGATAAAAACGGAAAACAAACAGTTGAATCAGTAACTGACAGAAATAAAGATCAGTATTCTGCAGATGCAAAAAAATTAATTCAAGCAGCATTAGATGCTGATGGCAAATATATTCCAGAAATAACAAGAGAAAATATTAATGCAACAATCAAACAAAAACAAAGTGAGTTTGATGCAGAATTAGCAGATATTAATAATGATATTTATCAAGTTAGCGTTAAAGAAAATGTTGTTGAAATGGAAGTTAAACGTTTAGATACGGCATTAACCTCTGCTCAAAAACAATTAGATGCTGTAATAGATGCAGAAGGCGATGCTATTGAAAAAGCTACTCCGAAATTTAGCGGTAACGGCTAATAAAAAACCTAATATATCCAACATTAAATAGTAATATTTAAAACATATAATGCGTATAACGAAGAATTTTTTCCTAAAGTTTATTAAGAAAAATTATCTCAAATATTCGTGACCATTCAGATTAAATAACTTTCGTATCTAATCGGGCGGAACAAATGTTCCGCCCTTTTTATCTTATATATTGCAGAAATTTTTTTAGAGTATAATAAGTGAGGAAAGATACAGGTAAATAATATGTGGGATTATTCGGAAAAAGTAATAGAACATTATAAGAACCCTAAGAATGTAGGGTCTATAGAAGATGCTGATGCCATAGGCGAAGCAGGCTCGCTGTCATGCGGAGATATGCTTAAATTATATTTAAAAGTTAATGATAAAGGCATAATTACTGATGCTAAATTTCAAACCTTCGGCTGCGGAAGTGCTGTTGCAAGTTCAAGCATATTGACGGAAATGGTTATCGGCAAGCATATTGATGAAGCAAGAAAAATAACCAATAAACAAATAGTTGATGCTTTAGGAGGGTTGCCCCCCGAAAAAATGCATTGTTCGGTTATGGGACATGAAGCCTTGGAGGCTGCAATAGCCGATTATTATAAGGAAGAAATTCCGCTTCATAAAGATGAAGATTTGGTCTGCAACTGTTTTAACATTTCCAAAACTTTTTTGGAAAATGAAATAAGAAGTAATAATCTTAAGACATTAGAAGACGTAATAAATTATACAAAAGCAGGTGGCGCTTGCGGAAGATGTCAGGGTAAAATAAAAGATATACTTAACAGTATAAATTCATCCGAAAAAAAGGAACAAAAGCTTACAAAAACTCAAATGATTATAAAGATTAACAACATTATAGAGCAGTATATCGCCCCCGAATTAAGAAAAGACGGCGGAGATGTTGAGCTTATTGATGTTCAGGACAATAAAGTCATGGTAAAGCTTTCAGGCAGATGCCAAGCTTGCAACAGGTCGCAGTTAACGCTTACTCATTTTGTGGAAGCAACCTTAAAACAGCATATAGATGAAAATATAGAAATCGTTCAGGTATAATATGTCAAATAAACTAATATATTTAGATAATAATGCTACAACAAAAGTTGATGAAAAAGTTTTAGAAGCTATGCTTCCGTATTTTTCTCAATATTACGGCAATCCTTCAAGTATGTACGATTTAGGCGGTAAAAATTCTAAAGCCATAAAAGAGGCAAGAGAACAAATAAAAGAATTTTTTGGAGCAAACAGTGCTAAAGAAATATTCTTTACCGCTTCAGGCAGTGAAAGCGCCAATATGGCAATCAGAGGCATATTATCCTCCGATAAATCAAGAAACCACCTTATAACCACAAAAGTAGAACACGCTTGCGTCCTGAATTTACATAAACAGCTTGAAAAAGAAGGATACAAAGTTACTTATATCGGAGTAAATTCCGCAGGAGAACTTAATATTGATGAACTGTATGATGCAATCAACGAAAAAACTGCGCTTGTATCATGCATGTACGCAAATAACGAAACGGGTGCAATATTCCCCGTTGAAGAAATAGCTCAAAAAGTTAAAGAAATTGATAGTAAAGTTAAAGTTTTTGTTGACGGAGTTCAAGCGGCAGGAAAAATAAAATTAGATGTTAAAAATACCCAAATTGACATGATGGGTATATCAGGTCATAAATTCCATGCACCTAAAGGCATCGGGGCATTATATGTTAAATCATCAAACTTAATTACACCGTTAGTTATTGGC
>CANQJQ010000091.1 GCA_947624265.1 Candidatus Gastranaerophilales bacterium
TTAAACGAAGAACAGGCAAAAATACTTGCTCAGCACGGGTTAAAAAGATTTCATCATAATATAAATACGGCAGAAAGCTATTATAAAGATATTTGTACAACTCATACCTGGCAAGAAAGACTTAACACTTGTAAATTAGTTAAAAAGTACGGAATGGAGCTGTGCTGCGGCGTGATACTCGGGATGGGTGAAACTGTTGAACAAAGGGTTGAAATGGCGCTTGAGCTTGCTCAAATTCAGCCTGAGTCTATTCCTATCAATATTTTAATGCCTATTGAAAAGACTCCGTTTGAACATTACAACGATAAAATTGATGAAGAAAATGTTTTAAGAACTCTCGCCGTATTTAAAATTGCTAACCCCAAATCAGTTTTAAGGTTCTGCGGAGGCAGAATGCGCCTTAGTGAAGAAAATCAGGAATTAGCCTTAAAGACTTGTGTTGAAGGCATTATGACAGGAAACTATCTTACTACAACAGGTAAAAAACCGTCTGATGATATCAAGACGGTTCAAAAGTTAAATAAAAATTTGATTAAGCTATAACTGATTGTTCTAAAAGTGCTGCAATGGTTTTAGAACATAATTCAGCCATTTTTGTCTCAAATTTATCCAAAGATTCGCAGGCGCTTCCGTCTGCCAAATCAGATATTGCCCGAATTATAACAAAGGGCACCTTGTTTGCCGTCGCGCATTGAGCTATTGCAGCGCCTTCCATTTCGGCGGCCGATGCGTTAAAGATTTCTTTTATTTCTTTTTTCTTGTTTAAACTACCTACAAACATATCGCCTGTCGCTATAATACCTCTGTGGATATTTAAGTTTGCGCCTGAAGCTTTTGAGGCCTTTTCAAAATCTTCAATAAGTTCTGTATCAGAATAAAAAACGGTGGGTTCTTTCGGCTTAATTCCCGTGCACATATAGCCTTTTGCATAGCCTAAATCCGAAGCATCAAAGTCATGTTGAACAAGTTTTTCACCTATAACAATATCGCCTATGGAAAGATTAGAAGCTAAGCCTCCTGCTACACCTGTATTAATAATAAAATCAGGATGATAATTATCAATCATATACTGGGTACACATAGCGGCACTTGCTTTCCCGACACCGCTTTTTGCCAAAACTACCTTGTGGCCGTGGATTTTGCCCGTATAAACTTTAACAAATCCGACTTCATGCTCTTGCTTTTCCGTCATAAGTTCTTTTAACTTATTAACTTCGCAATCCATAGCTCCTATTATGCCGATAACGTTATTGTTCATAAACCATTTTCTCCTCTAACCAGTTTTGTAATACACAAGACATATCTTCCGCAACTTTTTTTGCCCCTTCTAAACTATGTTCAAGATAGTTACCGCACTCTATTTTAGAAACTCCGGGGATTGCGCCTTCAAAATTTTTAATGAATTCTAACGACTCTTTCATTATATTTAAAGCGTCAGTGTGTGTTATGTTATCTCTTACGAGGAAGTAAAACCCCGTTCTGCATCCCATAGGCCCTACATATACAATACTATCCGCGAATTTAGTGTTTCTTGCATAAGTCGCAAATAAATGCTCAAATGTATGCATGGCGGCATTTTCAAGATAATCGCCGTTATTTGGCTTTTTCATTCTTACGTCATAAGTTACGACATCACCGTCTATGCGCGAGATATACATACCTTTTTCAAGTTTATTGTGGTTAACCGTAAAGCTGGCTATCTTTTTCATTGCTTCCTCTTTCATTAATTTTTAAACATATCTGTAGAAAGGTATCTTTCACCCGTATCGGGTAAAAGTACAACAATCATCTTACCTTTATTTTCAGGTCTTTTTGCAAGTTCTTTAGCTGCATAAACTGCCGCCCCGCAGGAAATACCTACGAGTATTCCCTCTTTTTGAGCTAAAAATCTGCCTGTTTCAAACGCATCTTCATTGCTTACCGCAATTACTTCATCATAGATTTTTGTATTTAACGTATCGGGAACAAACCCCGCCCCGATGCCTTGTATTTTATGAGCACCCGCATGCCCTTGAGATAAAACGGGAGAGTCTTTTGGTTCAACTGCAATTACTTTTATATCGGGGTTTTGTTCTTTTAAATATTCGCCTGTCCCCGATATTGTTCCGCCCGTTCCGACTCCAGCTACAAATATATCAACTTTTCCGTCCGTATCCAGCCATATCTCGGGACCTGTGGTTTTTTTGTGCATTTGCGGGTTTGCCATATTTTCAAACTGCGACGGAATAAAACTATCGGGTATCTCTTTTGCAAGCTCTTTTGCTTTTTCTATAGCCCCCTTCATCCCCATTGAGCCTTCCGTTAAAACAATTTCCGCCCCGTATGCTTTTAATAAGTTTCTTCGTTCTACACTCATAGTTTCAGGCATGGTTAAAATAATTTTATATCCTCTTGATGCAGCAATTGCAGCCAGCCCTATACCCGTATTTCCGCTTGTAGGCTCTATTATTACGGAAGATTTATTTAATAACCCTTTTACTTCGGCATCTTCTATCATAGCTTTTGCTATCCTGTCTTTTACACTGCCTGCGGGGTTAAAGTATTCCAATTTCGCTATTATTTTTGCTTCGAGATTATTTTCTTTCTCAAAATTTTTAAGCTCCATTAAGGGAGTAGAACCGATTAATTCTGTTATATTATTGTATATCATGTTTTTTCCCTTTATAAATTTTTTTCTATCATATAACATATATTTGTATTTTTAAATAATTATTATAAAATTTATTTAAGGTTTTTATTATGTTATCAATTTGTAAATATAATGATTTAAAATATTATGCAAGATACATGTTATTTAGGCTGATTCCACGATTTTTATATCCTCAAGTTTTAAAGTTTCAATATAAAAAAATTTTTAAATGTGAATTAAACTTAAAAAATCCAAAAAAATTGTCTGAAAAAGTTCAATGGTTAAAATTATACGATAATTCGGACCTAAAAAAAAGACTTGCAGATAAACTGGAATCAAAAAAATATGTTAGAAATCTAATTCCTGAAATTAATGTTGCACAAGTATATTATGTTGCTTATTCATTTGAAAAACTTAATTTTACTTGCCTGCCGAATAAATTTATGTTGAAAACAAATCACTCATGGAAAACAGGTATATTAATACAAGATAAAAATAAAATAACAAATAAAGAATATAAAGAACTTTTAAGATATTATAAAAATGCACTTGGAATTAATTATTCATATTGGGCTTTTTATGAAATGCAATATAAGGATATAAAGCCGAAAATTTTTGCAGAAGAATATATTGATATACCTGAAGATGTTACAAATATAGAATATGAAGCATATTGCATAAACGGAAAATTGGAATTTATCAACTTAATAAATACTTTTAAAGATGAATATAATGAAACTGTGTGTGCTTCTTGGATATATAACAGAAATAAAGAAATACAAAAATATACACTAAACCAAATTCCTCTGGAAAGTGATGTTCCCGTGTTTCATTATATGGATGAAGTGATTAAATATTCTGATATTTTAGCTAAAAATTTGAAATTTGTAAGGATTGATTTTGTAGAAAGTAATAAAGGACTTTATTTCTTGGAATTTACATTTACGCCCTGCAGCGGATTTTTTAATTTTATCCCTTCAAAATATGATGAAATCTTGGGAAACATTTTGATGCTTTAATTGACAAACTTTTTATTTGTTGATAAAATTTACCTATGAATAAGAATCTTATACCTTTAATTCCCCCCGTACGTTTCTAGCAATTGCTATTTAATAGGAACGTTAAAGTCAAGAGCATACATTACTAATGAATTAACTCATGAAGAAGTTGTACTTGATGGTATAAGTGCCGATATTTGGAATGTTCTTGTTAATGCTAAAAGTTATCAAGAAGTTTACGATTATGCAAAAAGTAAAAATGTTCTTGATGAATTGGATGACTTTCTTGATGATTTATGCTCAAAAGGTTTTATTAACAAAGTTAATAATTGCAATAAAAGTAATTCAAATAATTTAAAATTGGGAATGGCAACTCCAAAGGAATATGCCGAATTTTATGATGAAAAAGATAAGTGGTTAATTAAAAATGGGTTTTTACCTAAACTGAAAATTGAATTAACTTATAATTGCAATCAAAAATGTATACATTGTTATAATGAAAAAGATAATTTGAATTCCGATATTACTTTCGAGAATATTAAACCTGTTATTGATGATGCAATTAAATGCGGAGTGTATAATATATCATTAACGGGCGGTGAATGTACTTTACATCCTGATTTTTTAAAAATAGCTTCTTATATTAGAGAAAAACGAATAGGACTTGGTATTTTAACAAATGGTCTTGCATTTTATGATAACCCTGAATTATTTAAAAAAATTATTAATCTTTATCCCAGAAATATTAAGCTTAGTCTTTATAGTATGGATGAAACCGTACATGATAATATTACCCAAGTAAAAGGTTCTCAAAAAAAAGTACTTGAAGTTATTAAGAAACTCAAAAAAAACAATGTTGAAGTTATTATTAGTTATTTTCAACTCGAAAATAACTATGGAAGTATAAAAGATATCGAAAAATTTGTTAAAAGTATAGATGTTCCTTTTATTGCAGGAATATATTTTGTATCAAATAAACAAAATAGTAACTCTTATTGTGAGTTATGTGAGAAAAAACTTTATGAGTTATTTTCTGATGAAAATGTTTATTCATCAGAATTGAATTTTCAATATGAAATTAATGAAGATTTTCTAAAACAATATATTTGTAAAGCAGGAATAGATATACTTGTGGTCAATCCATTTTTAAATATAATACCCTGTGTAAATTATGAATATATTTTAGGAAATCTTAAAAAGGAAAATTTTATAGATATTTTTAAAGGTAAAAAATTAATTGAGTTTAAAAAAAATCATATAAATAAAAATTTAAAAGAATGTTTTAAAGAAGACTATTGTATTAATTGTTCTTATTGTCCGGGAACTGTATTTAATAATAAAGGTTTTCTAAAAAAATCTGATAATGCTTGTAAAATTGCAAAGGTATTAAATAATATTCATAAAAATTTAAATCAAAAAAAGGAGAAAATAAATGAATGAAAGAAAAAATCTTAAAAATTTAAACAAAATTTTGGAAAATAAACTAAAAATAACAAAGAGTATAAAGGGAGTTAATAGAATCTACGGTTCAGTTTGTGCTCAAACTTTGCAATCTTCTACTTGTTCTGTGAGAGGTAGTTTGTATTAAAAAATGAAATATAGTATTAATAAAGATGAAGTACCTCATAATACGGTTGATAAAATAAAAAATATATTAAACTCAGTAAAAATAAAACCTTATGAGAAGTATTTTGTTGGTATTTCAGATAAAAATAAACTGGCTTCATTAAGATTATGTTTAAGCAAAAATTCTAATATAGGTACAAACGGTAAAGGTACTTGCTTTGAAAATGCAAAAGCAAGTGCTTATGCTGAGTTTATGGAAAGACTTCAAAACGGGCTTTTAATTCCTTTTAATTTTCCTGATAAAATTAGTTATAAAAAAAATTTGAATTTCAAATATAAAGATTTAAAAGATTATTTTAATCCAAAAAATAAAGTTTTTTTGTCCGCAAAAAAGATAACTAATTTAGACGATTTTTTTGCATTACCTTTCTTTAGTATAAAAAAACAAGATGTATGTATTTTGTCTTATAATATTATATCCCTTATTAAAGGAAGTAACGGTTTAGCTGCGGGTAATACCATAGAGGAAGCTTTGGTACAAGGACTATCAGAAATTTGTGAAAGATATTCTTTAAAACAAATTTTATTTAATAAACTTTCTTTACCTGATGTTCCAAAAGAGATTTATACTAAGTATGATAATTTAAATAAAATTATAAAATACTTAAATAAATCGGGTTTCAATGTATATATTAAAGACGCCTCTTTAGGCGGAAAAATTCCTGTTATTTTGACTATTATAGAGAATACTAAATATAACACTATTTATCTTCAATTCGGTTCTGCTCCTACTCTTCCGGTTGCTATAGAAAGAACTATGACGGAATTTGCCCAAGGAATAGTTCCGTCTGATTTTGACACATATGGATTATTAACATATTATTCAAGTAAAAAATATAAAAATTCATCGGCAGCCCAAATTTTTGAATCTATTGCTCATACAAAAATTGCTTTTGAAAAAAATGATGAATTGGTAAATCAATTTTTTAATAAAAAACCTGATTATCAATTTTGTACTGAAGCATGGATAAATAATGAACAAAAATTATCTAATAAACAATTGTTAATTCATTTATTTAAACAAATATTAAAAATTTCTGATGATATTTATATTAGAGATGTTTCTTTTTTGGGGTTTCCAGCAGTAAATATTTTTGTTCCTAATATGTCTGAAATATATAACTGTGATTATAATGTAATTAAATTTATTTCATACTATTTTAATTGGAATAACTATTATGATGAACCTTTTAATGATGCTAAATTTAATATAGAAACACTTTTAGCTGTATCGGAAAATCTTACTTTTTCTGCATCATTTACAGATTCTAAAATCTTTGATACTCCGTATGAATATATAGCATTTTTATGTTCCTTGGTTAAAAAAAATAAGAAAAAGATTATTAAATACATTGAAATAATGCTGGCTCAAAATAGTTATTATAATGTGTATGACGATGAACAAGTAACTATGTTTAAAATTATTAGGGATTATTTTAGCATAAAGAAAATTGATAAAATGGAATTTCTTATAAAAAAATATAATAAAGATGATGTTAATAATGCTATTGACGTTATTAACAATCTTACATTTGAAAATATATTAAATATAGTTCTTAAGAAAAAAACTAAAAATAAATCATTTAAGCAATTAACAAACCGTTTGGAAAAAATTTCTAAGTTAAATATGCCTAACC
>CANQJQ010000092.1 GCA_947624265.1 Candidatus Gastranaerophilales bacterium
AAACCTGTCAAAAACCTGGGATTTACAACTGTAATATCAAGTCCTGCTTCATTTTTGACTTTTTGTGCGGTTTTCATAGCTAAGGGCATTAAGACACCAACTGCAAATAAAGCTACCTTAGAACCCGCCTTTTCAACTTTATTCTTATTGTATTTTGAATAATCGGTTGTGTCTTTAACTCCTGTTTCAGGCAGATTTGCAGGTACTCTTATTCCAACAGGGTGTTCTTTTTGCGTGGTTGCAAATTTGAACATTTGGAAATATTCTTCTTTGGTTGTAGGAGCTAAATAGATTAGGTTCGGAATATGAGCAAACATTTGAATATCACATAAGCCGATATGAGTATTGGAATTTAGCCCATACACTCCGAGCTGCAATACAAGCATAGTTGCAGGAGCATCATTTAAGCATAAGTCGTGAGATATTTGGTCATAAGTCCTTTGAAAGAATGGTGCAAAGGTACTAAACACGACTGTTCCGCCATTTTTTGCAATACCTGTACTCATTGCAACCATATTTTCTTCTGCAATTCCGACATCAATAAATTGACCTCTTTCTACGTATTCTTCCCTGACTCCTTTAACCATTCCAAGCCCCATAGGAGTAGCCGCATTTAAAACTATTGCCTTTGGATTTGTATCAAGCAATTCTTTTATACTGTCAAATAAGGGGTCATCAACTTCTTGCATCTTAAATTTAGGACTTCCGTCTTCCACGTTAAACGGGCCTCCGGCATGCCAAGATTCTCTGTCTTTTTCGGCATAGGGTAACCCTTTTCCTTTTATTGTGTGAATATGTAATACTATCGGGTGGTCAATATCTTTTACACTTTTGAATAAATCAACAAGGCTTTGTATATCATGACCGTCATCTAAATATTTGTAGTCCAAGCCGAAGGATTTGAAAATATTGTTTGATGAATTACCGTTAGTTTCTCTTAATTCTTTTAAAGTTTTATACATACCGCCATGGTTTTCTGCGATACTTTGGTCGTTGTCGTTTAGAATAATAATTAAGTTTTTATTATATTCACCCGCATAGTCTAAACCTTCAAGCGCCTCACCGCCTGATAGAGAGCCGTCACCAATAATAGCAACTATATTACCGTTAGCGTGATTTATATCCCTTCCCTTTGCCAAACCCAAAGCTAAAGAAATAGAGGTCGAAGTGTGTCCTACGGTAAAAATATCGTGTTCGCTCTCTTGCGGGTTTGTGTATCCTGTTACATCAGCGAAATGTTCGCTGTCTAAAAATGCCTCTTTTCTGCCCGTTAAGATTTTATGCGGATAAGATTGATGTGAAACATCAAACACAATTTTATCTTTAGGGGAATCAAAAACATAATGAAGTGCAACCGTCATTTCAACCATTCCCAAATTCGGGCCGTTATGACCACCGGCTTTGCTGATTTTGTTTATCAGAGCTTTTCTTGTTTCATCCGCCAAAACTTTTAATTCTTCCGTATTTAATTTTTTAATATCTTGTGGACCGTTGATATTATCTAAATACATAACTATCCTTTCTTTTTTACTTTTTAATATACGGGTTTATTATTGAGCCTAAAATTTTTTCACAGAATTTTTCTGTGCGTTCTTTATAGCTGTATGCCCCGCCTGAAATATCCCAGCACAGCATTTGACCGTAAAGAAGGTCGGTAAAGGTTTGCGTTAACAATTCAACGGGAGTATCTTTTTTTAACTCGCCCTTTTGAATTGCATTATTAAGTAACCTGCTAATTGCAGAGATATCCGCTGACAACTTTGTTTTTCCGTCAGGGAAAATATCAGGGTCAACTGAATTTCGTACCCATTCTTGGCACAATTTCAGGCTGCTTTTTTCGATATATTCGGCAAAACTTGTCATATAGACTGCAAGACGTTCTATAATTCCTGCATTATATGCTAAAGCCTCATCATAAAGTTTTTGGAACATATAGTCGCTTAGAGCAAAAACAATATCTTCCTTGCGTTTAAAATAGGTATAAAATGTTCCGTTTGATACACCCGATGCTTTTGTAATTTCTTCAATAGATGTATTTATAAGCCCTTTTTTGCATATTATATTTTTTGCCGTTTCAATAAGTTTCTTTTTTGTTTCCATAGCGGCAAGCTGTCTGTTTGTCATTTTACTACCTCTTTACTTTTATAATTT
The DNA here is from genome assembly GCA_947624265.1 of Candidatus Gastranaerophilales bacterium. Classification (GTDB taxonomy): domain Bacteria; phylum Cyanobacteriota; class Vampirovibrionia; order Gastranaerophilales; family Gastranaerophilaceae; genus Avigastranaerophilus. The sequence continues at coordinate 2,152 of CANQJQ010000092.1, forward strand.
TTATTGTATCATATTCATTGAATATAAGTCAATGAATATTATTCAATTTTACAAATTAGAAATAGCGAGGTAATTATGGAAGAAATTAGAATTGATATTAGAAATCAAGAACCTGAAAGAATCGAAGAAGCAAGAAGAAGCTCGGACTTATGTTTTAGGATAAATCAAACAAATCCTACTACTCCTGAATGCAAAGAATTAATTGATGAGCTTTTTAATCATACACTTGGCGAAAATACAGTTATTCACCCTCCGATTTTTACGATTTTAGCCGATAAAGTTAAAATCGGCAAAAATGTTGTTATATTGAACGGCTTTCAATGTATGTCGGCAGGCGGTTTAACTATTGAAGATAACACAATGATTTCTTTGAATTGCACAATTGCAACCAATAATCACGATATGTATGAAAGGCACATTATTACCTGTAAACCTGTTCACATTAAGAAAAACGTATGGATTGGAGTAAACGTAACAATTCTCCCCGGGGTTACAATAGGTGAAAATGCTGTTGTTGGCGCAGGTGCGGTCGTAACAAAAGATGTTCCCGATAACGCTGTTGTTGTTGGCAACCCTGCAAGAGTGATAAAATATTTAGATAAAGAAAAGTTTAATAAACAGGAGAGAGTATAGTAAAATTTATTAAATATTATGCCTTATAGATTTATACCGTAATTTCAATGTCAATTCTTCTTATGGCAGGAATTATCGGCGATTTATCCATTATTCAAAAATTTGTTTTAGTGTATATTTTCTTATTCGTTTTACACGAATGGGAAGAAATGAAATACCCGGGAAGCCTTACAAAATTAATTGCCAATATGCTTGGTGTTGATATCAATACCGAACAGGAAAGAGCAAGCAGAATTCCGACAAGTATTCTTCTTTTAACATTTACGATAACACCTTTTGTTTTATACAATTATCCGATTACCGTTTTACCGCTTGCATTTTTAGGACTTTTTGAAGGTCTTGTTCATATTTTTTTATAAAACTTTTTAAATGTCCTTCTATTCTCCGGGAATGGTTACAATCGAAAATACAAATAAAGAAACGATTATAGCCTAGCTTTAACAGAATAAGCGGTTTAATGATTTTAAAATATTATTTAATAAATTACTTTAAAACTATGATAATTATACGAAAAAATGTTATAATAATTAAAAAGAATAATTACAAGAAACCGAAAGGAGTTTCGTATGACAGAAATTAACCCTGCATTTTTGCAACAACAGGGCATTGCACAAGCAGCTACCGAAGAAAAAACGGCAAATCCACATAATATTATAAATATTGAAACCGCAGAAGAAGTTGGTAAAATCGCAAAAAAAGAAATTGGAACAATGCCATACAGAATTGCAACCGCAGGATATTCTGCTCCGCCACAAGGCTACGAAGAAGCAACAAAACAATTTTTAAAAATGCTTGATGGTGAACTGGGGACAAGAAGTACAGCATTTGTTACAAGTCCAACCGCTGATAAAGGTAGTATTGACGCTATTACATCAGAAGTTACAAATTTAAGCAAAGGTAAAATATTCTATACAACGGCACAAAATTATGTTAAATACATAAATCCTAAGAATTTTCCTGAAACGATTGATACTGTTGCATATTCAAAAATACCAAAATACGTACTACCCAATGGAGATGAATATTCAAGAGCAACTGCTGAAGCATCAAATGTATTTGTTGCAACCGGCGGCAGAAATGCAACTGTCAGCGACTTTGTAAATGCAATTAAAAAAGGTAACAAAGCTGTTGTTTTAAATAACCCTGCTATTGATACACCGGCGTGGGGTGAGGCTAAAAATAGAGTTGAAAATGCTTCAAAGTATCTGTTGGAACAATTAGAAGCTTTTAATGCAGGAAGAAAATTACCGTATCCTGAAGTAGGTGAATTTACTAATGAGTTTATGGCAAAAAATAAAACAAAATTAAATGAATTAGTCAAAATAATTACCTTAGAAGGCTCGGATGATTTGAGTATTTTAAATGCTGCTAAAAAAGCTGCTAATTTTATAAGATAATTAATTTAATATTTTGTTTAAAGCATAGTTAATGTAAAGAGCCGCTTAGACACAATTATTTGAATCATTTAGTGTTACAAAATAACAGGCGAGGTACGAACCTTGTAAACTTGTATGCGAAACGAAGTGTAGCTGGGCCTGTATCCGTAGTGAAGCGGAGTGTTACAAAGCGAACATCTGAGCAATGCGAAGATTGTGAGCCTGTATCCGTAGCTGATTACTTTTGCAAAATAATTTTAAGTTTGTGTAAAATAATTTCAAATTTTGAACAGTGTTTGTTTTATCAATAAAGCTTTTTTGTACATTTTAACAAGGCTAAAAATACATCTGTCCATATGATTTGACATGTTATAAAATGTTTTTAAGTGATATCGAAATGATTTAATCAATACGGTTTAATCTTACATAAATTGAATTTCCAAACTTTTATAATCCACTACATTGCTCCAATTCCACGAAGAATTCCTATCATACCTTCTGCCGCTATATCATTTATAACTTGACCGTCTTTATTAAAATAATAAAAATTCATAACACAAACTGAGATTTTTTTATTTGTCGGTTTAATTCCCATAAATTCGCCATCATGAGTTCCCGTTAAATCCCATTTAACTGCAACTTTGTCAACATCAGCTGCCATATCCGTTATATGCCATTGAACATCACTAAAACCCTCACGCATCCAATGAACAACAGATAAATAGCCGCTGCCTCCGTAAAGAGGCTTAGGGCTTGCAGGTGTATAAAATGCAGCATCAGGGGCAACTAATTCTTGCGCTAATTTATCATCAGCCGTATTTATCATGGTTTCAAATTTTTTCATTAATTCTTTATTGCGTTCAATTAAATTCATATATTTCCTTTTGTTTTAACACAACTCGCCATCATCAAACCCGAACTGTTCTAAGCTTCCGCTTTTAGCTTGAACACAAATATATTGTAAATCCGTTTTTGCTTCCATTGTTCTTTTGGCTTCGGGCAGAACTTTTACGCAAGAACCTTCTTTAACTTGGATTGTCTCATTATCAAGCGTCATTGTTCCTTCGCCTTTTAAAAAGATATAGATTTCTTCATTTTGTTTATGTTTATGGCTGAATGGCAATTTAATACCTTTTGGCATTGAATTAACTGAAATTTCACAACTTGTCAAACCTAATAAATCATGTAAAAATGCTTTCCCGTTGTCGTATTTTTGCCCGATTTCTTGTAATGCACCAATTTCAACATTTTTAAAGTTTGCCATAATTTTCTCCTTTATTATATTTTTTCCAGTAATTTTTCAAGTGTATCCGCTTCACTATTAGATAAATTTTTATATAGCATATCATTTAATTCGTTTGATATTTTTTCAAAAACAGTTTTAAATTCTAACCCTTTTTTTGTTAAGACAATATAAGTATAACGGCTATCCTCTTTTGAAGCTTCTCTTTTCACATAACCCAGCTTTTCAAGTTTATCGACTAAAACAGTAACTGTGGGTCTTGTTCTATGTATTTTATCCGATATATCTTTCATCGTCATTTTATTTTGTTCATAAAGGCAGACTAAAATATCCCCATGACTTGGTACAAGCCCCTTTACCCCGTTTCTTTTTAATTCTTCAATAATAAAACGATTTCCATATTCTCGAATTTTTGAGATTAATGACAATAAATTTTTCATAAAAGCATTATAATTAGACATCTAATTATTGTCAAGGGATTGTTATTTAGTGAGGTATGTATCTGTTTTGTATCAATTAAAAATTCTGAAATTTGTGTTACCTTTTCCGAAATAATCAGCTAATGCATACAGGCTCATTAATTCATTTTAAAACTAAGCGTATACTTAAACACACAGCCAAAATGCAGGAATGGGAATGATTTTAAAATTCAACCTTCCTTAATAAACAATAAAATAAATTTGCATTAATTATATACAAGGCATTTATATTAAAATAATCGGGATATTATTATTTTTTGCCGTTTGTTTCAATTCACTGTCTTTCAAATCCGTGTTAAAGAAACTTTCTTTACTTAAAACAACGGCTTGGATTTTTGGTTGAAAGACAACAACTTCATTTATATATTCTGCGTTATTTTTCTTGCCTGTTAGAAGATATTCGTGCATGTTATTTAATGCATCTTTTATAGTTTGAGCATCAATAGTTCTTCCCGAACTTAGTGTAACAGCTTGAATATCTCTTTTATCAGAATACTTTTCTAAATGTTTATAAAGTTCAAAATATTCATCATCTGAAAGATTTAACTGTTCTTTTAGATAATTTGGAAGTTCACTGCGTTGTCTTTTATTTTGTTCAGCTCTGCCATTTTCATTAGGATAGCAATTGTTTTCACCGTAAACGAAGTCTTTAAAATGTTCAAATCCTCTTTTCCCGCCTGTACAACCTACATTAGCACCGGCTAATGCAATATCAGCGTTTGAAGAATATAAAATTACATTGCAATTTTGTGAACCGATTCCTGCATTATAATCGGTACATATATTGCCGGAAGCATTTAAAAAACTTGAACTTAAGCATATTTCTTTACTGTCGTCGCAAAGATCCACCATAAACTCCAAGTTTTTAGGGGCATTATGAGATAATAAATTAAGATCCTTAACTTTTGTTCCTTCAGGGAATCCATATACGGATAAATCAGCTTCTT
>CANQJQ010000093.1 GCA_947624265.1 Candidatus Gastranaerophilales bacterium
GTGCATTGGCAAAAAATTAAATCTTTTATAGGTATGTTGCCCTCATATAATCCATTAGTCCATTGAATAGCAACTAAATCCTCAAGCTCCATTAAAGAAAAGGTATATCCTTTAATTTCTTTTAGTTTATTATCTCGTTTATCAAATACTTTGTATTTCAATCTATCGTTCATTTTCCACCTCGCTTATTTTCTTTAAAATCAAATTTATTGTGCATTTTAAACATTCACTATCATCATCACAACCGCATTCTTCGGCTTCACAATGTAATGAATATTCTAATTCATCTCTTATATCTTTTATGCACTTTTTATATTTTTTATATTTTTTATATTTTTTATATTTTTTGCATTCTTGCTCTTTGCGTATGAGCTGCTTGTAGTAGCAGTTAGGATTCTCTATGCAATAATAAGGATTATCTGTTACTTGTGATAAATCACATAAAATAGGTTGTTCATCTTGTTCATTATCAGAATATCTCATAATTTCGCACTCACTCACATCAACACCGTTAATTATTATTTGTTCTGTCATTTCTCTCCTGGTTTCTTTTTATTTCTTTTTTATATTGTTTTATTTCTTTAGCGTAACAACCGGTACGCAACTGAAAATTTTTTAAATTATTATTTTTTATAAATTCGTATGCACTTCTAAAATTTGGGAATATAACCTCTCCTAACTCTTTACCTTCAAAATAATTATCATCTTGCGGTGGTTTTCCGTAAAATGTTAATTTTTTGTACCCGTTATACCCACTACCTACCCACATTTTTGCTATTTTTTCGTCTTCTATTAGTGCATCATACAAAGCAGTATCATACGTGCCATTTGGTATATACGGTATTTGAAGTTGAAATTTTCCGTTAAGTTCGTCAGCCATATATTTCGCTATCATTCCTCATACTCGCTTTCTAAATATCTTCTGAAAGTATCTTCACAATCACCATTACAAAATGCATAAGCGGGGCATTTTGTAGCAACTTGCCATCTTTGAAAGAAATTTTGCAAGCACTTTTTCATTTAATGTTATTTCTCCAAAATTTGTTTTACTCATTTTATATATCCTTTCTTATTGCTTTTCGTCTGCTGAATTATCTTTATTAAAATATTCATCCGGATTGATTTTCGTATTATGTGGTAAGCAACTTCCGCAGCTCATGTGTTCCGGATCAAATATTTTTGTATACTTCGTATGGTAAGGTGCCATTCTATATAAATATTCATTTTTGCAATATCCTTTTACGGACTTATTAAATAAGTCTTTTTGCATAACAAAAAACAAACACTTGCTACAGTGTACAAAATTTGCACTATTTGGAACAAAATCTTTGAGGCTCATTTCTGCTCCTTATAAAATACTAAAAAATAAGTGTTATTATTTTTATGAAAAATTATTGGCTTTGTTTCTACGCAATCAAGTATCTGTTTTAAAGTTATATCTCTTGTTGCCCACTTAAAAATCAATGTTCCGCAAGGATTCAAAACTCTCATACATTCGTCAAATCCTTTTTTTATATCCTCCGGCCAAGATTTTTCTAATTTCCCGTATTTCTTACACAGCCAACTATTCTGCCCGACTCCCAATAAATGCGGTGGATCAAAGATTACTAAGTTGAAAGTATTATCTTCAAAAGGCATATTCCTAAAATCTGCAACAATGTCGGGATTAACAATTAATTTCCGTCCGTCGCATAAGGTGTCTTCAAATTTTCGATTATCCATATACAAAACACTTGAATTGTTTTTATCGAAATGAAACATTCGACTTCCGCAGCAAGTATCGAGAATTGGTTTATTTACATTTGTCATTGCTATATTCTTCTAACTCCTTAAAGTGAAAACCGTTTATATCTTTATTTCTTAATATCGCCCATCTTATTTTACTTATTGTTGTATTATGCGCTTTTGCACAAGCCCCTATGTTTTTATATATAACTTGCGTTTCCCGGCAAAATACTTTTGTTCTGTTATATGTTTTATATCGTTGATTTATCGGAGTATAATTTACTTTTTCTTTCTGCTGCAGTCTCTTTTGATACTGTGCCATTTCTTTAAGGTTATGTTCTTCCTGAATTGTTAAGGTTGTAAATTTTCTCCATTGCATTATGCAATAGTTATAATTTTTATTTTCAAAATAATCATTGTTCTTTGGTTTTGGCATTTGAAACCTCATTTAAAAATATATGCAATTAAAATTGTCACAATGTTCAATAATATGTACATTGTTATATAAAAGCTTATTGTCCATTCTTTGTTTTTATCTTTAAATTTCATAAGTATTTATTTTCCTTTATTAAGAAAAACAGAGGTGCCATGATGGAATTTCACCTCTGAACATTTAGAAGGGGAAACTATTCCTTTTCTTTATTCTGCTTTTGCTTATCTACTGGCATTAATAAAGCTTGTTGAGATACATTGTCTGAATTTGTTTCAACAAGAATTGCTGCAAGATTATTAGAAACATTAAAAGATAATTCAACAAAACCTAAAGGAGCTTTCATGCTTGATATATCTTTAATCAGCTTTTGTGATACGCAGACCGTAAAATTGTTTTTCTTGGGAATAACTTTTTCAATATCTTGGAAAATATCATCTTCCGGTTTTACGGTTAATTTTTGAATGGAGTTAAATTCATAATCAGAAAATTCAACATTCTCACCATCTTTTCTAATTCTTATTTGGTCTAACTCGCCTTTAACAAAACTCAACTTTGAAACAAGTGCCATTGATAAATTGAATTCTCCGGTGCCTTCAAAATTATCAATTAATTTTAATTTTGTTACTAAGGCTCTTGATCCGTCTGTTGTTGAAAGTATCAATTCTTCATCGGTAATTTTAAAATTAATCCAACTTAACTGACTGTTTTCAACATTCTTTCCTTGAATTGAAAACCTTTTGTGAGCTGATAAAACCTTTTTAAGATCAGATTTTACAACATCAGCTTCAATAATTTGATTTACTTTTTGTTTGTTTTTTTCTTCACTCATTCTGTTTACTTACCTTTCTTTGTTTTATCGAACTTGATATCGCTTCTTTCTACAGAAATTCGCTCTATCGGTTGAAATATCTGTTGTATCTCTTTGTGCTCATTTAATATCATGTATTTGTAAGTGTCTGTACTGATTAGTTTATTTGCTTGATTTCCGCAATGTATACAGATATAAGGATTGCTCGTCAGCTGATTACAATAACAGCATTTATATATTCCGCTTTTGAATTTTTCTATAAATTCACGTTCTGTTTTGAATATTTCCACTGTCATTTTCAATTCTCTTTGCTTTCTTGTGTATGCTTAAACTCCAAGCTAAAAATACTCCGTCGGAAAATCTGCCTTTCATTTCTATTTCATCTCCCTCATCGATATTTGTTCGCCCCCAATATACACACATTCTGCCTTCCGGAGCTAAATAACTGGGACAATAAAATACTGTTTTTAGCCTTTGTCCTATTTCTATATTGCGACATTCAATCTTATTTATGGTTGTATGTACTATTGTTGCTTCATCTTCATATCGTGACTTATTTCTGAAACGTTTCATTTAGGCTTCCTCTATATTTTTTTTAGTAATGCCAAATTTATCCATAAGTTCATTGCAATCGGGATTTATCAAAATACCTAATTTCGTTTTTTTTGAATGTTTTTTTATAAAATCTATTGCAGAATTTTTGGTCTTTATCTCCATTGCCGCAATTTTTATTTCGCTTAAAGCATTCTGTTCTTGTGCTTCTTTTTGAAGTTTCTTTTGTTCTTCTCTTATCTCTTTTTCGGTCGGCTTGTGTTTTAATTTGCCGTATGTACCATCAACTAACTTTGCAAGATTATTTTCTTTTAGTAACCAATGAGCATTAGGAACAAATTTAATATCAGTATCAAATTTAAGTTCTTTCAATGAATAAAGAATATCAGGTAATAATTTCTTTAGATTTTCAATTTTTTCATTATATTGTTTAAGCACTTCTATCTCTGAATGTTCAAGAATCGGTTCTTCGCCAAAAAATTCAATATAAGATTTATTGAATGCGGCAAGTAACCAACGTACTTCTGCTGAACTCTTATTTTTTTCTGATTTTTCCTTAATTTTCTTAAGATTTTCTAAAATTCTGTCTGAAACAATAACACCGTTATTTTCAATTCTGAATAAATTAAATTTTTCAATAATTAAACGTACAAATTTTTCATCTGTTCTTAATTCATCTGCTAACATCGGAATTTCATCAGCAGTTAATTCATTAAGGTGTAGATATTGAACAATTTCCCAAAATAAACCGAAGCTCGCAAGAAAAAAATTATCCTTGATAAAGTCAAGTGAAAAATCATCAATGTGTTTTCTGAAATAATAAAACATTTTAATGATTTTTTCGTCTTTATCTGTAAAAATATCGTGCGGAAAATACAGTTGCTTTAATTTATTTTTTTTCATTATTTAAACCTGTAAAATTCATCAATTACACCATTTGCTAAATCAGACAACATCATTGCAGTTGCTCTCGGTTCCGCTTGTCTTGGAGTAGTTAAATAATTTTCTTCTCTCAAAATTGCTGAAATGGCTTTTGGAAGATAATATGTTTTGAAAACTATTTGCGAATTTTTTTCTTTAATTGCTAAAATTCTGCTTTCATATTCTTCCGTTAATTGTTTGTTCTCGAAAGAATTTAACAATGAAAACTTGCGTAAAAAATTCAAAACCTTTCTGCCAAAACTTTTTTTTCTCATATCCCAAATTCCTATTTGTTAAGTAAATCTGAATATTTATTTTCTAATTCATTTTTCTTGATGTAGTCGATTATTATTATTCGTATGGTTTCAGAAACGGAACGAAATAAATCGTTTGAATAAAACCTTATAATATCTGCTTCCTGTTTTGATAGACCAATTGACAGATAATCTTTTCTGTTTGTTTTTTGCATTATTCCTCCTTTATTTCATAGAAAAATTGCACGAGAATATAAGCAATAAATGCCTTATTTTCGTTTTTATGATATAGTTAAATTAAAGTAATTTAATTTAATTTGTTATACACATGGTAAACTATTTTACAATTTTTGTCAAGAGATTTACAACTAAAATAAACTACTTTAATATTTGGTTACAAAACTTCAGATTTAGGCGGTAAAAATGGAAAGTATCGGTCAAAGAATTAAAAAGGTCAGAGAATTGCAACACCTTACACAACAGGATTTTGGGAATAAAATCGGTGTTACAAAGCAGGCTGTTGCAAATATCGAAAATGAGCGTTGTAATCCTTCCATAACTATCCTGTGTGAATTTGTTGTAAAACTTAATATCAACGCAAACTGGCTGCTTACAGGAAATGGCGATATTTTTATTGTTAAAGAAGCGCAACAAGATGAGCAACTTGAAAAACTTGTTGCTCAAATTGTAGATAAAAAGATGAGAGAAAAAGGGCTATAATATGCTAAATGAGAGAAATTTAAAAATGGACTGCCGCAGGGGTGAGGCGATGAGCCTTGACCCGAGGGACAGCTCCTTATTTATTTTAAAATTTCCGAGTGTGCATATTAAAGGTTTACCTTATAATATGCTTAATAATTCATCAAACAGTTCAATTCCTTCCTTTTTGCCGTATGTTTTAATCAGGGCAAACAGAATTTTTTCTAAAATCTTTTTCATAGTGTCATTCCTTTCTTTATTAAAAAAGGATGTTTAGGAGAATAATTTTTTTATGGAAGAATATATCGGATATATCATTTTAGCTATAATTGGCGTTTTGGTATATATAGCAAATTTGCGTGCAAATTTGAACAGTGAAAAAAAACAAAATAATGAACAAATAAGATATATAAACGAAATAAAACAATATTGTTCCTCTTTATATCGTCAAACTTTTAATATTCCTGAAAAAGAATTCTTTCGTTTTAATTCAAAATATCCGCAAGATATTAAAGAAATTATTTCTCAAATAATAAATAAATTGCAAGAAGAAAAGGAAAATTCAATTAATGATTTAAAAAAAGAGCATAACGATAAAATTAATTTAATTAAAAATGAAAGATGTACGGAAAGGTTGTATCGATTAGCAGAAACTATTGTAGAAAAAGAATTTGGAGATTTTGATAATTTAGTAGTTCATTTAGAATGTAAAGATAGACCTGCTTTATCATCAGCCCAAAAAGTTCGTGAAGCTATCAAGAAAGCAAAAGAATTTGAAGTAAAGTATAAATTGATGAAATATGAATATGATTTACTTTTTGAACTTTTTCCGGAATTAGAAAATTATATTGATTATGGCACCGGTGATGAAGAACTTGCAATTGTACAGAATTATTTTGATAGAACAAGCAATTGGTTAACCAGGAAGAGTATGATAATTTATCAGAATCTGAAAGAAATCAACTTGCATTAGATAGATATGTTGAAAAATTTTCTAAAACAAAGTGGCAAATTGGACGTGATTTTGAAATGTCTATTGCTCATAAATATAAAGAATTGGGTTATGAAGTAGAATATACAGGAATAAAAGAACGTCTAAACGATAAAGGACGCGATATTATCGCCAAAAAAAGAAATGAAATTTTAGTTATTCAATGTAAATATTGGAGCAAAGAAAAAGTTATACACGAAAAACATATCTGCCAATTATACGGAACTGCAATTATGTACAAAAAAGAACATAACACAAACAAGAAAGTTGTTCCTGTGTTTGTAACACATACTCAGCTGTCTGATACAGCAAGAGA
>CANQJQ010000094.1 GCA_947624265.1 Candidatus Gastranaerophilales bacterium
TAAGATAAAGCCATATCACCGAATTTAGTATGATGCCCGTAACTTTCACCGTCTGTTGCTATATTTACAAGCTGATTATAATCTCTTAAGTCGGATACACCCTCTTTTAATCTTGATATAAATTTATTTCCGTCTTTTAAAAGTTCATCAAATGCTACGGATTTGGATATTGAACCGTCATAGAAAAATAAATCAATATATTTATCAGGGTTTGACTTAATAAAATATCTGTATGCACGTGCAGGGTCTATATTCCCCCAGCTCATCATTAGAATTAAGTTTTCTTACCCCTTTTGCCTGAAACGGCGATAATATAGTAAATTTAATTCCGCAATCACAGAGTGCTTCCAATGTTGCATCATCACAAGCCGTTTCCGCCAACCACATACCTTCAGGTTTTCTGCCGAAGCGGTATTGAAAATCTTTTATTCCCCACAATATTTGGGTATATTTATCTTTTTTATTGGCAAGAGGCATTATTATATGATTGTAAACTTGAGCAAGTGCATTCCCATGTCCGTTGTTTCTTTTTGCACTCTCTATATCTGCTTTTATTATCCTGTGATATGAATAAGGAACATGTGTTTCCATCCAGGATAAAAGTGTAGGACCAAAGTTAAAACTTATATAAGAATAGTTATTAACTATTTCCATAATCTTGTTTTCGTTTGTAACTATCTTAGAAACAGAGTTAGGAGTATAACATTCTGAAGTTACTCTTTCATTCCAGTCATGAAAAGGATTAGCACTATCCTGCAGTTCTATTGTTTCAAGCCAAGGGTTTTCTCTTGGCGGTTGATAGAAATGCCCGTGTATCGTTAAATATACTTTTTTATCCTTCACAACTCTCTCCTGAATTTATTATTTTTTTTCATCCTTTGTTTTTTTCGTAAGCTGTTCAAATGCGGTAATATCCACCCAAGGATCACCAAGCGCCGTAGAAAATACGGTACCCGTTATTTTAACTTTATCACCCGCATCTATATCCGCGTATTTTTCTGCGATTTCTCGTTTAAGGAACATTTTCATCTCCGATAAAGGTATTGTATGGTCAACTACATCAGGTCTTTTTACCAGAATACCTATATATTTTGCGGGATCTTTATATGCCGGTTTATAATCCAATCCTAAAGACGTAAATGCAACAAATTCCGCAGTAAAAGTTATACTTTTATTTAAATATTTATCCGGAGTATTAACCACATCCAACGGTGATACGCTAATTGCCGTTACGGAAGATGCAACAGCAGGTTTAGCCGTTGTAGTTTGGGCAATTACAGTATTATAATCGGCAAAAGTCATTAATATCAAAAAACACAATAAAATTTTAAATATATTTTTCATTAATCAACCTCAAATAAGCTAACATAAATATATTTTATCACATATTTATAAAAAAAATTATCCCCATAAAGGTAAAAACAAAAAAGTGTAGATTGAAACAGTTATGGGCGAACTGTTAAATAATACTTTTTCGCAACCCCGAAAGAAAGTGTTCGCTCGTTTCAATCTACATTATTACTATAACTTATTTTTTATAAGCTTTCACTCTACCATGGTATAGTTTTTATAACTTTTTTATAATACTTGTAAATTAATCTTATAGTAGTAGTTAACCGTGTAAAACCCTATCACATATAAGATTCCCCATTTTATCGGTTCCTACTGTTTCCATGCCCGATTGTGCAATATCTTGAGTTCTATATCCGTCTTTTAGGGTTTTTCTTACTGCATTTACTATATCATCATGAATATTATCAAGATTAAAGGAATATTTTAACATCATCGCGGCAGATAAAATCGTAGCTATGGGATTAACAATATTTTTACCTTTTAAATCGGGAGCACTCCCGTGGATTGGTTCATACATGGCAATTTTACCGTCGGATAATGAAGCGCTCGGTAAAAGTCCCAAAGAGCCTGACAGCATAGAAGCTTCATCAGATAAAATATCACCAAAAATATTACCTGTTAAAATAACATCAAATTGTCTCGGATTTCTAATTAACTGCATTGAAGCATTATCAACATACATGTTGGAAAGTTCAACATCTAAATATTCTTTTGAAATTTCATTAACTGTTTCACGCCATAATCTTGAAACATCAAGTACGTTAGCTTTATCTACCGAGCATAATTTTTTATTACGCGCTCTTGCCACCTTAAACGCAATATGAGCTATTCTTTTAATTTCGCTTTCATAATAACACATATTATTATAGCCAAACTTCTCACCGTTTTTAATATCAATACCTTTAGGAGTGCCAAAATAAACATCTCCCGTAAGTTCCCTGATAATCATAATATCCGTACCCGAAACAACATTTTCTTTTAAAGGTGAAAGTTCGGTTAATTCGGGATAAACAGTTGCAGGTCTAAGATTAGCGAATAAATTCAGTTCTTTTCTTATTCCAAGAAGTGCTCGTTCGGGTCTTACTTCGGGCGGCAAATTATCATACTTCCAATCACCTACTGCGCCCAGTAATACCGCATCAGATTTTTTTGCAATATTTAAAGTTTCCTCGGGCAAAGGAGTATTAAACTTATCATAAGCACACCCGCCGATTAAAGCAGGCTCGAAGTTAAAATCTATGGAATATTTTTCCCCGATAACTTTTAATACCTTAACCGCTTCATCCGTAACTTCTTTTCCCGTCCCGTCGCCTGCAAGCAACGCAATATTATATGTTGTCATTTGTTTTTAACCTTTTTTCTTTTAGAAATTAATATTTCCGCTATTTCTGCCCAGGCTTCACCGTAGAATAAACGATAATATTCATCAAAGGAATTTGTATAATACATATTTTTTTGAGGATTTGATGATTTTCCTTCAAGATGAATTATCTTTGCATCAGGTACATAATAAAGTTTAAAACCTTTATTTCTTATTCTTTTCTCAAGCTCTGTTTCTTCAAAATACATAAAAAATTTATCAGAAAATCCGCCAAGTTCATCAATTAAATCTTTTTTAATCATTAAATCCGCGCCTGTAATATGATTAACTTCCTGAACCTTGGTTCTATCCGTATTTTTTTCATAAGATTTTATTTTTCTATATTCTTTCCAAAAGAAAAACTTCAAAAAAGTTTTTCTTAATAACAATGATTTTATATCATCACCATAACCAAAAGAATGAATATAATTCATATTTCGATTATATAAATTTCCGCCGCAAGCACCCGCATCAAAATTTTGTTCCATAAAATCAAATAAAACTTTTACTGCATTACTAATAAGAACTGTATCAGGATTTAAGCAAAATACATATTTCCCTTTTGCAAGCTTAAATCCCTCATTATTTGCGAGTCCAAAGCCTAAATTTTCATTATTTTGAATAATTTTAACTGAAGGAAACTTTTCTTTTATTGAATTTATCGAGTTATCGGCTGAATTATTATCCGAAACTATTATTTCATATTCTATGTTTTTTGTATTGTCATATATAGATTTTATACAATCCATAATTAGTTTTTCGGTATTATAATTAACAATTATAATTGATACATCCATAAAATTACCTCTTGAGCTATTTTATAATAAAATGAAAAATTTAACAAAAAAAGTAAAACATACTAAAAAGAGCCTCAATTATGAGGCTCTTTTTAAACAACATATTGTTAATTATGACGAAAAAGTCATTAATGCTCTAACAGAGCGTGCCGTATTTCTGACTTCTTCATCCGAGTGCATTTTAACGGTATCATCTAAAATCTTTACCGCTTCATTTTTATCTTTCAAAGCTAAAAGTTCATTAATAGATGCCATTGCAACTCGCGCACTAAGATCATTAATACCTTTGCCTTTTGAGATAAGAACAACCTTTAATGAGTCATGTGTATTTTTTTTGATAAGAGTTTGAGCGGTTAGTTCTCTTATTTCATCGTCGGGAGAATTTGTACCCAATTCCGTTAAAAGGTTAATTGCCGACTCACTATCTTTATGTTCGCCTAAAGTTCTTATAATTTGTTTAATTTTTTCTTTATTATTCATCATACGCACTCCCTGTTAATTATGCCGCTTCTACTTCCGGGGTTAAATCTTCCCACATGCCTTTAAGCTCATCCACCGATTTATTTGACAGTTGTTTTACGCTGTACTGTCTATCAGGAAACATTTTATTCTTTATTCCTTCCATATCAATCTTAATCTCGGTATTTCCGATTCTTTCCATTGTATCAAATGCATCTTTTGTTACTTTTTTACCGAAAGATACAATAGCATTTATTCTTGACTTGAATGCTTCATTAAAATTATTTATACCGCTTACTACGGCGCTCGCAAACATTTTACTTTTTTGAGCTATTACATTAGTTGATTTATTTGAGCTTTCAAATACATCAGCTTGTATTACGTTTCCTTTAAAACTTACTCCAAAAGGGTTTGTACTAAATTTATTGGTATTAATCTTTTTTGCTTGTTGGTTGTTTTGTACTGTTTTTGTTGTGTGCAGACTTAATTTCCCAATTTCCATAATAGTCCTTTCTAATATCTTGCCTCCCTCGTGCGTAAATTAAGGTTATCATATTTGGGTTTATAGAATATCATTCTTTTGATGTAAATAATAATACAAGTTTGAACAAAATTTAAAAAAATTTACTCTTTTTATAGGAGTGATTTTTTAATTTTTTTGTAAAGAAATATTTACAAACAAAATCTATTTATTAAAGATATACAAAGGATATGCCGATATAAAAAATATAAACAGAAAAAGGGTAAATATGAACGAATTAAATCAAATTTTAGCCGAAAATCTTGGAGTATTTTTTACGGATTTGAGAGACGAAGTAGTAAAAGGCTTAAACAATATCGAAGCATCTAAAATGATGTAGTTAATTACCTGTTAATCTCTTAAATAAGTGTTAAAAGTTTTTTCTGCATTGACGTTAGTTTTTGGACCGTGTCCCGGAAATACTTGTGTATCATCAGGCAATGATAAAATTTTTGTTTTTATTGAATTAATAAGAGTATCGTAATCTCCGTCATAAAAATCCGTTCTGCCTATTGAACGATAAAACAGAGCATCACCTGAAAACACTCTGCCGTCAACATAATATGACAGACTGCCTTTTGAATGTCCCGGAGTATACAATATTTTTATTGTTTTATCCCCAATAGTTAAATTGGTGTTTTCATCTATAAATTCTTTTATTGTTAATGGAGTTCCTTCATATCTTATACCGAAATATCCCATTTCTTCATTAAGTCTTTTAAGATGCACAACATCATCTTTATGAATATATATCGGGATTTGAGGATATTTTTGCTGAACTTCAATTTCACCGAGAACGTGGTCAAAGTGCCCATGGGTATTTAAAATATACTTTATTTTATACCCATCCTTATCCAGATTTGATTTTATATCTTCAAAATCCCCGCCTATATCTATAATTACAACTTCTTTTGATGCTTTATCCTTTAATATATATGTATTAACCTCTAAGGGTCCCGTTTGCCTTATTTCAAGCTCCATTTTTTCTCCTTTTATTTGAGTATAACATATTCATAAAAATAAAAAATTATGCTATTTTAAAATTATGAATACGTTTAGCGAAAAAATAACCCCCGTAAAAGCAGAAGAAGTCAAAAAATATTTTTTAAATAAAAAAGTTGAATTTGATACTGTTCAATATGCAAACTGGCGGGCAAAAACTGCTTCCTTTCAGGCAATATATTACACAAGCGGAAAACTCTTAATCCAAGGCAAAAATATTGACAATCTGGTAAAAGAGTTGGGATTTAACACGCCTCAGGCTGAAACCTTAACAAGTGAAAAATATATAGGTACTGATGAATCAGGCAAAGGTGATTTTTTCGGGCCTCTTGTAGCTGCAGGGGTTCAAGCTGATGATAAAAATAAACAACTGTTTTTCGATTTAGGAATAAAAGACAGCAAAAAGCTTGATGATAAAAAAATATTGGAATTGGCAAATAAAATCAAGGCTAATTCCGTCCACTCGGTTATTGTTATAACCCCCGCGAAATATAATGAACTTTATAACAAATTTAATAATCTGAATAAACTGCTTGCCTGGGCGCACGCAAGAGCAATAGAAAATATACTCGAAAAATCACCATGTAATTACGCTCTAGCAGATAAATTCGGGGATGAAAACCTGATAAAAAATGCACTGATGGAAAAAGGGAAAAATATCATTCTTAATCAGATGGTAAGAGCAGAAGCCGATATTGCCGTTGCAGCGGCTTCTATACTGGCAAGGGCAGAATTTGTTAAACGCATGCAGGAAATGGAAAATAAATTTGAAATGTCCTTTTCAAAAGGTGCTTCAAACCTTGTTGTAGAACAAGCTCAAAGTTTTATAAAAAAATATTCATTTGACAGGTTAAATGAAGTAGCTAAGATGCACTTTAAAACCATAAAGGAATTAATCTAGTATTGCACATTACCGCCTTTAAAATTGCCGTTTCAAAATAGTTGAATAGTAAACTATTATAAAGAAATGTAAAAGTTTAATTTAATTATATTGAATAGTTAATTGTTGAATGATAAACTAATAATATAAAATCAACAGGA
>CANQJQ010000095.1 GCA_947624265.1 Candidatus Gastranaerophilales bacterium
TTGTACCTGATAAAGCAGTTCTTGTCAGGTCAACAGGTGCAGTAACTATAGCTTTACCGACATCAAGGTAGCTTCTTCCCGCAGCTTTAAACTGACCTTGGAAGATTTCACCCGTGCCTACTCCGACACCTGATACCACTTGTTCAACAGCGTTTGAAGCACTAACTATTGCACCGCCTACGGTTCTTCCGGCATCACCAAGTAATCCCCCTACCCATGTAAATGGGAATTCTACCAATCTTGCAACAGGGTTTGGACTTTTTACTTTATTTACCTGTGCAGTTAAAATTTGGTTAGGTAATTTAGCTTTACATTTACCGTTTTTGATTGTATCAAATGATAATTTTAAAGCACCTTGGCAATGTTTTGTAGGTCTAACAACCTCAAGAACTTTACCGTATACTTTAGAGCCGGCAGGAAATTCTAAACCGTCAATGGTTACGGAATCAATAGTGATTGCAGAAAATCTGTCGCCGATATTGGCTGATTTTGCGCTTATTTCATCACTAAATGTCAATTGAAGTGTCGGAATTGTAACTACTTCTTCGCTGTGGTAATAAGCTTTTTTAGGTGAGCATCCGCAATCTGTTGAAGATACTTTGTCATCCTTGCTGTAACCCAAAGCTACTCTAACTGTTTCTAACATAGAAGCAATTTCCGCACGGCTTGCATCTTTGTTGGGAGAAATTTGGTTGGGTTGTGGGAAATCAGATAATCCGCCTGTTTCCAAAACTTTAGCAACCGGAATTTTTGCCCAATCAGGTACTGTATCTCCGTCGCAGTATTTGCTTAATACTTCATCAGCCTTGCAATCATCCATAGGACAGTTTATTCCTTTTGCCATAATTGCAAAAGCTTCTGCTCTTGAGATAGAATCATCAGGTCTGAACATATTGTTGGGATATCCGCTCATTAAACCGTTTGCAACTGCTTTGGCAATTGTTTTATTTGCCCAATGGCTGCTTGGAACATCTTTAAACATTGCAGAAGGGCATGTTACGTCATCGTTTAAGTTGTAGCCTTTTACAACTAAAGATGCCATTTCGGCTCTTGATACCGGTAAATTTGGTTTAAATGTTCTGTCAGGGTATCCTGCTATTATATTATTTTCAGTTAATTTGTTTATATCACAACTTGCCCAAAAACCGTCGGGAACATCTTCAAAAGCGCTTACAATAGGAGCGGCACCGCCTGTTACGGCAGAATATTCAAAAGGTTCCATTGTTTTTCTAACAGCTTCAAGGCTTGTATTTGTATGAATTTGTACGGGGCATCCAGAACCGTCTATATTTTGCGGGTTTCTGTCAACAGGGATACCATGCATATACGGAGCATCATTTAAACAAGGCATAGGCGCAGCAGCACCTGTCATACTTCCATCATCACACCCGCATCCTATTGACATTGCGGATGGTGCTTCTGCTACAGGTACACCTTTAAATGATGACATTGAATCATCTCCAAGATATAATCCGTTATTTCTTTCTCCTACGATTTGATTATGTCCGTATATTGCATTCGGATATGCATATACTTGCTGTTCAAATTTTTTTCCGTCATTTGTTTGCGGACATACTGCACAGGTCGGACTTGATGGTGCCGGACATTGTGCTATCGGCGGACATACATTGCAATCATCTGATATTTTGTTGCAAGAATCGCAGCTCTTTTTTTCTTCACATGGGTTGCATGTTGTAGTTTCATGGTCTTGACAAGAACAACGATCTATATCATTATGACATCTCGGACAAGTTGCGGTTTGTGGTGTCACAGGAGCCGGGCATCCAGACAAAGGGCAAGCTGCCAAAAGTTCATTTGACGTTTCGGTTGCTGTTTCTTGTGTAAAACCTGCATTTGTACTTGCCAGTATTCCGAGTGTTACTACGGCGGCAAGTGTCATTTTGTTTAATCTCATTTTTCCTCCTTGTTCATAAAAGAAATGTTACAGGCAAACATCTCTTTTTATATTTTGTTATTTTCTTTTTTTTGATTTCTATCTTTGAATTATGATATGTAATGCCCTATCTATTCATTGCCTTTTTTGTTAATAAACTCGGGCTATTATTTTTTTCTGATAAAATTGAATTATAATTTTATACTTCATTTAATCGGCATTTCATATTTTTATTCATACCCAAAGTTGATGTTTATTTTTTTAGTATTGATAAAATAAAATTGTGGAGTTTTTGGTATATTTGAATGAATATTAATGAATATTGTCTTTTGAATTTTTTGATTGATCCTGATGAGATACAAACTTTAGAGAAGGTATTTCTTTTAAATATTCAAGAAATAGATAAATCTCTTAGTCTTTTATAATTTGATTTTGTTTGTGTAAATTTTTGCTACAAATTGGCCGAAAAAAGTCATTAAATTTTATATTTGAACTTTAAAGAAAGTAAGGAGTTTTAAGGAGTTTTAGTATGAAAATAAATAATAATTCCATAACAAAAGTTTCACAACAAAATAAAGATAATGTCAATTCGGTTAAAACTCCTAAAACAGTTCAAAAACAAATTAATGAACTTCCAAATGTATATTATAAACCTTCATTCGGAAGAAGCTGGGCTGAACATAAAAGCTGGGGCGCGGTAATTGACCCTGAGACAAAAGAAGCCTCATTTAAAATTTTTACATATACGGATACAAAAAAAGTTGAAGTATTAGTTCGTAAAAGAGGCAATAAGAAAGTTCAAAAAGTATATGAACTGAAAAATAAGGGCAACGGTGTATTTGAAACGGGAAGTAAAATTCCCGCAGGAGAGGTGGAAAACGGTGATACATATTCTTTCGTTCTTTATAAAGGGAACGGAGAAAAGGATATAATAAAAGACCCTTACTCTTTCAGGCAGGAAAAATTGCTTGATGAATCGGTAATATATGACCATTCCTTATACAAATGGCAAGATGATGAATGGTATAAAAGTAATCCTAACAGAATATCAAGACGGGCAAATTCCGAAAACGGATTAAGCTCCGTAAAATCAGCAAGAATATATGAATTTAATACAGCTACATTTACAAAAAGAGGTACATTTGACGGTGCAAAATCGAAATTGAAGGAAATTGCGCAGGAAGGCTTTAACGCAATAGAATTAATGCCTGTAGAAAATACATATTCTTTCAACTGGGGCTATGACGGTGTAGATAAAATGGCACCCGCAGAACATCTTGGCGGTCCTGATGCTTTAAAATCATTGATTGATTATGCACATAGTCTCGGGTTAAATGTAATTATGGATATGGTTCCTAATCATATAGGGCCGGACGGCTCTTCTTTAAAACGAACCGGTCCGTATTTGGGAAATCCTAATAATTTTGGTGATTCTTTTAATTATGAAGGTAAAGATTCCCGTTATGTAAGAGATTTTATGGTAAATGCAGCCTTAAATTGGATAGATAACTATCATTGTGATGGTTTAAGACTCGATATGACAAAATTTATGGGCTCTGATTATACAATGAAACAGATTGCCGCAGAAATTAATTATCATAAACCTGATACCTTTTTAATTGCAGAGGATGCAAGGTCATCAATAAGTGTAAATGATAACGGCGACTTTTGGGATAATAATGATGAACCTCATGATAAAAGAGTTATAAATCCTTTAAAACAGTATGAGTCTGCTGAAGGAGAGCCGGAACAGACACATATTGATGCAATTGAAAAAATTTCAAACGGAAATACTTCTTTAGGTCGTTTAGGATTTGACAGTGAATGGGATTTTAACTTTTATCATATTTTAAAAGATGCTTTGTATCAGGATGTTGATATGGATGCATTAGAAAAAGCTTGTTATTGTGCTCAAGACAGAGTTAAGTATGTTATGAGCCACGATGAAATTGGAAATCACGAAGGTACAAGGTTAATTGCGAAATTAATGGTGCCTATGCTGCATTTAAATGAAAATATGATTAATACTGAAAATGTTAACAGAGATGCTCAATTTGCGGCAGAAAAGCTTGCTATGATGCTTCAAACGGGTAAACTTGATAAATATGATACTTCCGAAATTACATCAAGAAGATGGATAAATGTTGTGGAAAAGGCATTTAAAAACGAAGTTTTGATTCCTTTGGGAATTAATCCGAACTCGGGAATAACATATAATTCGGTTAAATCCATGTTTAATGACAGTTTTGAACGTAATAAAATGGCAATGGCAAGAATATTTTCTATCCCCGGTCAAAAGATGGTATTCCAAGGAGATGAAACTGCCGATTTAACTCCTTTCAGGTTCTTTAGAGAATTTGAGTCTATTAAAAACGAAGATGCTCTTCATTTGGAAAAAGGTTATGATACAGGAAAACCTGCGTTTATGGAATCAAAACTCGGTTCTGTGGAATATTCTCCAAAAGCAAGACAGAAAATGGCAAGATTTAAAAATTTAATCAAAGATTTAAATAAACTAAATCAGACAAATCCTTCTTTATATAAAGGTACATTAATCCCCGAAAATACGGTAAAACATGATGTTTCGCAGGTATTTGCAACTCATAGTGCAGATATAGAATCAGGTAATGAAACATTTACGGTTACTAACTTTAAAAACTTTAATTATCCGAGTGAACACGCAGAAAGTTATTATATTAAGTTCCCGAAAGGTAAATGGGTTGAAATATTAAATACTGACAGCAAACGCTATGACGGCAGCGGTAACTTTAATAATGTCTATCCAATAAATAGCGACGGTTATAACAGTTCTCCGATAAAATTGTCTAACGAATCAACAATAATATTTAAAAGAATAGGATAATTAATTTATTGCTCAACTATAAATTCGCTATGAACAAAGTCAAAGCCTTTAAGTTCATTCTTTTTGTTATATTTTGGATTAAAGAAAACTCTTAAAGTCAGATTTTGTCCTTTAGTATTTTTTAATCTTTTACAGTTTCTTGCTAAGAAACGTTTTATATTTTGTGTATAGTTTTGAGCTTCATATTTAGCTTCAAAAGATTTGGTTGTGCCTAATCTGTCTAAGCTTTCGCCCTTCGCGATTCCTACGGGTTTTGCCATTTGTTTTGCAATATCAACGTCAGAGCCTGTTATCATATATACAATTGGGTCGCGGCCTCTATCTTCATCGTACATAGACATTACTGCAGGACAATATCTGTAATCTTTATCCTGCTTTCTATAAAAATTTACAAATTCCTCATTTCTATTTGATTTTGCTGTTCCGTTAAGATTTCTAACTACAAACCCTTGGCATTTCCTTAAATTTTCATGTTTTATTACTCGGGAATATTTACCATCCTTAGGGTTTCTTGCATAAAATTTTACGGGTACATATCCTTTAAAAGACAATGGATTTATTTGCATAATGTTCTTTCCTCTTTTTTGGATATAAACCCCGTAAAAAATTTTTTTGTTAATCTATTTTTTTTCTATCCCCATAACTTCTTCACCTTCATCCCAGCCGTCTTTATAGTAGTTTTCTTCATCAGGCGCAAGAAGTTTTAATAATCTTAAAAAATTGCCGACATGTTCTTTTTCATCTCCTGCAATTTCAATTAATAATTTTTTTGCTTCTTCATTTTCAATGGAATCTCTTAATTGTTCATACAGTTGTATTGCTTCAAATTCGGATGCTATACTAAATCTTATAGCTCTTACAAGTTCTTGCTCCGTTAATTTACGCTCGTATGCGTTACCCATAAAAGGGTGTGAAAATTCAGGCATAATTCCTCCTTTTTTTACCTTTTAATATAATTTCATATTCGGCAAAAAAAAGTATCAGCCTGTCGGTTATTATTTAGGCAGTTCCATATTATATGTTGTTTTATTTTTATGAATAAAAAAAGTAATGGGTATTTGAACCTTGTTATTACAGCAATTTATTGTCCAAAGTTCTTTCCAGTAGCCCTTTACATATTCACCTTTTTTCTTTTTAACATCATAAGGATAGTGAATAATTTGAGTGTCGGTAACTTTATAATCAAAGCAGGCAGGATATTTTGTTTGAATTTGTTTATATATATCTTTAACTACAATAAATTGCAGGGTATCATTTGCAATTGATTCCCCTTCTAGGGGAGTAGACATATTATATTGTGCAAATGCACCCTGATAAGTAAATATTATAAACAGTATACTTATAAATATATTTTTTATCATATTATTCTTTAACCAAATATTTCGTATCCGTTATTTTCATTGCATAATACGGTTTATCTTTATCAGATTCCTTTAAAAATAAGATAAACGGTTTATCAAATAAGAAATGTCTGGGCTTTTCAGGCTCAGGGGCAAGCGCAGTTTTCATTAATGCTATTGCCGCTTCACTTTTTAAGCTTCCGCCTTTATTATCCATTTTAAATTTAATTGTTTGCAATGCTTGAGATATTAATATATTTGTTCCTAATATTC
>CANQJQ010000096.1 GCA_947624265.1 Candidatus Gastranaerophilales bacterium
TGAGCACTTGTACGGCGACGATGAGTCGGCGGTAAAGTGCGACACTAGATTAGATGTATTTATTGCCGTTGCCATATAAAATAGCCGCAACGGCGATTTTTTATGATTAAATTTGTTTTAAAATAATTTATCTTAAAGGAGATAAATTATGGAAAAAAAAGAATTAAAAGGCACAAAAACAAGAGAAAATCTTATGAAAGCCTTTGCTGGCGAGTCTATGGCTCGCAACAGATATTGTATATTCGCTTCTATGGCTGAAAAAGAAGGGTTAATTCAAATATCGGAAATCTTTAAAAAGACCGCACTCAACGAAAAAGAACACGCCGAGATATATTATGAATTTTTAGACGGTGATGATGTTGAAATTACTAATATTTCATACCCTTCATGCAGCGGCACTACTTTGGAAAATTTACTTTGTTCCGCTAAATACGAGGAGGAAGAACACACGACAATGTATCCCGAGTATGGCAAAATAGCGCAAGATGAAGGTTTTGATGAAATAGCAAAAGCATTTTATAATATTGCAAATATTGAAAAGCACCATAGCGAAAGATATAAAACATTGGCTCAACGTTTGAAAGATGAAACACTTTTTAAAAGAGATGAAAAAGTTTTGTGGGTTTGTACTCATTGCGGGCATGTTGTTGAAGCAAAATCAGCACCTTCTAAATGTCCTGTATGCGAGAAAAAACAGGGATATTTTGAAATATTGTGCGACTGCCTATAGAAAATCTATCAAGCGTTTAGCTTCACCAAATTGAATATTCAATTTTTTTGCCAAAGGAAGGTTCATTACAACTTTATTGCTTAATCTGAATATCTTAGGGTCGTTTTTAAATTTGCCTTTGTAGTAAAGTTCAGAGGACAGATGTTTTTTATCTTTGTCATAGATAGCGGAAAAATTCAACCCTAAAGGTGTGCATAACGGGAAGGTAGGATTGCCTTTTGAATCTTCCGTCAAAACCCCGAACGTTCTGCATACAATGGGTCTGTATTCGTATACACTGCAGCTGTTATCAATAAGAAACGGGCAAATATAAGAATCTTTAGCTTCTTTTTTAATATTTTCAATATTATTTTTAATAATTTCCTTCGTTTTTTCTTCTAAATTATTAAAACCTGACATTAAGTATTCAAATTCAATTTCCGACATGGGATAGTCTCCCTGCTTGCAGCAGTGGGCACATCCTTTTTTACAATGAATGTATTCTTTTTGATATTCAAAAATTTTTTGCATATCACCATTAATTGAATTTAAAAAAGTTAGATAATTTTCAATGTCCAAATCAGTCATGATAAAAACCTGTTATTCAATAACCAGAACCCTTAAAACGGGGTTTTTATATTTACGTTTGCCTGCACCCGTACCGACTTTTTTTATAATAAATTCTTCGGGCAGTTTTTCTCCCGTAAATAACGATGCCGCTATGGCTGCGCCTGTTGGAGTAACCATTTCTCCTATGTTATCGGAAATTCTTAAAGGGATGAAATATTTTGAGGTAATGGCGCAAACGGCTGGAACGGGGATGTTTAAAGTTCCGTGTTGGCACTCTATTATGCCTTGACCTTCCGTAAGTGTGCTAAAATATACCTTTTCAGGTTTTAAATCATCAAATAATACTGCAAAACTTATGATATCCGCGATGGAATCTATAGCACCGACTTCGTGAAAATGCACTTGGGAAATATCTTTGCCATGCAC
The DNA here is from genome assembly GCA_947624265.1 of Candidatus Gastranaerophilales bacterium. Lineage (GTDB taxonomy): Bacteria > Cyanobacteriota > Vampirovibrionia > Gastranaerophilales > Gastranaerophilaceae > Avigastranaerophilus. Next base: position 1,706 of record CANQJQ010000096.1, read on the forward strand.
TTGTGCTTCAGCTTCGGCAACTATTCTAAAGATTTTTTTAGCAAGTTCTCTTGCGGATTCACTCATTTTAGCTCTGTCTATTATTTTATTAACATCGTCAAGATTGCGGTGTTCGTGGGTGTGGTGATGTTTATCATGATTGTGATGCTCATGATGTTCGTGTTTGTGTTCGGGCAGGATAACGTCAAAATCCGTTGCCTCAATGGCGTTTATACTCACTTTTTTGATGTTATACGTAAATTCGTTATTAAGATTTAAAGAATTTAATGTTTCATCAAGTTTGCATTTATCAGCGCCCGCATCTAACAGAGCTGCTACTGCCATATCTCCCGAAATCCCCGAGTTGCATTCAAAGTATAATTTCATTATTTAACACCCGCAATTTGTCTGTTTATCTGATTAGCACTGTAACCTGCGTTAAATCCGTTATCAATATTAACAACACTCATACCCTCAGCGCAGGAATTGAGCATGGTTAATAGTGCCGAAACTCCTTTAAAAGAAGCACCGTAACCTATGGAAGTTGGAACTGCGATAACATGGCAATCTGCCATGCCTGCAATAATAGAGCCTAAAGCTCCTTCCATACCCGCAACCGCTATAATTACATTAGCTTTTTTAATTTCATCTATTTTGTCAAACAGTCTGTGAATACCTGAAATCCCCACGTCATAATAGCGTTTAACCTTACTCCCGAAGAATTCTGCGGTTAAGGCAGCTTCTTCCGCTACGGGGATATCCCCCGTTCCGCCCGTGCAAACGGCAACTTCACCGACTTTTTGAATTTCTTCGGAAACAAGTGTTAAAATTCTTCCTTTTTCATTGTAGTTAACGTCAGGGAGTTTTTGTTTAAGGTATTTATACTGCTCTAAGTTTGCACGAGTTCCTATAACATTGGTGTTTTTTTCTTTAAAAGCGGAAAAAATTTCAACCAATTGTTCGTTAGTTTTGCATTCGCAAAAGATTGCTTCAGGGTAACCCCTTCTTTGTGAGCGCTCCAAATCTAATTTTGCAAACCCCAGTTCAATATATTTATCATTATCTTTCATAAAATAATTATATCCCTTAACAGCAGCTGTCAGTCAATTAATTTTTGGAGGCAGCTTTTAATCTTGCCATAGCTCTTGCTATAGCGGCATTTGCCATTTTTATTTCGTTTTGAGTTTTAGCGGAGCTTAATTTAGCCTCGGCTCTTTCAATAGCAAGTTTGGCTCTCGCGGTATCAATGTCGCTTCCGCGTTCTGCTACTTCTGTTAAAATAATGGCGTCATTATTTTTAAACTGAAAAGCACCTCCGATTATGGAAAAACTGATTATTTCTCCGTTTTTTTCAGCTCTTGCCGTATCTACCGCTAAAGCCGACATAAAAGGTATGTGATCGGGTAAAATGCCGAAGCTTCCCGCTTCGCCCTGAGCGTAAATTGCATCAACATCATCTTCAAAGACAATTTTCTCGGGAGTAATTATTTTAAAATGTATTTTTTTATTACTCATAAATCTGCCTATTTAACCTTTTCAGCATTTTTCAGCACATCTTCGATTGTGCCTGCCATATAGAAGGCTTGTTCCGGTATATTATCATATTGACCTTCAACAATACCTTTAAACCCGGCAATAGTATCTTCAAGTTTAACGTATCTGCCTTCAATGCCCGAGAATTGTTCAGCTACAAAGAAGGGCTGAGATAAGAATTTTTGGATTTTTCTTGCTCTGTTAACCGTTTCTTTATCTTCTTCAGACAATTCGTCCATACCTAAAATAGCGATGATATCTTGAAGTTCTTGGTATTTTTGAAGGATTTCCAGTACTTTTCTTGCGGTATTATAGTGTTCTTCACCTATAATAAGCGGGTCAAGAACTTTACTGTTTGAAGCTAACGGGTCAACCGCAGGATAAATACCAAGTGATGCTATTTGTCTTGAAAGAACGGTTGAAGCATCAAGATGTGAAAAGGTTGTAGCAGGAGCAGGGTCTGTTAAATCGTCTGCAGGTACATATATTGCTTGTACAGAGGTAATTGAACCATCTTTAGTTGAGGTAATTCTTTCTTGCAGTTCTCCCATTTCATTAGCAAGTGTTGGTTGATAACCAACAGCCGAAGGCATTCTGCCAAGTAAAGCGGAAACCTCCGAGCCTGCCTGAACAAACCTGAATATATTATCAATAAATAAAAGTACATCCTGTTTAGAATAATCTCTAAAATATTCCGCAGCCGTTAAAGCGGAAAGTCCTACCCTCATTCTAGCACCCGGAGGCTCGTTCATCTGCCCGTATATAAGTGCAACTTTATCTATAACACCTGATTCTTTCATCTCATTCCAAAGGTCGTTGCCTTCACGGGTTCTTTCGCCTACACCGCCGAAAACGGAAACACCAGAGTGCTCTGATGCTATATTATGGATTAATTCCATAATCAAAACGGTTTTACCTACACCGGCACCTCCGAATAAACCTACTTTTCCGCCTTTTTGATAAGGCTGTAAAAGGTCAATGGCTTTTATACCCGTTTCTAATATTTCAATATCAGTATTTTGGTCAACTAAGGTCGGGGAATTTCTGTGTATTGGCAGATATGTATCTGCTTCTACATCACCCGCATTATCAACAGGCTGCCCCAAAACATTTAATATTCTGCCTAAAATATTCTTACCTACGGGTATTTTAATCGGTTCACCCGTATTTATAACCTTCATGCCCCGTTTTATACCGTCTGTTGAAGACATGGCAACTGAACGTATTTTATTTTCACCCAAGTGTTGTTGAACTTCAGCTGTGATTTTATTATTTTCATCAACAATTATTTCTATGGAATCATTAATCTCGGGTAAAACCCCCGAAGCAAATTCAACGTCTATAACAGGTCCTATAACCTGTGTAATCAAGCCTTCTTTTTCGGCAGTTATTGTCATATTTTTATTTCCCCTTGTTTGTTATTAATTATACAATCATAATTTAATTTTGTAAAAATATTACTCTTTTATAATCTAGTCCAAATCGTTTATTTTTAGAAAAATATATTTATGGTATAATTTTAGCGTGTAAAAAAGGGCATCCTTAAAAGAGCATGTAAAAAGTAGAAAAAGGTGATATAAAATGACGGTAACAATTGAAAAATTAGAAAACAATGAAGTTAAATTAAATATAGAAATAGAATCTTCGGTTTCTTCATGGGAATATGATAAAGCTTGTAAAAAATTAGCTCAAAGAGTTAATGTTCCGGGGTTCAGACAAGGTAAAGCTCCTAAAAATATTCTTGAAAAATACGTAGGTATTGCTGCTATTCAAAAAGAAGTTTTGGACAGTCTTCTTCCTACCGTATTTGAAAATGCAATCGAAGAAAATAAATTTGATTTAGTATCTGCTCCAAGTATTGAGTCTTATGAGTTTGCAGATGACAAATCTTTAAAAGTTGTTGCAAAATTTGAACTTAAACCCGAAGTCAACATTGACCAATATAAAGGACTTGAAATAGAAATAGAAGAATTTAAAAATCCCGAAGATGCTCTTGATAAAGAAATCCAAAGTTTGGCAGAAAGATTAGCTGAATTAAAAGATATAAAAGACAGAAAATCCATAGCTTCAGACTTAGTTAATATTGATTTTGCAGGATATGTTGACGGTGAAGAAATTAAAGGCGGAAGCGCTAAAAATTATGTTTTGGATTTGGCTCACTCTAATTTTATTCCCGGATTCGCAGAACAGTTAATTGATAAAAATGCAGGCGAAGAATTTAAGATTAATGTTAAATTTCCTGATGAATATCACGATGAAAAGCTTAAAGGTAAAGATGCCGAATTTAATATTAAATTAAATGCAATTAAAGAAAAAGTTCTTCCTGAAATAAATGACGAATTTGCACAAAAAGTTAACCCTAATTTCAAAACACTTGATGAATTAAAAGAAGATATTAAAAAATATCTTGAATTGAGTGCAAAAAATGAAAATGAAAGAAGAATTTCCAATAAAATATTTGAAACTTTAATCGAGAAAACAAATATTGATATTCAAAACAATATGATAAATCGTGAAATTCAAGCTTTAATGGGTGAATTTAAACAAAGAATTAATATGCAGGGCGGAAATTTTGATGAAATGCTTGAAAAAGAAGGACATCAAAAGATTTATGACCAATTAAAAGATGAAGCGGTTAGAAGATTAAAAACATCTTTAATTGTCGGTAAAATAGCTCAAGAAGAAAAAATAAACGTTACTCCTGAAGATATTCAAGCTAAAATAAATGAACTTGCAAATATGTATCGTACAACATCTGAAAATGTTGTTGCGGAAATACAAAAAAATGTTAATATTCTTCATTCTTTAAATACTCAAGTTATTTCCGAAAAAGTAACAAGATTATTAATAGACAATGCAAAAGTAAATTATAAAAAATAAAGGTTAGAAAGGGAAAAATATGAGTTTTGTACCCGTAGTTATAGAACAATCATCAAGAGGTGAAAGATCTTTTGATATTTTCTCAAGATTATTGAGAGAAAGAATAATCTTTTTAGGTACACCGATTGATGATATGGTAGCAAACTTGATAGTTGCACAATTATTGTTATTAGATAGCGAAAACCCCGAAAAAGATATTATGTTATATATTAATTCACCCGGAGGCAGCG
>CANQJQ010000097.1 GCA_947624265.1 Candidatus Gastranaerophilales bacterium
CAAGCTTCTATGTTAAGAGATAATATGGACTTGGAAACAAATCCTAAAGGCTATATTATTATTAATGCGGAAACGGGTGAAACATCTATAGATGGTGTTTATGCAGGCGGTGACGTAGCTCCGACGGGTTCATCCACTGCAATAAATGCGATGGGTGCAGGTAAACGTGCAGCTAAAGCTATTAATGAATATCTTGCAAAATAGTTAATATAATTTGCGAGTGGCATATTGAAAAAGTTACAAAACGGGCAAACAAAATTTTGCGACACCAGATTAAGAAAAGAGCCGCTTATTCAAGCGGCTCTTTTCTTATGTCTTTTATTGAAATGTTATTTTTGAGCAAAAAGACTACAGCGGTTATACTTGTAAGTATGGTAACGGTGGTTTGTTCTATAAAGGATGAAGCAAGCGCAGTTTCTTTGTTTATATTGTAAATCGCAAAGGCAGATATTACAGCAAATTGGTATGGACCTATATATATTGATGTGGAAGGAATCATACAAGCTAAAGCCAGAAAACTTATTATAAATAAAACAATAGAACTGCTTACGTGGCAATCTAATCCTTGAATAATAATATAATATTTTAATGCCTCAAAAAACCATATCCCGCAGGAACATAATATAATTAATAAAAGTTTTTTTGGATACAGAAGGATTTCAAAGCCATCTATAAAAGAATTACATGTTTTATTTGTAAAATTAATAAAAGAATCAAAACATTTTTTAATTTTATCGGGTAAAAAGGTTGTTTTACATATAAGAAAATTGCAGAAAGTATTAATTTTATTAAATTTAACCGTTAAAAAAGCAAAAATTAAACTTCCGACAAAAATAACTGCTCCAATAGTGCAAAGCTTTTGTGCTAGCGGATTTTTATTATATATAAAAATGCCTAAAATCAGCATTGAAAGTATTACTAATCCGTCAAAAATTCTCTCCAGCATAATTGTACCGAAAAGTTTAATTTTGTCCGAGTTATATTTTTTACCTGTAAAATAAGCTCTAAATATGTCTCCTGCGCGGGCAGGGAGTAGTATATTTAAAGCAGAACCCGTTAAACATAACGGTATTAATATTTTTAAAGGTACATCTAGTGTTTTGGATATTAACTGTTTATAATTTAAGGCTCTAAATGTCCCCGATAACAATATTACTGCTATTAACGGGAATATAAACCTAAAATCAAAATCTTTTAAAATATTTATGAGCTCTTTAAAATCAAGATTTATAAAAACTAAACAAATAAATAAAACAGTAATTATAAATGGCAATAATTTTTTAAGAAATCTCATTATCTGTTATTTCCCGCTTTAATTACTTGAAAATGAAGCTCATTGAATTTTTTTCTTTTATTAATTTTTTCATAGAGTATTTCATAGTTTTTAAGTGAAGAAAAATCAAGAATACTTTTTGCGGAAGATAATTCATTAAATGCCGTAAAATATTTCTTTTGAGAAAGTAATATATTAATTTTTATCTCAAATATTTGTGAAAACAGATTGTAATCATCAGGTGTAAGTTCACAGATTGCTTTATTACAATATATAATAGCTTCATCAAAGCGGTTTAAAACGTAACAGCAATTAGCTATAGACGCAATAATCCTTGAATCGGAAGGTAAATATTTAAGCGCTGATTTATAAAAGTTTAGAGCTTGTTTTATAAAACCTTTTATAAAACAGATATCAGCAAGAAGTACAATACTTTTGTGATGGCCGGGAGTAAGTTCTATTGCTTGTTTTAGTTTTTTATAGGCACTATTTATTTTGTTAAAATAAAAAAAGTCATCCTGAGCTTCCCTAAAAAGCACTTCAGATTTAATATTTATAATTTTATTTTTGTTTATATAAGATAATGTATTAATATTCTGCATAATCTCTACCAAACCAATCATAAAATTATACTTATGCTTGAGGCTAGATAGTTTTGTGTTTCCAAAAAACAAAAAATCATGGAAACCATGATCGGGCATGGGTTTACATGATTTAAATTTAAATTAACATTTTTTAACAGGAATGTTCCGCTAAATCAATAATCATGCAAAAGCATGACAGGACATGCTTTTAGGCGGTATTACAAAACTTAACATAAAACTTTTTATGCTCGCTTGATATTAAAAAATGAGCATAGTATGATTATCAATATACTGGAGGAAATTATGAACCAAATTATAAAAATAGCCTGGGAACTTAATGAAACAACCGAAAACAGATATCAATTGGTATATGAAATAGCGGAACTCGCTAAAAAATTAGTTGATGAAAATCAATTAAAAAGAGTCAAGGAAGATTATAATTTTGAAGAAGTTCCTTTTGATACATCAATTAAAAAGGAAAACCCTGTTGAACACGCCATTATGGTAAAAGCATCTGAAATTGATGATTCGGGTTTAGTAGGTTAATAAAAAATAAGTAATAAAAAACTCCCTAATTTAGGGAGTTTTTTTGACTTTGAAAAATCAAATTTTAACCGATTAATTTATTTATAGCTTTAGTTAATCTTGATTTTTTTCTTGAAGCTGTATTTTTATGTAAAATACCTTTTGATGCAGCTTTATCGCATAATTGATATGCTTCTGACAGAGCTGATTTAATGGCTTCATTGTCTTTTTCTTTGGCTTGAGCTAAAACAAGAACTTTTTTTACTGCAGTTTTTATGGAAGATTTAAAAGCAACGTTTCTTTCATAATTTCTTTGAGCTGTTAAAATTCTTTTTTTTGCTGATTTAATATTTGCCATAATGTTTGTTCCTTTCTAATGCGAGTATTGTTTTAAAACAATCTGCTTAGAGGATTAGTGAGTATGTTTATTATATAATTAAAAAAAATAAAGTAAACAAAATATTACAACTTTTGTAAAAACAGGCAAAAAAATATCTTGATTTTTTTTATAGGGATGTGTCAGTAAAAAAATAATGTCAATGCAAATCCAAAACATAAAAGCCGGAAGCAAAAACTTCAACATAAATAAAAATAAGCAGATAAGCTGTAAAGGCGCAAGAGAAGTCGTAAGAGCTCTTGCAAATCCTGATTCATTATCTCAAACACTTGTGTTGGAAACAAGTGTAACCGGCGGTAGAAGTGCTCAGGCATATAAAAGAGGAGGATTTGCAGAGTTTAGAGAAAGATTTTTTGATGATGTTTTGGCTGCACTTTTTTGGATGAAGGGTGTTGATATATTTAATAAATTGGGTGATAAATTCGGAAAACATGTTTTAAAATTACCCACTACAGAGTTTGATGTCGGTAAAGACGCACTTAGAACTCCGTTTGAAAACTTAACTGCAAATGTTTCCGTTGACATGAAGAAAAAGCTTGCAGGGTTTAAGTTTACTAAAATTATTCTTTCTACCTTGCTTGCTACGACTTTTGTGGGGTTTGCTCTTCCTAAAATTAATCAGGCTATTACATGTAAAATGATGGGAAAAAGAGAACAAAACAAAGAAAAACAACACACTCTTAATGACAAAATGCTGGCACAAAATTCTTTTGAAAGTTTTACCAAGAAAATAACACAATCAAATCAAACTTCATTTAAAGGTTTATCGGGCTTAACCTCAGTTGCTCATTTGTTGGAAAATAACAGACTATGCAAAATGTTAACTACGGATGTAGGTATAACTTCAGGCAGGTTCGCTACGGCAAGAAATAAAGATGAAGGACTTGAATATTTATTCAGAGATATAACCTCCTGCTTCTTCTATTATGCAAGTACCCCTTTAATATATAAGGGACTTCAAAAAATATCAAATAGCAGTAAATTAACAACACTTGACCCCGTTGCAGCTAAAAGCGTTCATAAGGCTATGTTGGAACAATTGAAGCAGGCTGACGGCTCTTATGCGGCTATGAGTGTTAAGGATTTTCTATCTAAAACCGTTGGGGTTCTTGATGATAAAGCAAAAGAATTATTAAAGAAAATTCCGTTTGAATCTGACGTTATTTCGCTTGAGAAATTAAAAGAAGTAATTACTGACGAAAAATTAATTAGTAAAGCAAAGGAAATGGCAAAATTACAGCCCGAACAAGCAGGTGTGGGTGCCGTATTGACAAGACAGCAAGTTGCTGATGTTCTTAAAAACGGTTCTATTAATACGCCTGAATTTATGCAGGACGTTTATAAAAGTAAATTCGGTAAAGCATTGACTGACCCTAAAAGATTTATCCCGATGAAAAAGATTACTGCCTTTAGAGATAATATTGATGATTATGCAAAAGCAATTACAGACAAGGCTAAAGACGGCAAAGTAACTAAAGAACTTTTGGAAAAAATGAATAAAAAGAGCTTTATAATGTCAACAGGCTTTAGAGTTTTAGGACTTGCAATTTCAGCATTAGCTTTGGGTATTGCAATACCTAAACTTCAATGCTGGATTACGGCAAAAAGAACGGGTTCAAATGCTGCCCCCGGTTTAAGAGAATACGAAACCGATAATAATAAATCTTAAAGATTTTCTTCAATCCATTTTAGCATAGGTTTGAGGGCGTTTGCTCTATGGGATATTGTGTTTTTTACGTCTTCGGGGAGCTGTGCTATGGTTTGATTGTATTCGGGCAGATAAAATATCGGGTCATAGCCAAAGCCGTTTGTGCCTTTTGCCTCATAATCAATAACGCCAAAAACTTTGCCTTCTTCTTCATGAATGGGTTTCCCGTTTCCGTCTGTAAGTACCATGGCACAAGTAAAATGAGCATGTCTTTTTTCCTTTGGCACTTGATTTAATTCTGCCAGTAATTTAGCTATTTTTTCTTTTTGAGTATCAGCATATCGTGCAGAAAATATCCCCGGTCGTCCGTCAAGAGCATCCACGCAAAGCCCCGAGTCATCAGCTAAACAGTATGTTTTCATTATTCTTGAGGCTTCCTGAGCCTTTATTAAAGCATTTTCTTTAAAGTTTTTGCCGTTTTCAACGGGAGCAAAATCACCTTTTACAACATCAAAAACTATTTGAGGGTTTTTGTTTATTGCATTGATTTCCTCTAATTTATGCGGGTTCGAGGTCGCAAGAATAATTTTTATCATAACTATTTACCAAATCTTCTTGAACGGGAATTAAATTCTAAAATGGCTTTAGCCAGAGCTTCTTCATTAAAATCAGGCCAGAAAGTATCTGTAATATATATTTCCGTGTATGCACACTGCCACAGAAGATAGTTGCTGATTCTTTGCTCTCCCCCCGTTCTGATTAATAAGTCAGGGTCGGGGAGGTATGAGGTATAAAGGTTTTGGCTTATAGTATCTTCCGTAATATCTTGGATATTAAGCTCACCTTTATTGATTTTTTCGCTGATAGCTTTAACTGCGTTCGTTATTTCCATTCTTGAGCCGTAGTTAAAAGCTATTTGCAGATTTAAGGTTTTGCAGTTTTCCGTTTCTTTTTCGCCGAAGTCTAAAATTTGCCTCAAGTCTTTATTTAAAGCATTTTTATCACCGATAAATCTTAATCTTATATCATTTTCTTTAAACTCGGGGACTTCTGCCGTAATGGTTTTTGCCAGTAAGGACATCAAAAACTCAACTTCTTCTTTTGGTCTGTTCCAGTTTTCTGTAGAAAAAGCATAGACGGTTAAGTATTTAATATTGAATTTAGCACATGCTTTAAGGGTTGCTCTTAGGGCTTCAACACCTTTTTTGTGCCCTGCGGCGGAGGGTAAAAACTTTGATTTAGCCCAACGTCTGTTGCCGTCCATTATAATGGCAATATGCTGCAAGTTAGTGTTTTTAACAATTTCTTGTATTTTTTCCGTTTCGGATAAAGTACTTAACATAACCTCTCACTTTTTTAGAATTATAAAACAAAAACTAAATATTTCATAATTTTTTAATGTAGTTTGATATAATTATAAAGTGAAAAAGATTTTAGTGTGTTTAATATGTTTTATTATTTTTTCGCCCATAGTTTTTGCTTCAAAAGAAACGGATGAGGTCAAAAAAATTCTGCCTTTTAAGTACGAGCGGGTGCGCAAAATTAAAGCCGATAACAAAGTTGCTTATGCGGGAGAAAACGTTGCTTTTATTTCCTTATACAGTCCTGACGGATTGTATGATAATTTTATGCAGACTTATTACTCTCAAAACAATAAATTGCAGAATATAAAATTTGAAAATTACCCTGATGAAGCGGTTATAAGATATAAGCAAAGCGGAAAGTACGGTATAATATACGTTCAAGGAAACATAATTCATATAACCAAACCCGTATTTGAAAAAGTGGAATTTCCTGATGATAATTCGATTGCGGGTAAGATGCTTAATGTATCTTTTGCGCCTTTGGA
>CANQJQ010000098.1 GCA_947624265.1 Candidatus Gastranaerophilales bacterium
TTTCTTCAATTAAAATTTTTCCCGCATTATATGCAAAATCTAACGCGGTTTCGTCCTTTTCGGCAACCCTGCGTTTATAAAATCCTGCTATTTTCCGCATTCTGTCTATCTTTTTTACAGAACCGCCGTAATATTGTGCTTCATCATATATACTGATTTCTTTTTCGGGAACTACAACCGAAATACCGGATACTTTTACATTTGAATATTTACTTAAGCTCATTTTTTCCACCGCTTGTACAGATTTCTTCCCAATCTGAATATATCTCTCGGTATATTCAAAATGTCCAATATAAATCTGGGGATTAAATAATGTTTTATCTCTTTTATTTTTAACAGGACATCTTCCTTGGGCGTAGTATATTGTACTTCTTGTTCAAATACCAAAAATGTATTCTTTTTATAATATTGATTATATATTGTTGATAATTCCGATACAAGATTACTCATAATATTTTTTTCAAAAATTTGATTAGTATAGTCATTATATCCGCTGACAACATTAAACAGCCATTTTATCTTTTTGGAAAAAGGTGAACTTGTATAAGACCCTTGCGGAGTATATCTGTATACGGAAACAATATCATCGGAAATATATATATTACCTTTTTTTATCAATTCATACATCTGAGTAATATCAAACACATAATATATCGGATGTTCTTTATCAATATTTATTGCACTTGTCCGCACCATTTTACCCGAATGCTGTACATGAAAATAAATATCCGTATTTTTTGCATCATCAATTGTAAATATATTTTTTGGGGTATCCGGAAATGTACAAATAAACTTTTTATTTAGCTCATATAACATTTTAATTTTACCGCAAGCACAAGAACAATCAGGATTCTTATCCAAAATATCCGCTAATTTTTGAAAAGCATTCTCATAATAATAGTAATCATCCCCTTCTATATAAATATAGTACGGAGTATTAATATCTTTATAAGCACGTATTGTATTAAAAAATGTGCCGTCTTTATCGGCAGATAAATTTTTTTCTGCCAAAAATAATTCAAATTTGTCAGGATATTTTTCTTTATATTGTTTAAGTATATCTTGAGTCGTATCGGTTGATGCATCATCAAATACACGAATAATATAATCAAAGTCTGTTTTTTGCATCAATATTGAATCTAAACATTCTTGTATATATTTTTCGTGATTATATGTAATTACATTAACCGTAAGTTTTGTAGTTCTATTATTCATTATTAACCGTTTCTATATGATAAATCTTTTTAAAATATTCTTCCGACATTGATAATGATGCGGGGCAACTAGGCATACAGCCTTCATAACAACCCTCTCTAAACTGTTTTCTTAATTTACGATAGAACAAACTGTTAAAAAATTTATTCCAATCTACTTTATCATTTTTAATATAATTCAAAAAGTTTTGTTCATAAGGTCTGAATGCACATACGGTAAAATCACCGTTAGGTCTTAATCTTAAATTGGTATCCGCATTAGCACATACAGTATGACCTTTATATATCATTGAATTTAAACAAACATTAGTTAATTCATAATAATATGAATATTCACGTTTTGACATTTTTTTACGAATTTTTGTTTTCTCCATATAAAGTTCTCTCAGTGTAGGCAGACCATCTGCGATTGAAGCTATATCGGGATATTTTTGTCTCAGTTGTTCCGTTGAAGTATTTTCAACCATTTTTTGATATTTTCCCATTTCGTTTGTCGGTGTAAAACAACTGTATACTAACATTACTTTATCTGCCAAAAGTTTATTTAACTCAATTAAAGTTATTAAAATTTGTTCAACTTCGGCATTTTTTGCGACATCATTACCCCCCCCCCAAGTATTATTTTCTATTAAATCAAAATAAATAATTACATACTGAATACCTTGTGATATATATTTTCTGATAAATTCAACAGTTGTGTCATAATTTGTACTGTTAATAACACAAGATACAGAGGGTTTAAATGCAAATAAATTCTTTTCTTTTAAAACATCAAGATATCGTTGTATATTTTTTTCAATAACAGGATACACTCCGTCTTTTTCCCAAACAGTCTTTTTGAAATGTTCTTCGTCAATCGCATTAATCGAAAAATTAACTCTCATTAAATTGTCAGATGCAAGCTGTGCCCACTTTTCATCAAATGCAATACCGTTTGTTTCTATAAAAATATTAATTTGGGGATAATTATCATGAATATATCGTAAATATTCATATCCTTCCCTGCAAAAAGTAATTTCGCCATAAGTTGGTATCAAATTTGACATTTTAGGATATAAAGGTTTCAGATATTCATATAACCATTTTTCCGGAATAACCAAACGTTTTTTAGAATCTCTTTCAATTTTTTCCGAACAAAATTTACATTTACAATTACAATCATTATTAAAAGATAACTGCAAGTTTAAATCATCCGGAATGCCGACATATAATGACTTATCGTGCATTATTTTGTAATCTTCAATTAATTTATCTAAGAACTTCTTTTGAAATTTTATTTTAAATCCCAAGATTGTTATTACTTTATGTTTTTTGTTAAAATCATTTTTAACAGAAAAAATAGTTTCTAAAAATTTCAATTTAGTTTTACCCCCCCCTCACACACACGGTTGATTTCGGGAACTTGTGTTTCCAAATAAGGATATACATCTATTGGAACAATCACACCGTTTCTATAAAATTTACCCGTAAGAATATTATCTTTTTTATCCAAGAAAGCTGCTTTTATTATTGAATCAGCACCTTCTTCTATTGATTGAGGAGCATTACTCCCACCCAACTCGGTACGGCAATGTCCGGGGCAAGCTGCATTTACATAAATGGGTTTATCTCTTAATGCAGCCGCTATTTTTTTATTTATCATTAACAAAGCTGATTTTGATGAAGCATATCCTATAAGAGTATCTATATCCGCATACTCATACCAATATTCTCCAACACCTGAAGCAACATTGATTATCCTTCCGTATGCTGCCATGGATTGTGAAAAATATTTAGATACCAAAATTGCCCCAAAGGCATTAACTCTGTATATTTTGTCCAAAACTTCAATATCTATATCAAATGTTTTTGTAAATTCACTAACAGGATAAGGTTTATGATCTAAGCCAATCCCTGCATTATTAATTAGAACAAATAATTCTTCATCCTCTGATTTCAATTGTAAAAAATTATTATATGCATTTTTAACCGATTCTTCATCTGATACATCAATAATTATCGGATAAATATTACCGTTATTTTTTATTGTTGACAGTGCTTTTTGTGCCTTTTCAATATCTCGGCAGCCCATATATACTTTATAACCCAGTTCAAATGCAAACTTTTTTACTAACTCAAATCCTATTCCTCTATTTGCTCCCGTTATAAAAACAGATTTTATCTTTTCCATAATGTATATCGCCTATTTTCAATATCAGTTACTAAACAAAATATATTTTATATATGATTTTTACCTATAGTTTTTATGATAACATAAACATTTTTGATTTATGAATTAAAAGGCGATTATAAATTTAATATTTTTTATAATATCTCTCTGTATTCTTTATTAACGGCGATATAATCTTCTTTTGGAATCCTTCTTAATGCAGGACAACTTTGTCTGCAATTTTCATAACAATCGTTTTTAAAATTTTTCCTTGCTCTTCTGTAATATAAACAATTAAAAAATTCCTTCCAATTAATATTGTCCTTTTTAATAAATGATTTTAAATTTAATAAATAAGGACTCCAAGCACAATAAGCAACATCTCCGTTTGGTCTTAATCTTATATGGCTCCAAGGATTATGACATATTGTATGATCACCATATATAGCCTGATGAAAAGTAATGCCCATTAAAGGTTCCAAATTTTTACCTTTTTCTTTCCGTAACTCCCGCTGTTTCTTGAAAATATCATCTAAATTCATATCATTTGCAAGTTCCAAAATATCCGCATATTTTTCTTTAAGAACATTTATATCTTTTGCATCAACTATTGCTTCATATTTTTCTATATCATTAGTCGGAGCATAAATTTTGTAATTTACTAAAACCTTCCCTTGCAAAACTCTGTTTAGTTCAATTGCAGTTATAAAAGCTTCTTCTAATTTATATCCGAGACTCGTACAAAAAAATTCATGTTGATCATAATAACAGGTTATAACATGAACACCCCTTGAAACATATTGTTTTACAAATTCTTTTACCGTCTCGTAATTTATATTATTAAATACACAAGAAACAGACGGAATAAAAGACTCAAATCCCCCCCCCCTTGCTCTTAGTATTTCAATATAACGGTTAAAATTTTTCTGTATAACATCATATACACCGTCTTTTTCCCATACCGTTTTTTTAAAGTAATCATTGTTAGTCGCATTAATTGAAAAATGAACCGACATTAAATTGTCAGACGCAAGTTGTGCCCACTTCTCATCAAATGCAATACCGTTTGTTTCTATAAAAATATTTATATGATGATAATTTTTATCTATAAATGACAGATATTCATATCCTTCTTTACAAGCTGTTATTTCCCCATACGTCGGAACAAGAATAGATGTCTTTGGGTATAACGGTAAAAAATATTTATACAGCCATTTTTCGGGAATAATTTGTTTATCCTCTTTTTTTTGTGCTATATCTTCAAAACAAAATTTGCATTTGCAGTTACAATAGTTATTAAAACTCATTTGTAATGTAATATTATCAGGAATACCTATATACAATGACTTATCATGCATTATTTTGTATTCTTCAATAATTGTTTTTAAATTCAATCTATTTATCTTTAGCTTTAAACCTAATATTGTTATCACTTTATGCCTTTTATCACAAGAGTTCCCAATACTAAATATGGTTTTAACAGTTTTTTTTAGGTGATTTTTCAAACCAGCTCTCATTTCGCCAACTTTCTTTTTTTTGAAAAACATATACAACATTTTAATAATTTTGTGGCATAACCGCGAAATGAGACTATATTTGATTTTTAGTCATAATGCTATTATCGAAAATATTAAAAAATAATATTTTTTAATAAATTTATAAATCAAAAAATATTTATGTTATTATAAATTTCGGTAAGTTAGAAACCATATGCCACAAAATTATTAAAATGTGATACTGTTAAAATATTCCTCTACAGGTTTATAGTATAAAATTTGTGTAACTTTTATCTATTTGGTCTTGTTCTATTCCTATATATCTTAATGTAACTTCAGGGTCTGAATGATTAAATATTTTCTGTAACATCGCAATATCTTTGTACTTTTTATAATAATGATACCCAAATGTCTTTCGTAAAGTATGTGTTCCGACTTTTTCCTGTAATCCCGCTCTTTTACAAGCCCTCCTTATTATTCTGTATGCGCTATATCTGTCAAGCCTGTTATGATACCTTGATTCAAACAAAGCGTCGCCCGAACATTTTCCTTTTATATATTCCTCAAACATGGGTTTTAATTTAGAATTAATCGGAAATTTCTTATATTTACCCGTTTTCTTTTCTTTAATTTGTATATGTGTTTTATTCCTGACATCTCCTACATTTAAGGCTACTATATCAGATATCCTTAATCCGCAATTCGTTCCTAATGTAAATAACAACAAATCCCTCGGATTAGTTTTCGCCAGATATATTTCTACTTTCCTTATATCGGATATTTTTCTAATTGATTCAACCGTTGTCATCTTTTGCCTCTTTCTTTATTGCTACATCACGAATAAATGGATATTATAACCCTTCGTAAAAAATAATGTAATAATAAATGTGATTAAACAATTTATAGGTAAGACAACTACGGCATTGCCTTCGCATACAAGCTCACAAAGCTCATTCTTCGCTTGTTCGTTTTGTATCTCACACAAGTTCTCGTCTTACAGGAAAAAATCAAGTTAAAAATGATAAACTCCTCAGGTAAGACTCGAACTTACAACCCTTCGGTTAACAGCCGAATGCTCTGCCATTGAGCTA
>CANQJQ010000099.1 GCA_947624265.1 Candidatus Gastranaerophilales bacterium
TAAATTTGTTATTTTACTCTTCCGTAAATATCTTTATATCGGATTATATCATCTTCGCTAATTATATCTCCTTTTTGCACTTCCAATATTTTTAAAGGTTCTTTTGAAAGATTTTGCAAAGAATGTTTAGCGCCTATTGGTATATCTATGCTTTGACCTTTATTGAGTACATGCTTTTTATCTTCAAGAATAACAGTAGCCGTACCTTCAAGAATGACCCAATGTTCGGAACGATGATTATGAGATTGAAGCGATAGCTTATGCCCTATAGACACATTTATTACTTTAGTCAGCCAGCCTTTACCTTCATTCAAACATGTATAAAAACCCCAGGGTCTGTATACGGTTTTTCTGATTTTTACTGTATCATCTTTTATTTTTTTAAGTTCGGACACTATTTTATTTATCTGGGATACCCTTGATTTATCACAAACCAAAAGTGCATCTTCAGTCTCAACTATAACAGCATTTTGGATACCCGATACAGCCACAAGTTCTTTTGATGAATATATAAAAGAATTTTTTATCTTGTCTGCAACAACATTACCTTTAATTACATTGCCTTTAGAATCTTTTTCGCACACATTATATAATGCTTCCCACGAGCCGTAATCCTGCCATTTCGTTTTTAATTCGACAAAGGCTAAATTCGGTATTTTTTCCATAAGAGCATAATCTATAGAAATAGAAGGCAGATTTTCATAATATTCATACTTAATTTTATTATTTTCATCAAACATTTCTTTAGAAAAATTTTTGCATATTTCAGGTGCATATTTTTGATATGATTCTAAAAATGTTGAAATTTTACCCGCATAAATTCCGGAATTCCAAAAATAATCTTTCTGCTTTACATATTTATTTATTTCTTCTGCTTGAGGTTTTTCCATAAATTTCTTTACGGCATAACCTTTTTTTAAGGGTTCTCCAATCTGTATATAGCCAAAACCTTTTTCGGGATATTTAGGTTTAACCCCAATTGAAACAATATAACCCTGTTTTGCCAGATATTCCGCATCTTTTAAAGCACTATAAAAAGCTTCTTTCTTCCCGATATTGAAATCAACAGGGAAAATAAATACCACATCATCCTTTTTTCCGTTTAAAAATGTTAATGCGGAAGCAACTGCAGGCGCGGTATTTTTGCTCATAGGCTCAGAAATGATTATTGGTTTTGAATAAATGTTTTTTAGTTGAAACAAAGTATCTTCTGTCTGCCTGATACTTGTAATTGTTAATATATTTTTAGGACTTATAACAGAATTTGTCAGTTCATATATATTTTGGACTAAACTTTTTTCTCCGTATAAATTCAATAAAGATTTAGGGTACATTTCCCTTGATATGGGCCATAATCTTTCCCCCGACCCGCCTGATAATATTATAAACTTCATTATTTTATACTCCGATTTGTCATTATAGTACCACACTTTTGGGAGAATTGAAAAGTTATGTAAAGATAGATTTATTTCTTAGACAAAATTTTTAAAAGCATATATAATAGAAATAGCGGATAGCATGTTTTATAAATCTAAAGGGGATTGATTTAATGGGAATATCTACAGCGGAAAAAATTGAAGACAGAGAAATTTCACCAAAAGAAATTAGGGAAATGCTCGGGATTGATAATACTCAAATTCAAGAGTTGTGCAAGATTGCAGATATTAAACTTAAGAAAAACCAAAGAGGTCTTACTTATTTTACTAAAGATGATGCTGATACGCTAAAAAATGTTTCTCTTAAAAATAAAATGAAATATATTACCCCTGTACCTTCTAAAAACGTTGTTTTTAAAGGAACAAACTCAATTTCGGGTGCTTCAATAGTTAAGCTCGTTGAAACTTTAAAAGGGATTGAAAAATCCATGACCGATAAAGTTTCTTCTATTCTTGATGAAAAACTTGACGGTATGGATGATGTGGTTATGGAATTAATCAGAGTTAAAACCGAAAATGAAACCATGCGCTATAAAATCAATGAACTTAACAAAGAAAATTATAAATTGAAAAAAGAAATTAATTCCTTTAAAAAAGTACCGTTCGGGTTTTATGCTAAAACTCAAACCGATTCAAATATTTTCTAAATAAATTCTACTTTGTTTATAGTGTAATCTTCGTTCCAATATACCTTGAGATTATTGTTTAATTTGTGGTACTTTAATTGATTTTCGCTTGCCGTTTGAATTATTTTATCAAAGGGTAAAAGGTTCTTATCTGCAAGATTTTTTACTATATCGACTAAAAGACTTGAGCTGCCCGCAATAGTCCCATCTGCGTTTGTAAGTTTTCCGTTATTATTATATATTTTTTGTCCGGCAAATATATGCTCTTTCTTTTCTGAATGTGCTAAAGGCAAAGCGTCGCTGATAAGAAGGATTTTTTCTATCGGTTTTTGGCGTAAGGTTATCTTAAGCACTTCATCCGATACGTGAACAGAATCGGCAATAATTTCCGTAAAGATATTATCATCAGTTAGGGCACTTAGAACAGAAGATTTTCCTCTTGTTACAAAAGCACCCATTGCATTATATAAATGCGTAACCTGCGACATACCTTTTAAATCAACGCCCATTGAATGCCCGAGAGACAATTTTACCCCGCGGAAAGTTAAATAATTTATAAACTCACCCGTTTTATCAAGCTCGGGTGCTAAAGTAACTATTTTTATGAGGTCATCATCTATTTTTTTATACAGTTCAATCTCAAGCGGAAGAATATATTTTTTATCATGAATACCTGATTTTTCGGGATTAATAAAAGGCCCTTCCAAATGAATACCGGCAATTTGAGCGCTTTTTGGAGTTTGCTGTTTTTTTGCTTCTTTTATTATAGCTATCCTTTCTTTAATAAGTTCAACATCATCCGTCATAACCGTAGGAAAGTAAGCACTTACTCCGTTTTGGGCAAGTAATTCCGATGCAAAAATGATTTCTTTTACATCCGACTTCATAAAATCAATACCGAAAGCGCCATGGATATGTTGTTCTATAAGTCCTTTTGTTATTTTCATAATTTACCTCAAGGAAGCAATTGCTTCTTTCATATCAGCTTTTGAATAAATATAGTAGCCTGCAACAAGTACATCAGCACCAAGGTTTTTGCAATATTTTGCGGTTTCTTCATTAATCCCGCCATCCACCTCAACCAAGACAGATTGCGAGTATTGTTTAATTTCATTTATTTTATCAGCGCAGTCGGGCATAAATTTTTGACCTCCAAACCCCGGTTCTACGGTCATTACTAAAACCATATCAACCTTTTTAATTAAATCAGCTATCTCTTTTACGGAGGTTTTTGGTTTTATGGAAATGCCAGCTTTAATATTATAAGATTTTATCAGTTCGATAACCTCATCTGTATTATCTTTTGCAGCCTCATAATGAAAAGTAATATAATCCGCCCCAGCCAAAGCAAAGTCTTTAATATATTTTTGAGGGTTATCTATCATCAAATGAACATCTAAAGGCAGTTTTGTTACCCTTTTTAATGCTTTAACAACAGGCGCTCCAATGGTAAGATTTGGGACAAAATGTCCGTCCATAACATCAATATGCACCCAGTCAGCCCCATTTTGTTCGAGTTTTTTAAGTTCCTTTTCAAGGTTTGCAAAATCACTTGATAATATGGATGGAGATATAATTATATTACTCATTTTGCCCTCCTTGTAAAAGATTTAATTTTTTTATAGCTTCAAAAGCCGCTAATTTTTCAGCTTCCTTTTTCGTCTTGGCTTTGCCTCTGCCCAGTTCTTCACCTCCGTATTTAACACATATTTCGTAGGTTTTATTATGGGCTTTTCCCGTTTCATTTATTATTTCGTATTCGGGCAAATCCTTGTTTATCCCTTGTGTATATTGCTGAAGTATCTCCTTTGAATTGTATGAATACAAAATTTCTTCAATATTTACCGCTTTAGCCTCATATATTTTATATATAAAATCTTTTGCAAATTCAAACCCTAAACTTTTATAAACAGCACCAAAGAAGGCTTCCATTGTACAGGCAAGAATGGATTCTTTAGTACGACCTCCGTCTTTTTCTTCATGAACACCAATATTAATTATTTCATTTAAGTTAAAATCCAGTGCAATATTATATAAAAACCAGTCGCTTACAAGATAGCTCCTTATTTTAGTCAACTTTCCTTCATCAAAATTTTTAAATTTATCAAACAAAAACTCACTGACAGAAAGTCTTACAACTGAATCGCCCAAAAACTCTAACCTTTCATAATCAGGTTCATTTTCTTTATTAGCTTCAAAATTAAAGGAAGGATGAGTAAATGCTTCATCAAATAAGTCATACTCTTTTGACACAATATTTACAGACTTTAAAAAGGTTTTGAGCTGTTTTTTTCTATGAGCCGATAACATACAAAACTTTCTTAATAAAATCAGTAATCATAGGTATGGATAGACCGCCCAGTATAAAGTATTTTATATAGAAATAAGAAACGGGGACGGAAAATAAGTAACTGTCTGCTCTATCCAAAAAACCGCCATGCCCGGGGAGCGAATTGCCCGAATCCTTAACCCCCGCATCTCTTTTTATCAAAGATTCGGATAAATCTCCCAACTGCGCCATGACCGTAGTAATTAAAGCAAGAGCAAAGGAGTGAGAAAAGGATATACCTATCAATTTTCCGATAATCAAACCTGCAATAAGTGCGCATACCGTACCTGCTACCGAGCCTTCAATTGTTTTTTTAGGACTTATTACGGGCGATAATTTATGTTTTCCAAACTTTACACCAAAATAATATGCCGCAATATCAGTAAAAAGTATAACGAAAAACAAAAATAACAGGAAATACAACCCCTGTTTAAAAGTAATTCCGAATAAAGAAACATCAGGTCCCAATTGTCTTATCAAACAAATATGGCAAGGCAGCCATCCTATTAAAAAGCCCAAAATAGTAGTCGCAACATTTGCAATATAAGGTTGTCTGCCCCTGAATAATACTGCCAAAAATGAACCGATAGTACCCGATAGCAATATAAAAGGTATTAAATTATCATACCCTGAAGCCGTTACCAGTATCATAGATATTGATACAATAAAAATAACTTTATAGAAAGGTAAAAAGCCTTTATTTCTAAGTATATCAGTATATTCCTTCGTCGCAAAAATAATGAACAATAAGAGAAGGAGCAAAAGCCATTTCCCTCCAAAAATTATGCAGGAAAATACTAAAGCCCCCATTAAAAAGCCCGTAATTATTCTGTTTTTTGCAAGCGAATTAAGAACTGCCACTATACCGTCATAACCTCTTTTTCTTTTTCAACAGAATTTTCATCTGCAATTTTAATATATTTATCCGTTAATTTTTGGATTTTATCCTGATTATCTTTAACCATATCTTCAGAGAGGTTTTCCGATTTTTCAAGTTTTTTAAGTTCATCGGTCATATCGCGTCTTATATTGCGGATAGCCACTTTTGTATCTTCACAAACTTTTTTAACATCTTTACAGATTTCTTTCCTTTTATCCTCTGTCAAAGGAGGGAAAACAAGTCTTATAACAATTCCGTCAGAATTCGGATTAATACCCAAATCTGCTTTAATAAGTGCTTTTTCTACTTCTTTAAGAATTGTTTTATCATAAGGTGCGATAACTAAAGTGGTACCATCCTGCACACTAACTTGGGATAATTGTCTTAAAGGAGTCGGAGCTCCGTAATATTCAACAATAACTTTATCTAAAATCATGGGATTGGCTCTGCCCGTTCTTATTGATGAAAATTCTTTTTTCATCTGGCTTACTGCCTTTTCCATTTTATCCGTACCTGTTTTATACATTTCCTCGACTGACATATTAACCTCCTACGTATGTTCCTATATTTTCACCTTTTAATATTTTAATAATGCTGCCTTTTGCGGCAAAATCAAATACCACAATGGGTATAGAATTTTGTTTACATA
>CANQJQ010000100.1 GCA_947624265.1 Candidatus Gastranaerophilales bacterium
TTAAACCAAGTAAATAAAATACTTTGACTTAAAAAGGGGCTAATCCATTCGGTTATATTGGGGCGGGGCATAGTTGAAGCCATAAAAATAAATTTAACGTAGTCAATTCCGTATGGATTAATAAACATTACCGCTAAGCACGCAAAGAGAGTAAATAAATATTTTTTAAACGGTTTTTTATTAAGCACCTCACCAAGTGAATATATTGCTAATAATCCAAGCCCCGCCACGCAGCCTCCATGAGCATTCGCCCATATTAACATTAAAGGAGGCAATATGAATAAAAGTTTATTCTCTCCTTTATTCCTGATTCTTTCCAGTATATATATAAATATTGTAAAAAATAAAAATGTGAAAAAATGACACCTTAAAGCAGAACTAAATAAAGTTGGCAGAGATACTAAAGAAAAAGTAAATAAAAATACGTCAAGAAGTTTTATATCATTATCAATTTCTAATTTTGCCGTCTTAAAAACAAAATAAAAAATTAAAAAAACTATAAGTATCCTTGCTGAAAATATTCCCCAATAACCGAAATGATTTAGTATAAAAGAAAATAAAACACTCGCACCCCACTCATGGTCAAGCCATATATGAGTCGGTGTATAAGAGAATATATCCGTTTTAAATATTTGCCCTAACTGCCAAAAAGCGTCACCCTGCAATATCCTTGCCCAAAAGTCAGGGTCAATGTTATTAGACAGAAATGCCCATATTGTTATCATTAATAAAACATATATATAAAAATATATATTATATTTTAATTCTTTATTCATAAGTATATGTTATTAATTTATACTTCACAGAGTCAATATATTAAGTTTCGTAAAGCATTCAAACCCAATAATAACAATGATTTTTCTTTTTATCAAAAAAATAATTAAATAAAAAACTAAAGTTTTATAAAAAAAATACGACATGTGTAGTGTGAAGGGCGAAAGCCCTGAACTAACCTCCCTCCCCAAAGTCTAGTAGCCGCCTTAATTGGTCGGCTTTTTTTTATGTTATCGGGCAATTTTTTTTATTTAGGGTTTTTATTATTTTCAAATGGTTATGAAAATATCAGAATTTAATATTCAAAAATATTCTAAATCTTCAAATGTTTTGCAAACTCAGAATAATAAAACTTTTGAACCCGTTAATGTGCAAAAAAGCGCAATAGATATTCAAGGGAATTATAATGTTGCTTTTAGCGGTTTGTTTAAGTCTGCGCAATGTCCTTCGGCTGTTAATATTTTTGAGCCCGTGCAAATGGAACCCATGAAGGAATATTATATATCGCAAGATACTTCTTTTATGCTTGATAATTATCTTTTGGACTTGAAAACCCCATATATAACCTCATTAATCAGTGCATTAAAACCAAATGAGTCCTTAATATTTGGCAGAGAAGGAATAAATTTGGGGAATATGCCTCAATCCGTTTCAAGAAGACATTTACAAATTACAAAAACAAAAGACGGAAAATTAACTGCCATGGATTTAGGTTCAAAATTCGGCAGTAAAATTTTACCTGATATAAGAATGGCTGATTTATCAAACTATAACTGCGAATTAAAGCCTAATACAAGATATTTATTTCCTTATAACACGGTCTTATCAATTGGAAATCAACCGATTTGTTTAACGGATTTAAAAAGCAGAATAATGTCATTAAAAGATTCTCAAAAACTAATTATAGGCAGAGATGATGCTTGTGATATTAAATTAAATGATAATAAAGTATCAAGACGGCATTTACAGCTTGAAAAATATCAGGACGGAGTAATTGTTAAAGACTTAAATTCTACAAACGGAACAAAATATTTAGGTTTAGATACAAGAATTAAAAGCAGTATAGTAAAGGCGGATTATTCCAATATATCAGAAGAAAGGATTTTAGAAAAAAATACGCCGACTTTAATTCCAAACGATTGCCAATTATATTTGGGCAGAAATTTTACGCTGGATATGAGAAATCCAAGTATAATAAATCTTCTAAACAAAAAAGGAGAAATTACAATAGGCCGTTCTTATGATAATGATATTATAGCCGAATCTTTTTATTCCAAAGTATCAAGAAAACATTTAAAACTGCAAAAATACGGGACAAAAATAATTGCAACAGATATGGGGGCAACTAATACTACGGCAGTTATTCCTAAAAACAAAATAAAAGCATTTTACGAAGGAGCGGAAAATATAGAATTGGCACAACATAATATAGGAGATTGTTATTTATTGGCTTCTATATATTCCTTGGCAAAAAACCCATACGGAGCAAAATTATTGGAAAATATGGTAACGGTTCTTCCTGATGGTAAATATTGTGTAAAATTCTATAAAGAAGATCCGATATATGTAAAACCTGATGAACTGGACGGTCAAAAAAAACAAGACGGTTCCGAAAAATACAGCGTATCCGGAGATTTGGGAATAAAAGCCATAGAAAGAGCCTATGCTAAACTTATAAATAACTTTGATGACGGTAAAACATTGTTTATGAAGATTGATGACGGAGGTTATACAGAAACATCCTTATATAAAATGACCGGTATAAAAAGCAAAAAATATAATACACATTTTCACTCTATGGATAAAATTTTATCAAAAATAGGATATGATAATTTTCAATCACATATTATAACCTGCACTACCCCATATTCAAAATCTCAATATGTTGATGCTCAAAACAGATTTGATGTATGTCATGCATACTCGGTAACCGCCGTAAATCCTATAAAAAGAACAATTACAGTAGCAAATCCGCATGATACTACACTGCGTTATGAAATAAGCTGGAGCGAATTTTCCGAATATTTTGATGCTTTAATTGATGCGGAATTGAGTTAGTTCTTTCTGTCAATAGGAACTGTTACTTTTGCAGATTTAAAGAAATTGAAAAACTTTATATTAAAGTTTATTTCTTCTTTTGATTTTTTTTCAATTTTTTCCGCATTTTGCATTTCAACAGCAAATTTAATTAATCTTGGATTCATATAATTTCCCTACCATTACTAACCTATATTTTAATAAAGTAATTTTTAAAATAAAAATTGCTTAAATATTAAAATAAATAAACATAAAGTAAAATTTATGCTAAAATAAATTATTATGTTAGCTGTAAAACTGGTAAGAAATAAACAATATCCGCTTGATATACCTGAAGGTATCACCGTTAACCATGGGGATATGGTAATAGTTATTACGGAAAAAGGGGAAGAAGTAGCTCAAGCGTATTTAGTTCCCGCTCAGGTTGAGAGTATATTAAAAAGAAAAAAAATCCCTTCCGTTCCATTGCTCAGGGTTATGAGTGAGGATGACAAAAAAGAATACCAAGAAATAGAAAAAATGGAAATACAAGGTTATAAAGACTGCCTTGAACTTATAAAACGGCATAATCTTGTTATGAACCTTATACAATGTAAATATACTTTTGATAAAAGGAAAGTTACATTTTACTATACAGCACCTGAAAGAGTTGATTTTAGAGAACTTTTAAAGGATTTAACGAAAGTTTTTAAGCGGGTAAGAATTGATTTAAAACATATCGGAGTAAGAGATGAAACGTCTTTATGCTGCGGGAACGGATTATGCGGAAGACCGTTTTGCTGCTGCACATTTAAAAGACAGTTTGATTCTATAAATATAAAATTGGCGCACGACCAAAATATGCCTATTACCCCGAGTAAAATATCGGGTACTTGCGGCAGATTATTATGCTGTTTAAACTATGAACATAAAAATTATATAGAAACTGCAAAGGAAATGGTTCCGATAGGTTCAGGCGTTATGACCTCAGATGGTGTCGGCAGAGTCTGCGGATTAAATATTTTAACCAATAAAGTCTCTGTCAAATTAACTGACGGAAAAATTAAAGAATTTCCTTGTAATGAAGTTGAAATGATTGATACTGATGTAAATATTGAAATTGATGTTAATGCTACGGGGTACAAATTTGCATCTATGCAGCAAACTGATGAAAATATTGATATTAAACAGTTTGAAGATGACAAAAACAGTTCCACAGGCAATATTTAACGCGGTAATTCTACCATAAATACGGTTGAATCATTTGCGGAACTGTTTACTTTGATACATCCGTTATGGGCTTCTATAATTTTACCTGCAAGATATAACCCAAGACCTGTTCCTGCTTTTTTAAATTTTGATTGTCCCCTGTAATATTTTTGGAATATAAGTTCTATATCTTCGGGTGAAATTCCGCTTCCTTTATTTGTAATTGAAAAAATAAGTTTTTCGTTTTCAACTTTAGTTTCGATTTTAATTTCAGTATTATTCGGACTAAAGGTTATTGCATTTTGCAATATGTTTTTAATGACCCTTTTAATTTGAAAAGAGTCAAAATTCCAAGTAAGATTATCAGTTTTATTAAAATTACATATAATTTTATGATTGGAGGAAATTGTCAGCGGTTTCATTTCTTCAGCTATTTCGTTTAAGAAATCGTTAACAGAGTTATCGGTTTTATTTAATATTATTTCTTTTCTTTCCAAACGGTATGTTTCAAGCATATTCTCTATTAATTCTTTAAGCTCTTGATTTGAAGATTTCATCAGGTTGATTATTTCTGTTTGTTTATCATTTAATTGCCCAAACCTGCCTTCAAGAAGGAAATTTAAAGAATTTAATTCCGCTATAACGGGAACTTTCATATCATGAGTTAAAGTTGCTGCAAATTCTTCTTTAAATTTCCGGAGCTGTTTTTCTTGTTTTAATATTTCTTCTAAAGATATATTTTTATCGGATAAAGTTGCTTGATATTCTTTTATCATCATTTCTCTGTCATACATTGTTTCAAACAATCTGTTTGTAATATTCTCAAGCTCTTTATTGTTAAGATTTTCAACTCTGACATTGATATCCCCGTATCGTACTCTTTTTACAGCCAAATATATTTTATTAACATCATTTTTAAGTTTACGATATCTGTTTTTGCAAATAAATATATAAACACATAGAAATATAATAATAAACAAAAGCACATAAATCATAGAAGCATTATATCATAAAAAAAGACGCTCTTTTGAGCGCCTTTTTTATAAACTTAAGTTAATTAATGAACCATTTGATTCATAACTTCTTCGGCAAAATTGTCTTGTCTTTTTTCAAGACCTTCACCTAAAGTCCAGCGGATAAATGAATTAATTTGAAGTTTTCCGTTTAAATGTTGTTCAACTGTTTGATCGGGGTTTTTAACAAACGGCTGTTCAAGTAAACATTTTTGAGCCATAAGTTTATTAACACGTCCTTCAACAATCTTAGCTCTAATATTTTCGGGTTTTTTAGCTAAATCTTCTTTACCCATTTCAATTCTTGTTTCTTCATCAATAACGCTTTGCGGGATTTGATTTCTTGAAACAAATTCGGGAGCGGAAGAAGCTATATGAAGAGCTACATCTTTTAATAAGGTTTCATCTTGAGCGGAAGCCGAGATTAAAACAC
>CANQJQ010000101.1 GCA_947624265.1 Candidatus Gastranaerophilales bacterium
AAAAGTTCACAGAAATAATCCCCGTTTAACGGAACGTTTTGAATCAAAAGTTAACGGATGGGAATTAGCCAACGCATTCTCGGAATTAACCGACCCCTTAGACCAGCGCGAAAGGTTTGAAGCACAAGCTTTAGCAAAAGCTCAAGGTGATGAAGAAGCATGCGATATTGACGAAGATTTCATTAATGCACTTGAGTACGGAATGCCGCCCACAGGTGGCATGGGAATGGGCATCGACAGGCTTGTTATGTTACTTACTAATTCAACCACTATTCGTGATGTAATTGCCTTCCCAACGATGAAAAATAAGTAGCCTATAGCTAGGATTTAATGCAGCATTATGAATTACCTATTGACTAGTTCTGAAAAATAGATATAATAAAAATTGTTATATTTAATGAAAGGGGTTTATACCATGAATAAAGAAGAATTAGTACAAGAAGTATCAAAAAAAGCAAAAGTTACTCAAAAAGATGCAGCAGAAGTAATTAATGCAATTATGTCAACAGTTGAAAAAACAGTTGCTAAAGGTAAAAAAGTAACTTTAGTAGGCTTCGGTACTTGGGAAGCAAGAAAAAGAGCAGCTAGAACAGGTCGTAACCCTCAAACAGGTGCTAAAATTAAAATCGCAGCTAAAACTGCTCCGGTATTTACAGCAGGTAAAAAATTCAAAGATATCGTTGACGGTAAAGTAGCTGTTAAAAAATAGTTAATTTTATTAACAAATAAAAAAGAGGCATAAGTTTTTCTTATGCTTCTTTTTTTTGTTTATAATTATTCTATGAGCAAAAATATTTTTGAAGTTTTAGAGTTTGATAAAGTTCTTTCTTATTTAAGCAAATACGCAATAAGCAATTTAGGTAAAGAACGTTGTTTGAATGCCAATATTTTTAATGATATTAATACCATTAAAAACGAATTAAAACTGACAACTCAAGCTAAAACTATTGTCAATAACGCTTTAAACATCCCTTTAGAAAATATTTATGATATTGAAAAAAGCCTTAAAGATGCTCAAAAAAAATTACGGCTTGATGAAGAAGAAATAGTAAATATTGCAAGAACACTGAGAACTTCAAGATTAATGAAAACTTTTCTTGACGGTCTCGGTAAAGATTTTTTTGAACTTTCAGAGTTTAAAAACTCACTATATTCCAATAAAGAGCTTGAAGACAAAATTTTTAACACCTTTACCCCTTCTTTAACTGTGAAGGAAGATGCAACAAGTGAGTTAAAGAGCTTATATCAAACCTTAAGAGATACAACATCAAATGTGCGAAGCTGCGTATCTTCCTTGTTGCAAAACAGCGATTTTGCTTCCAATCTGCAAGATACAATTTATACTGAGCGCGACGGCAGAACCGTTTTTCAGGTTAAAGCGGAATGTAAAAATAAAGTATCGGGAATAGTCCACGATGTATCGGCAAGCAATCAAACATTTTTTATTGAGCCTGAAATTTTAGTAGGCTTAAATAATAAAATCAGAGAAACTCAAGCTCAAATTCATATAGAAACAGAAAAAATATTAAAAAAACTTTCCTGTGAAATCGGAGAAAATGCTCGTGAAATTTCAACTTCAAACCTAGGGTTAATCGAGCTCGATTTTATTTTTGCAAAAGCAAAATACTCTGCTTCTTTTGACGGAACATCTGCTGAGATTTCACAAGAAAAAATCCTTAATTTAAAAATGATGAAAAACCCAGTTCTGCTTAAATCTAAAACGGATATAGTTGAAAATGATTTTTATATAAATTCCGACAAGAACTGTATGATAATAACAGGTTCAAATACGGGCGGGAAAACCGTTGTATTAAAAACGGCGGGGCTTTTAACCTTAATGACAAAAGCAGGGCTTCACATTCCTTGTTATGAAGCTCAAATATATCCGTTCAAAAAAGTTTTTGCAGATATAGGCGATGAGCAGAGCATTCTTCAAAACCTTTCAACCTTTTCCGCTCATATGACAAATATTGTAAATATAATTCAACAAGCGGATGAAGAAAGTTTAATTTTATTTGATGAAATTGCTGCAGGTACTGACCCCAAAGAAGGCGCATCACTTGCTCAAGCTATTTTGGAATATCTGCAAAATAAAAAAGCTTTTGTAATAGCTACAACCCACTACGGAGAACTTAAATCACTTGCTTATTTAAAACAAGGTTTTATCAATGCTTCGGTTGAATTTAATATTAATACTTTAAAGCCGACATATAAGCTTCTAATCGGAATACCGGGAGCCAGTAACGCAATATCCATTGGTAAAAATCTCGGATTAAAAGAAGAAATCATAAATATAGCGCGCGAAATTTACTTTAATGAAAAAGATAATTCCGCTAAAGTATTGGAAGAACTGCAAAAAACTCAACAGGAATTATCAGACTCAAAACGAATACTTGAAGAAAAAGAAGAGAATGTTAAACGATTAGAACAAAGTCTAAATGATAAGTTAAATGAAATTAAAAAAGATAAAAAGAAAAATATAAATATTTATAAGAAAAAATATGAAACTTCGCTTGATGAAGCACGAGAAGAAATCAAAGACATATTAAAACAAATGCGTGAAGAAAAATCTGAAAAAATTGCAAGGAGAAGTTTCCATCGTTTGGCTGGAATAGAAACCGCAATGCGAACGAATTTTCGTGCTGATGAAGACGAAATAGCCGAAAAATACACACCTATTGACTGGCAAAATGCAAAAATAGGCGATAAAGTTATGATTACCGACCTTAATCAAGAAGTTATACTGCTTTCCATGCCAGATAAAAATAAGAATGTACAAATTCAAATGGGGCAATTAAAAACAAAAGTAAAACAAAATAAACTTGCCGTATTAAATAAAAATCTTATAAAACGCGAAGCAAAAGCAAAAGGAGTTTATAAAACAGATTTTGCAATAGAAAGGCGCAATTTATCTCAAACTTTGGATTTACGTGGCTACAGAGTGGAAGAAGCTCTGGATGAAGTTGAAGCATATCTTGATAAAGCAAGTCTTGTAAACATTTCACCTGTTTATATTATCCACGGGCACGGAACTGGAGCTTTAAAACAAGTAATAAGGGATTATTTGATGCACTCGCCTTATGTTGCAAAATTCCGCCCCGGAGAAAACACTGAAGGCGGCGACGGTGTAAGCGTTGTTGATATTAATTAACTTTTTTCATCATCTAAAGACGGATACAATCCAAAAAATAATTTTTTACTGAAATTTTCCCAAGTTATGTTAATAACGGTATCATGAGCTTTTTGTTTTATATAATCATAATAATCGTACTTAACAATAAGTTCTTCAAGTTTGTCAGCTAAATTAGAATAAATATTTTTATCTCTTTTAAAAATAAAACCGTTTTCACCGTCTTTAATAATATCACAAGCTCCGACATTAGAAGCAACTATAACCGGTATATAAAACAACATAGCCTCTCCTGCAACACGTCCGAATGCTTCATATTTACTTGCACAAACTAAACAATCCAACTCCGAATAAAATTTTTTCATATCGTTTTGGTACGTGTAAAATTTAACGTATTTTTCAAGCTTAAATAATTTCAAATAAATTTTTAATAATATTTGTTTATCAAATTTGGGATTTATAAACCTTATCTCAATATCTTTAGTAAGTCTGCGTTTTAAAAGTTTTCTTAAAGCACCCAGAACGGTGTACCCGCCTTTTGTCGAAAATCCGCATGTTACAGAACCTATTATAAATTTTGTTTTTTTACTATCTTCGGTTCTTTTCGTTTTTCCTTCAATATCCAAATTACTGCATGCGGGATGAATTACAAATATTTTATCAGGACTTATATTATAATTATTTATTAAATCTTTTCTTATTTCATTTGAAACCGCAACTACTTTAGGACAATTTTTATAATACGATTTATCTGCCATAAGGTTTTTAAAATGACCTATTTGCAATATTTTTTGATATAAATAATTTGTTTCCGTTTTTATTCTGTAATTTAAACTATTATAATGAAATATATTACACGTAAAGGATAAACCTAAAGGTCCGTCAACAATTATAAAATCATATGCATTGATATCAACAAGATTTTTTATTTCTTTTTCAATTATTTTTTTTATATTTATGTCTTTTCGATTTGATTTAGATTTTAAAAAAGTTTTTAAAAAAAATGTTTTATTTATGTATTTACTTTCTAAATTATTATTTTCTTTCCCTTTAAAAAAGAACATATCAACCACAATATTATATTTATCACATAGTTGTAAAAATTTATTTAGATAAAAATTCATTAAACCTGAATAAACTATTGCAATTTTGTTTTTCATATAATCCTCTTATGGCATAAATATAAATAATTATATAAATCAATTTATTACTATGTCAACTATAATTATACGGGCAGAGAAAAAGTTATAGAGGTGCCGTTTTGTGTGTTTGAAGCATAAATATGACCTTCATGGGCTTCTATAATTTTTCTGCAATTATAAAGCTCCAAGCTGAAACCGACTTTTCTGAATTTGTTTGAACAGGTCAAATATTCTTCAAATATACCGCTTAAGTTTTCATATTTTTGCTTATATCCGTAATCTGTAACGGATACGGAAATATTATTATTGTCTTCTTCAATATTAATATAAATTTTTGCATCTTGTGAGCTTTGCTCGGAAGCATTTATTATTAAGTTATTGATTACTTTTGTAATCTCATCTTTATCCATTTTTACGGGCTGAATATCGCCTTTTATAATAAGTTCAATAGTTTGATTTTTCTTATCCAATATTTTCATTAACTTATTAGAGCGTTCTTTTACAAGATCAACTATTGAATATTCTTCCTTTTGAAGCTCGTACAAATCAATCTCGTTTCTGTATTTTATTAAGAGGTTATCAGCCATATAGGTCATAAACTTGCAGGAATTTAAAAGTTCCTCGAGTACGGTTTTAAGCCTTGCTTCAACCTTGCCGAATTTATTATTCAAAATCAATTCCAATATTTGAATATTAGCTCTCATTGGGTTTTTCAGGTCATGTGAAATTATATCTATAAAAGTTTCTTTTTGGATTTTATTTTTTACTTCCTGTGTAATATCCTGAATTATTACGCTATAGCCTTTTATTTTATTCTTTTTACCTCGTATCTTTGTAATATGCAAATCAACGGGAAGATTTTGAATATTCTTGTTATCATTTAATATCATCTTTAAGCAGAGATGATTTTTATCGGAGTTTTTAAAGTTTTCAATATTTATTCTGATATTTTCGTTTAAAAAACTGTCCGAAATATCAAAAAGAGTATATTTTGATTTATTTGTTACGTAT
>CANQJQ010000102.1 GCA_947624265.1 Candidatus Gastranaerophilales bacterium
TTTTAGCCTCATAATTTGATTTATAAATATAGTTGTATAAAATATCATATTTTTTTGAAGCTTTTAAAATTTCTTTTCTTATTGTTTTCATAAATATATGCCTATTGTTATAAACAAATACTGTAGATAACAGCCAGACACAAGCAACGGAACAAGATTTACCTGATAAATTATAAATTCCGCCCATTGCAATAGGAACAATTTCTCCCTGATAATTATTACCGTATAATACAAGTCCCTCTTTATCTTGGATACTTTCAAAAGCGAATTGTTTCCAATGTTTACCCCAAAGTGCTTTAAGTTCTTGTTTATCTTCCTGCCTTAAATTGTTCAAAATAAACATTATTTCTTTTTTATTTTCAATATTTTTAATCATTTACATCAGCCACCGTTATATCTAAAGAAATTGAATTAATAGTAAGAGGAAGCGGATAAATTTGTTTTAAATGCACCGTTGCTTTATCTGAATAATCAGCGAAAACAAAAGCTTCAACATTTCCCGAATGCAGATAATTTGCATCATTAGCACTTTTTACGCTTCTGGAGTTTTGAACCATATCGCCGTTTGTTCCGACAATAAAGAAATCCTCGCGGGATTTATCTACTGAAATATTCACAGAATTAACTATTTTAGTAAGACCATGAGTACATTCCCCTTCAAGATTAAGAGTTTCAAGTTCAAATTCATAAGGAAGACCTGCTGTAATTTTTGAAGCGGGATAATCCAGATGAACACAACCGTTCTTAACCATTTTATCAAGCACAACACAACCGTCTGCAAGTAAATTAATTTTTTCGCCTTCAAGGTGTTCAAGACCGTGAATAGTACTGATTGGAGTACCTTCATATTTAAGAGCACAATCTAAAAACATACCATCTTGAGTTTTTTCAACATATCTTGACGTCATACGTTCAATAAAACGTTTGGTTTGTCCGTTTATTAATCTTTTAACCACGAAATAAACAATATCTTCAAACCCTTCTCTAATTACGCTGACCGCTTCAAAACAACCCTTTGTGGTATGCTGATGCCAGCCGGAAACTTCTTGTTTTTTGTTATAAGTCAAGCCGTTAAGCGTATTATCGCTCATTACGCACCATAAAATTCTATAAGGTTCTTTTGAGTATGCCATATCAATTACCTGTTTTCCTTCAAATAAATGATTAGCATAAATTGAAAGTTCTTCCCCGTCATAGCCGTCAGATACATAAGTATAGCCTAAATCTCTGATTACTGAGCCACCTGATTGAACAAATAAAATCATATTTCCTGATACAACAGGTGCAACATGCGAACACCCGTAAAAACTCTGTGGTGAAGCAACAAGAGAAGAAGATGCGGTAAAAGCTCCGTCTGACCCGTTTAATTTCCATTCTCCGCCCGAAGTTAAAATAATCAAGTCATTTAATGCAATAATATGCCGGATTTCATTTACTTCACGTTCTGAAAGAGTCATATTTATTGAATCGGTAGCATTTAAAGGACGGGAGATATTAAAGTTATTATTAGTTGAAGTCTGAGAAGTAACAAGCTGTTGAGGACTGTTCTTTAAACAGGCATATACCTTTCTTTGCTGAAAATAATTAACGCACGCCGGGTTATTATCATTTTCCGCGAAGGGATTAGTAAATATGGGAGCAGTTGAAGTTAAGTCAGGTTCTATCTTATCATCTTTGAAGGTCGTGGTGGAGGTAGTGCCGACAAAGCCAAACACCCCGTTTACATTTCTATAGATGTTATATTCTACAGCATTTTCAACTTCTTCAAATGTTATAGTAATATATTCGGTTACACCCCATGAGGATTCAAGTTCTCCTACAACGGAAACTTCTTCGGAGCGATTGCTTTCTTCATAGGTTTCTTTTTTTACTGCGGTAACGACATATTGATATGTTGTTTTATTTTCCGTGCCTCCTGTCCAGGTTGCTTTAAGTCCCGTAGGAGCTGATATTTGAGGTTGAACATCAATTGGTTTTAATTGCCAATCATAATGTGACAATCTTGACAGTTCCATCGGAACATAATCATTATGACAAAGAGTAAGAACATCCGCGTTCTGGGCGTATTTTATATTTGATAAATCTTTTTCAAGATATGGAGTTTCAATCTCAACAGGCAGCAGAGTTTTAGAGTCAACTATTTGCGCTCCGTCTTTTATAAATCTTGCATATTTATTCCCCAGTTCAATAATATAAGTTTGTTCCGTGTTAAAAGAAAAAGGTATCAGTCTGACTTTTTCATCTGAATTTTTAACTTCACATACAAGTTCAAGTCCGGCTCTATTGCTGACACAGCCTTCTGCCCTTACAAATCCGTTCTTTAATGTTTTAAGTCCGACCGCATATTTTGCTAAATCGTTTCTTGAATATAAAGCTGGACTTAATACTCCTCCCGTAAAAGATTTTTGAGTATAACGCGTCATAATTTACTCCTTTATCTTACATCCAGCCAAGGACAGTCATCAGAATTAAAAATCAAACCTTCTGAGGCATTAATGGTTTTTGCCTTAGCTAAAATACTTGTATATACATTTAAACAATCACTTTGCACCGCCCTGTTACCCGTAATAGAAGGCGCGGCCAGAAAAGCCAAATACCAAGACAGCGCCATTACAAACTCTGTCGTAAAGTATATTTCATTATCAACAGACTTTGTAAATCTTAACACGGCAGGCACAACGTTAGTATTTATAACTTTTTGTCCGGTAATATTTGCTGCTACTTCAAACTCTTCTTGTTTTTTGTCAGAATACGGTATTATCTCTCTTGCAAACAGACAATCATTCGGATAATCATATTCATATAAAAACTTAGGATTTTGAGGGATATTACCAGTTAAAGAAAGTTCTCTATACGAATTTGCAAAGTTCCAGTCAAAATCCTTTAAAACCTGTTCACGCGCGCTATCATAAAATTCATTAAGGACAACCGTATTTTTATCAGTTTGGTTAGTATTTTGTATTCCCACACTAACCCTTAAATTTTTTAGTGTTATATTAAAAATTTTTGCTTTTGTATAATTCATAATCTCCGCCTTTACTCGTTAAGAAAAAGGATACCCGATATTAATCGGGCACCCCCTATGATAATTGTGCAGGAATATTTATACGTTATGGAAACTTTCCTGATGACCGTCAGTTATAGCTGCGGTAATTTTACCTGTTACGGCTTCTTCACCTGATTTTGCAACAGTGTAGTACAATCTCATAAATCCCAAATTACCTTTCGGCAAGAATTTAATTGTAGATACCGCACCTTTTACTAAATCTGCTGCGAGAATAGTTTGTTCAACAAGAGTAACTGCAGAAGAAAAATCTTCATCATCATCAGTTTGAACTGCAATAGTTAAGCTTGTAACATTTTCAAATTTATCATTTATTTGAATAAAAAGACCGACGGGAGTACCGAAGGCAACTTCTCTTTTACCTAAATTTAATATGTTTTCGGAAGCACAACTTTCGGTTATTGCCTGCTTATTTGAAAACATACCTTGTTCATCTAATATCATATTTTCTCCTTTATTAAGATACTAATTCTTCTGTGCAAGTAATTTGTTCACATTCACGAATCGGAATATTTTTGTAATGAAGGATATTTTCATTTAAATATTCTTTAATTGTAAAGTTAACGTTGGTTTTAGCTTTTAATTGAGCTTCAAAATACATAAGAACCGTAGAATTACAGTAGATAAAGGTATTTCCCGTCTTAGAAAATCTTCTGATTTTGTAATAAGCCTGATTTAAAAGTTCTTCTAAATCAGCAGGGTCAGAACCTGCAAGATTTTCTATACTTATGTTTGCAATACGGCAGGTAGAACGCCAATCTCTTACAGAAAGACCAACATCCATTTTGAAGTGATCTTGGTAAACTTTTCTTTTACCGCCTGTGGAACTTGTTTCCGTAACAATACCGTCATCTTTATGCTGAACACCTGCTAAAGAGCCTTGAGGATAAAGTAAAGCCGTATGAAGGTCGCCCCAAGTTACAAACCAGACAGAAGTATTATCAGAGCCTTTTCCTCCGGCATCTATGATATTGGAACCTATTTTTTTAGGGTCATTGGATTTTTTGCCGTATCTGACAGCCAATCCGTCAAAAGCTGCGGCATTTTCTTTAATACTTCCATAGAATATTGTTTCTTGAAGTTTTTGATTCATAGCCTCAACAAAGGCTGATGATTCGGATAATCTGAACAATTTGGGATTTTCAGATTTATCAACCAAATCAGCATCCACAATGGAAAAAGTTTCTAACATACCTGTAACATCTTTAACTTGTTCTGTTGCTGATTTTGATGTGGGAACAAATCCGTATAAATTGCGGAATACAGCACTTGGAAGCCCTGTACGTATTGTTGTAATATGGTTTGAACCGTCATTACATTGGATTGCAACCGCATCTTGCAATACTTCATTTGTTTCTGACATCATTTCAATAATTTCGGCAGCCATTTTACCGTTTTCGGTTCTTTTTAATCTGTCTGCCAAGGTTAAATAACCGGCACCGATTGTAGCCATTTTAAGTCCTTTCTTTTTTCATTACTGCATTGTAGGGAATAAAATATCTTCCCTGTTTTCTTTAGGAGCTGCTGCGCCATTTACCTGATAAACTCTATCATTTTGCATTCTTTTACCAATGTTATAGAACATCCTTACAATGGCAGGATGACAATTAAGCCCTGTGTCATTGAGTACGGATTGAACCTCATTATCAGCAAATTGAGTATATGCGATATCTGCAGTCCTAAGAGTTTTAGCGAAATTGACACCGCCTAAATCTCTGTCATTAATAAGAGCGCGTCTGAGTTCGTCAATTTTAAGCCTTTGTTGTTCAGCTATAGTTGCAGAGTAATTTTTACTCGTTAACTCCGTCAGCTTTACTGCCATAGCCATTAATTCATTTGCGCTTTTTTGAGAGAGATTATATTTGCCTGCCAATTCATTAAACTCATTTAATAAAGCTTCATCATAGCAATAGTTTTCAGGAAGTTTCACTGCTGAATAATCATAGAATTCAGGTTTTCCGAAATATCCTTCCTCGTCAACGGGAGGCGGAGTTTGTACTTCCTGTGTTTTAGCGTAAGCATTTTGTCCCAAGCCTACATTTTGTTGTAAATCTTCGTTTAACATAATTTATTCTCCTT
>CANQJQ010000103.1 GCA_947624265.1 Candidatus Gastranaerophilales bacterium
CTTGAAATACCCGAGAAAAAGTACTATAACGGATTTAATCAGCTCGAAGACGGTGTAGGTTCTTTAAGATGCCTTCTGGATGATTTTAATAAACGCTTAAAAAAAGCGCCTAAAAGCGTAAAAGAAAAAAAAGAATACACAATTGCCTGCTCTGTCAGTGCCTCTGGGGCTTTTTATAAATTTGCCGAAGAACTAAACAAAATAAAAAACGTTCATCTTGATGTACATCCTGTAAAAAGCGAGTTTTGGGGCAAAGATGTTAATGTTGCAGGCTTAATTACCGCAAATGACTTGATTAATCAGTTAAAAAGCAACTGTTATAAGGACGTAATAATTCCTTCAATAATGATAAGACCATACACACAAGAGTTTTTAGACGGTTTAACCGTTAAAGATGTTGAAAAAGCACTAAAGGTAAAACTGCATATACAACAAGATATATATACTACTAAAGAATTATTTGATTTATTATTTATAATGTAGTATTTTTAACTTATGATTAAATTTTATAAATATATTAATGATAAATCTTTATTAATGATAAGGGTTGCGATAAGTGATTTAATATTACCTGTTTTAGAAGTACATTTAACCGATCATTGTAATTTAAATTGCAAGGGCTGCAGTCATTTTAGTAATATAAGTGATGAATTTTTCCTTGATAAAAATGATTTTGAAAGAGATTTAAAAGAGTTATGCAATAAATTTAAAATATATAGTATAGAATTAATGGGCGGAGAACCGTTATTACACCCTGAAATTACTGAATTTGTTTCTATATGTAAAAATATATCTCCTATATCTCAAATAAATATAGTATCTAACGGTATTTTATTGCCCTCACTTCAAAAAGATAAGCTGGATTATATTAAAAATAATGCAAACATAATATTATCAAAATATCCTGTTAATTCAGATAAATTTTCACAATACTTAGATTTAACAGATACCGCTAATAGGCAAAACAGGATGATATATATTCGAAATTCCTTTAGAAAATATATTAATTTAAATGGTAATTCCAATATAAAAAATGCATATTCAAAATGTATAATGAAACAATGTACAACATTATATAATGGGCATCTTTATAATTGTCCGTTTGCTTTATATGTAAAATATTTTAATAAAGAATTTAATCAAAATATTACGGTATCGCAAGGTATTGATATATATAAATCCACCCCAAGGAAAATACTTAAATATTTGAATAAACCAATAGAAACCTGTAAGTATTGTACTTTTGAAAATGATCAAAATGCATCATTTGTTTGGGAACAATCAAAAGGTTTAATGGAGGAATGGGTTTTAAAATAAAGAAATTTGTTTAGAAAGTTCAAAATGTTTTTCAAAAAACTTTTTGCGGTGGTATTTACAAAGTCCGTATTTGTCAACCGCATCAAGATGCGCTTGGGTCATATAGCCTTTATTTTGAGCCCAGCCATACATGGGGAACTCTTTATCAAGCTCATCCATATATCTATCGCGCGCTACTTTTGCCAAAATACTTGCTGCCGCGATTGAAGCAGATTTACTATCGCCCTTCACTATTGTTTCCTGCGGAAAACTAAAGCTTCTTATCAGCTTGTTTCCATCCACAAGCACTTTTATGTTTTTTGAACTTGTCTTTGCAATCACTTCTTCGCAGGCTTTTTTCATTTGCATTAAAGATACCGCAAGAATGTTATATTTCTCTATTTCTTCCACCGTTCCCATTTGGATTGAATATATAGAAGCAGCCTTTATAATTTCAAAAAGTTCTTCTCGTACTTTTTGTGTTAACTGTTTTGAGTCGTTTATTTTATCAAGAGTTTTAATTAACGCTTTATCAACAGAAGTAAAACAAACAGCGGCAGCAAACACACCGCCCGCCCCGGGGCCTCTGCCCGCTTCATCAGTACCGATTAAAAAATCAATATCTTTTTGCTTTTTTTTATCAAACTCAAATAATTTATTCATACTTATCCAATGTTAATTTGCCTAAACGCCCCAGTCTGAAATCATTCAAAAGGTTTTGTGCCGCCCTTTTTGTATCAGCTTTAGCTCCTGATACAATCCAGTTGCGCTTTAAAGCAACAGTTTCAAGGTTAATTTCATCATCAAGCTTATAATATTCTTTTAATAAATCAGGGTAGATAATATTCATATCTTCAATGAATTTAGAAGCTACCGCCTCAACATCATAGGCATTTTCACCTATCGAATCCACAAAAGCAAGTTTGTATGCTTTATTTTGGTCTTCCTGTTTCAGAGGAATTATCCCCGGAGTATCCAATAAATCCACCTTCGGATTAATCCTGACCCACTGCTGCTCGCGAGTTACACCTGCTTTAGCGCCTGTTTTGGCTTTTGTCTTTTTTATTAATTTATTAATAATACTTGATTTACCGACATTAGGCATGCCGACAACCATAACCCTAACGGCTCTGGGGAGTAATCCTTTTTTAACTAATGCTATGATTTTTGGTTGACCGAGTTCTGATACTTTATTTAAAATCTTTGATAAATCTTTATTATCATT
This sequence comes from Candidatus Gastranaerophilales bacterium, assembly GCA_947624265.1. Lineage (GTDB taxonomy): Bacteria > Cyanobacteriota > Vampirovibrionia > Gastranaerophilales > Gastranaerophilaceae > Avigastranaerophilus. The sequence goes on from CANQJQ010000103.1 coordinate 2,522, forward strand.
AGCACTTGTAGGCAAAACAAAACATTTAGTTTGCTCTTTTAGCGCATCCTGCCACTTTTTTGTTTGTTCAACGTCAGCCAAATCAGCCTTATTCATAAGTATTAATCGGGGTTTATCCCTTAGAAGTTTTTCTATATCAGGGTACATACTGCTATTCGGAATTCTTGCGTCAAGAACTTCAATAACAACATCAACGATATTAATTTGTTCTTTTAATTTCTTTTCCGCTTTGGCTATATGCCCGGGATACCAATGAATATGCTCCACATCAACCTCTTTATAAATTAAAAGCCATACTCAAAAGGGGTATGGCTTTTTATATAACAACACTGCCTAATCTAGTGTCGCAACATTCCGCTTGCTCCTCGCAACCGTAAAGTTGCTTACCTTTTCAAAACGCCACTCGTAAATTTATACTCAAGCCTTCAGCTTATCATAAAATTTACTCGGGCAATCTATTTCTTTTCAATTTTCTCTCTGATACGAGTAGCTTTACCTGAACGTTCTCTCAAGTAATACAACTTAGCACGTTTAACATCACCGCGTCTTACGATTGTAATTTTTTCAACACGAGGAGAATATACCGGGAAAACCCTTTCTACTCCAACACCTTGAAACATTTTTCTAACGGTAATTGTTTTACCTATACCGCTTCCGCGTTTTTTAAGAATTGTACCTTCAAAAGCCTGTGTTCTTTCCTTGTTACCTTCAACAATTCTGACAGATACTCTAACGGTATCACCGGGGTTTAATTCAGGTAATTCTTTATTCAAATACTCTTTTCCTAAACTTTCTACTATGGGGTTCATAATTACATTCCTTTACTAATAATATTTTATTAACTTAATCATATTTAAAACATATTTTTTCTTCAAGTCCTTTTTTATTTTATTAAAAATTTTAATAAAAATGTTAACAATTATTAATAAAAACAATCAGATACTAAAGTTTGCAAAAGAAAAACCCGATAAAAAAAATATAAATTATTGGAGAATAGGCAAAGAATGGGAATATCTGTAGGTAACAATTTTTATGCGGTAAATTCAGCCAAACCCATATTGGATGTGCAGGCAGTAAACCGCGTTGCCGAAAAAATTTTTAATCCCAATCAGCAGGAACAACCAACCGTTGATTTATCGAAATTAAATTTATCAAAATTCAACAGGGTAAGTCTTGGTACAGATTTATATGCAGCAAGAACAAACGGGGATGTCGCACTAAAAGCGGCTAAAGCTGCAACGGATTTTGATGTTAATTTTTCAAAAGCTTTCAGTAATAATGTGCAATATTTAAACTCGATTGCAGCACAAAGTTTATTTACATCCAAAGAAAATAACGGAAGATTAGTTTTAAACGCAGAACCCGCTGTTAAAGTTGATGAACAGCAAGTAATAAATGCATCAACTCAAGTAGCAGAAACAACTCAAACCAATAAAGATAAAAAAGGATCTAATCCGTTCTCATTCTATTATCAAACAGAAAAAAGCGACGAAGCTGACGGAAATGACGCCTTAAATTCAATAAATATTTTTGCCTAATAAACATTGTTACTTGTTTTTCCGAGACGAAACCCCGTTTTCGTCTTTTTTTTGCGGTTTTTCCGTAGAGTGAGCGTAGCGAAACTCGAAAAAGTGAATGCCCGAAGTGAGCAGAAACGAAGTGTGGCGAACGACAGGGCAGAGAAAAAGGAAAAACCAAGAAGCGAAATTCCGTACGAACGAAGTTCGGTTTGCTACAAAGCGAACATCTGAGCAATGCGAAGATTGTTACAAAATGAACAGGCGAGGTACGAGCCTTGTGAACTTGTATGCGAAACGAAGTGTAGCTGAGCCCGTATGCGTAGCTGAAACGGAAACGATGACAGGCGAAGCCGAAGGAGTTTCAAGTTCGAGCGAAAGGAATTTCAAGAAGCGAATTTCAAGAATTGAAATTCGCAAAAAAAAGACCGAAAATTCATTCGGTCAAACAGTTTACGAGTGAGAGTGGAATATGTATATTGTTATAATACTTGTTTGAATTTTTCCCGTATATTATCCTCCTGTATATATTTAGGTACTATATTCAAACTCCATGCAAACAAACCTCTTTTATTATTTAAATAAGTCTTTTGGGGATTATATTAAGTTTTGTTAAGAAAATATATATTTTTTATTTACGATTTAGCAATTTTGTATATAAAAAATACTTTATATACATGTGAGAGATAAATAAAGAAAGATATTAAGAGAGCAAAACAAATTAATACAACTGCAGAAACACGAGGAAAAAAACAGAGAGTACGCGTACTAAATTTATTTACACTTAATTTTACACTTACATACATACCTTACACTTACCTTACTAACACACGACGGATATGGAAAAAATTTTCTTTTACATTCCGAATTGTTTGGGACATTACATGTCCCTTTTTTTTTGCGGTTTTTCCGTAGAGTGAGCGTAGCGAAACTCGAAAAAGTGAATGCCCGAAGTGAGCAGAAACGAAG
>CANQJQ010000104.1 GCA_947624265.1 Candidatus Gastranaerophilales bacterium
TAGCTCATGCAATGCGGGCAATAGGCAAAAACTGGTACGCAGGTGCCATCTCAGTTGGGGCACTATGCGCTTTAACAAGCGTGCTTTTAGTTTATCAACTGGGCACAACAAGGATTTTTTACGCGATAGCAAGAGATAATTTTCTGCCTAAAAATATTATGAAAATTCACCCCAAATTCAAAACCCCGCATATTATAACTTGGATTTCAGGACTGATAGTTATTATAGGCTCATTATTTATGGACTTGAATATTTCGGCAGAACTTTGTAATTACGGTACTTTTGCTTCATTTGTAATAATTTGTATAGAAGTATTAATTTTAAGAAAAACGGAACCCGATAGACCTCGCCCGTTTAAAGTCCCGTTCTGTCCTTTATTCCCGATACTTGGAATTATTATGTGCAGTTGTTTTATGATTTATAAAGGTCTTACGGGTACAGACTCTTCACTTTATTTCCTATTATGGGTTATAATGGGACTTGCAATATATATTATGTACGGTTACAAAAATAAAAGATTGCACTCTGAAGATATTAAGGAGGAAAAATGAAAAAACATATTATTACTTTGGCAATTTTAATGTTATTTTGCACCCCTGCAATAGCTTATGTAACAACATCAACTTCAAATCCGAAAGTTACTAACCAAGGTGCAATAACAAATCCCGATGCGGGAATTTCGGGACTGAAGCCCGGAGTTAATGATACATACTACACTCACTACAAAACAATTACAGGTTATAAGTCAAACGGAAGATGGGGTTTTTACAGCGAAAACGGAAGAATTAACCTTCCCCCGATGTTTACCGACATAGAAGGACTTAATATGAATTATATTAAAGTCGAAGCAAATGGAGTTTGGGGCATAATAGATACAGAAGGTAATGAAATCATCGTTCCGAAATATGATGATATTGACGCTATGCAAAACGATTTATTTAAGGTTGAACTCAACAGAAAATACGGTGTTGTTAATAAACACGGTAAAGAAATAATCAGACCTCAATACGAAGATATTGATGAATTAACATCAAATTACTTTGTTATAGAAGATGAAGACCTTAAAGGTTTAATAAATCTTAATGGAAAAACTATCATCAAACCCCAATATGAAGATATTGATAAATTGGGAAGCAATCATTTTAAGGTTGAAGAAAACAACAAATGGGGTGTTGTTGATTTAAACGGGAAATTAATGGTAAAACCTATATACGATAAAATAGAAACCGCATCAGGAGAATATTTTAAAGTTAAGCATGATGGTAAATGGGGTGCAATAACCTTCGCAGGTGAAGTTGCCGTTCCTATTCAATACGGTCCTATTCAAGTTAACAAACAAATTAAAAAATTATATTAATTTATCAAAGGAAGGTTATAAATATAACCTTCCTTTTTTAACTTAAATAATTTTTTGTTATAATTTAATTGTATTTAATAACAGGAGTTAAAAGGATGCAGGTTAAAACCGTTAGATTAAATGATTTCGAAATAGGGGCTGACAAATTGACTGTTTTTGCAGGACCTTGCGCTATTGAATCTAAAGAAATCCTCTTTAAAACGGCAGAATACCTTAAAAATTTAACCTCCGAACTTAACATAAATTTTGTATTCAAATCCTCTTACGATAAAGCTAACAGAAGTTCACTAAACTCATATAGAGGTTTAGGTATTGAAAAAGGGCTTGAACTTTTAAATGAAGTTAAAAAAGAATTTAATGTTCCGATTGTAACTGATATTCATAACCCCAATGAAGCGCCAATGGCAGCAGAAGTTGCTGATATTATACAAATTCCGGCTTTTTTATGCAGACAAACGGATTTACTTGTTGCGGCAGCAAGAACAGGAAGAATAATTAATATAAAAAAAGGTCAGTTTTTAGCCCCTCAGCAGATGCAGTCAATAGCAAAAAAAGTTTTGGACTCAGGAAATGACAAAATAACCATTACGGATAGAGGAGTTACCTTCGGATATAACAATTTAGTTTCAGATATGAGAGCTATACCAATAATTCAAGAAATGGGATATCCCGTTATATTTGATGCTACACACTCTGTTCAGCTTCCGGGGGGCTGCGGAGACAGTTCTTCAGGCGAAAGAAAATTTGTTCCGGTTCTTGCAAAAGCAGCGATAGCGGCAGGAGTTAACGGTCTTTTCTTTGAAGTTCACCCTGACCCCGATAGTGCTCTTTGCGACGGAGCTAATATGATTAACTTTAATCAGGCAAAAGAAATCTTTTCTATCTGCAACGAAATATTTAATTTAGTTAAATAGAATACTTGTTTATTACAGACAAAAGTTCTTGTTTTTCTTCATTATCAAGAGTAACAAGCGGTTTTCTTACATATTCTTTTATCAGTCCGAAATGAGCAAGTGCCGCTTTAACAGGCACAGGGTTTGGTGCCATAAACAGTTTTCTGAATAACGGATATAAATAAATGTGTTTTTTAAGTGCTTCTTCATTATTACCTGATTTAAATGCGGATATCATTTCTTTTAAATCCCTGCCTGCTATATGCGAAGCAACACTTATAACACCTGAAGCTCCCAAAGACATCATAGGAAGCGTTAAACTGTCGTCCCCTGAATATATTGCAAAATCTTCGGGACACAATGATTTTATATCGCTGATTAAATCTAAATCCGAATTACTTTGTTTAACGGCAGCTATATTTTTATATTCTTTTGCAAGTTTTGCTATAGTTGCAGGCTGCATATTTACACCCGTTCTTCCCGGGATATTATACAATATTATCGGCAAATTAACTGCTTTGGCTATTGCAGAAAAGTGTTCATACATACCTTTTTGAGAAGGCTTATTATAATAAGGCACAACAGTTAATATAGCATCCGCACCAAGTTCTTTTGCCTTTATTGACGATTTAACCGCAGTTTCCGTCGAATTAGAACCTGCACCCATTATAAGTTTAACTCTGCCGTTAACAACTTCCTTTACGAATTTAAAAATTTCATATTCTTCTTCATGAGAAAGTGTCGGTGTTTCCCCTGTAGTTCCGGCAACTAGTATAGCATCAGAGCCTGTATTTATTAAATGATTAACAAGTTTTTCCAAAGCAGGATAGTCAATACTTAAATCCTCATTAAAAGGAGTTATCATTGCGGTAATTACATCACCAAAATTATATCTCATCATAAAATCCCCCTAAAATACCTGCATTTCTATAACTTTTTCGGCAATTCTTACGGTATTTAATGCCGCACCGATTCTAAGGTTATCAGCCACACACCAAAAAGTAATTGCGTTATCAAAAGCGATATCTTTTCTTATTCTGCCCACATACACAGGGTTTGTATTTGCTGCCATAACTGCCGTCGGAAATTCATAATTTGCGGGGTCATCAATAACCTTTACACCCCAAGCATGCTCTAATATTTCTCGTGCTTTTTCCGACGTAATTTCTTTTTCAAATTCTACCGTAACTGCTTCAGAGTGTCCTATAAATACCGGGACTCTGACTGCCGTACAAGATATAGGGGTATTAGGGTTTAAATGAAGAATTTTTCTTGTTTCGTTTGTAACCTTCATTTCTTCTTTCGTATAGCCGTTATCGCAAAATACATCTATCTGCGGAATACAGTTATATGCAATGGGTTTTTTAAATACTTTATTTTCAAAGGATTTACCCTCGTTCACGGCAATTGTGTTTTCTTTAAGCTCGTTAATAGCAGCCAGACCCGCACCTGAAACCGATTGATAAGTGCTTACAACCATTCTTTTTATGCCTGCATAGTCATGTAACGGTTTTAAAACAAGCATTAATTGAGATGTTGAACAGTTAGGATTAGCTATTATTCCTTTATGAGTTCTTATATCTTCATCATTAACACCTGCAATTACAAGCGGAACATCTTTTTCCATTCTGAAAGCACTTGAGTTATCAATATAAACAGCACCTCGTTTAACCGCTTCTTTAGCCAATGCTAAACTTGTTGAACCTCCTGCTGATGCTAAAACTATATTTATCCCTTCAAAAGCATCCGGTGTCGCTTCTATAACTGTATATTCTTTACCTTTAAATTCTATTTTTTTACCCGCACTTTTTTTACTTGCAAGAAATTTTATATCCTCATATACAACATTATTTTCTTCCAATATTTTTAAAATATTTCTGCCGACAACACCTGTCGCACCTAGGACTCCAATAACGGGTTTTCTCATATTCTCTGCCTCTCTTTTGTTTTTTATTATATTACAAAAGATTTTTTATTTATTGTAAATAAATATTAAAAGTTTTTTAATTATTATACAATGGTATACTTTACGAAATAATCATGTTGTTGTATAATTATTTTGTTATTAATGTTTCGGCTAGTGTAAATATTGCAAGTTATTAAATCTTACTTAAAACTTGCATTTTTTTTGCTTATTTTCAGACTCTAAATTCCGTCTGTCCTGTTGTTAGGAATTTATCCAAGTTAGTAAGAGTCATATCTAAAATTCGGTGAACCGCTTCTTTTGTATCATAAGCTATATGCGGTGTTACAATTACATTATCCAGATTTAAAAGTTTACCGTTTATTAAAGAGGTTCTAAGGTTTTTTAGATTTAAGTTTTCTCCGGGACGTTTATTTGAAATTGTATCTTCAAACTCCAAAACATCAAGGGCTGCACCTTTAATACGTTTATCCAAAAGAGCGTTATATAAAGCTTCCGTATCAATAAGTTCACCGCGCGCGGTATTAACTATTATTGCATCTTCTTTCATAAGTGCTAATTTTGTTTCATCTATTAAATGATAGCTGTTAGAAGTTAGTGGAGTATGCAAAAGAATTATATCCGACAGCTTGCATAAAGTATCAATATCAGCATATTTAACATTATATGTTTTTTCAATTTTGCTATTGGGATACACGTCATGGCAAATTACGTTCATTGAAAAACCTTTAGCAATTTTTATTGATTTTGAACCGATAGAACCCGTTCCGATTATTCCTATCGTCTTATCATAAAGTTCCATTCCGAAAGTTTCAGGGTACATATCAC
>CANQJQ010000105.1 GCA_947624265.1 Candidatus Gastranaerophilales bacterium
TGCCCAATATCTTGTATCAAAACCAATCATTTTTTGAAGACTTTTTAACTTTTTTTCGTCATTATTATAATAATACGGTTCCTTAGCAAACTCTTTTTTTAATTCACCTAAAACTACCGATATTCCTGCTATTTTCATATTATGAATAATTGATTTACTCATAAATATTCTCCCTTAATTTTACCAATTCAATTATCATCATATTGGGCATTATCAAAAAACAAATTTTTTCAAAATATTTGGCATTTGTAATAGGAACAAGCACTTTAGCTTTTTTATTTTCAACAAAATCTTTAAAATCTTTTTCAATATTTTTTGTTATATAAGCGAAATGATAGAATTTATTTCCTTTTAAAACATGGGATTTTACTGGATTTTGTTCTCCTATCCCTTCAACCAATTCAAGACAAGGTTGATTTTCAGCCTTTATGAATAAACCTCTCATTTGTTGTCCTGCATCTTCAAATATTTCCGAGCATTTTTTGTATCCTATTGCGGAAAATACTTGATATTCTTTTTCGATATTACGGGTTGCAACTCCTATATGATGCAGAGTTAATGATTCCATCATAATATTCTCATCTCCAATCCCGAAGTTTCAATGTTATCTTTTAAATCGCAAGCTATTATTCCTTTTTTACACAATTCTGATTTGGTGTAATTTTTCAGCCAATTTAATGCCGGTAAATTTCGTGCTCCTGTTTCATAATTTATCAATATTTTATCGGAGGTTTTCAGATAATTTTTTGATAATTGAAACATTTTTGATATTACAATATTTTCAATATTTCTGCCTAATGCACGACAAGAGAATGTTAATTCATCCGCAAATAAATCATTATTTTTATTTTTACATATACAAATTGCAATTATTCCGCTGTCTGATAATTTATCAGACATACTTGCAGTAACTATACAAGAGTTTTTTGATTTTAAAAGACTTTCAACTTCAGATTTATTATATCTTTTGTACGATAAAATGAACTGATTTGTTTTATTTAACAATTCTGTTATCCTGTCTGCGTGTGAAGGTTCATTCAAAGCAAGTTCAATTTTTATTCCCAATTTTTTAAAATATTCTTCTTTTGATAAAGTTTTTGCCAAATCTCTTCTTTCTTTGTTTGCTTTTATATCTTGAGAACGAAGCATATCTTCTTTTGTAATTGCAGTTTTCAAAAAACAAGGATATAAATTTAGCTGATTTACAACGTCCTCTTCGTTTTCAAACAGAATAGTTTTGACTTGAGGGATTTGTGATTTTACATTTTCTATTTCGGCAATATTATCATCTATAAATAAGAGGGAATTTAAATCTATATTCATTTGTTTTGCCATATCAATAATATTTTCGGATTTAGAGTACCAATTTATTCTTTTGAGCGTAAAATCATCAAATTTTATTTTAAAATCTTTTCTTGTGTCAAAAAGACTTTGCACTTCATTTTCATCATTTTTTGAAGAAATGCATATCATATATCCTTTTTGTGCGAGGTCTTGGAGTTTTTGTTGATATAATTTATTTGTAATTAGTGATTCTGCTCCGTCTTCACCTAATATACCTTTATAAAAAGTATTATCTAAATCCGTCACAATTGCTTTTATTTGGGGCATAAAAAATGAGGGGATAATTTTTAAACCTAAATATTGGGCGATTGTTATTGTAGCTTTGGCTGATAATCTTGTTCCAGAATATTTTTCTTTTTCCGTATCATAGGCTTTTTCACCTAATGACGCTATCACTTTATTTATATCAACCATATATGCAACATTATTTATTATCTCGTTTGTATCTCCTATTAATCCGAGTATTATTGGTTTTTTTGCTATACTATATAGTTCTTGCGTTTTTTCGGAAACGAAACTTTTTACCGAATTTTTATTATATCTGTCTAAATCCAACCATATCAAGTGTATGTCAGTATCTTCTTTAACGGAAAAATTCAAACTGTCATCATAGGAGCTATATTCAAATTGAGCATTTAGCCCGAAATAATTTAAAAATTGGTTAATCACACTTGAAATCATTTCAAACGAATGATTTCTATGCACCATAATTTTTATATTTTTCATATTATTCGAAATATTTTTATATGACAGTACATCTAATCTGCTTAAATTTTTATCGAATAAACTTTTCATCAGATTACTTTCCCATATTATTTATAGCTTCTATGATTTTTTTCATAGAAGTCAACTTTGGGATATCCTCGGTATTAAAAGATATTCCAAGTTCTTCTTCTAAAGTTGTAATAATTTCTATATGTTTTATGGAATCCCAAAGTTCTTGATTTTCCATAGAGACATCGTCGTCAATTGTAAATTCCTGTCCTAACAACATTGATAAAATTTCTACTGTTTGTTTTTCCATTTTATTTTCTCTTTATTCTATTATGCCTTGTTTTAAAGCAGGATTTCCGCTCATATAGCAGTTATCTCTGCAGCCTTTATATATAGCACTTAGCGGTGCTATTTTATTATTATTGCCAATCTTAGATTTAGGTAATAAAATTGAATTTGCGCCAATTTGATTTTCATTACCCACTTTTACATACCCTAAAACCTGACTTCTCGGTCCGAAGAAATTAAAATCTCCGACTTGAACATCATGGGCTATGATTACGGAACCATTTAGTACATTACCGTTGCCGATGGACGTGTTTGCAGTAAATACGGAATTTATAATTATATTTGCTTCCCCAAAGTTACAGTATTCGGCAATATCAGAATTATAAATCAAATTATAAAATTTAATTCCTCTTTCTTTCAGTTCATTATATATTATTTTACGTATATAGGGCATGCCTGCACCTATCAGGACATATTCGTTATCATTAAATTTATGTTCGGATACTTCTCCGACATATAAATGTTGATAACATTTATAGTCAACAGTTTTACCAAATCCGCCATGCCCCATAAATCCGCCAAAACATATATTATTTTCTTTTTTAATAAGTATTTTCAACCATAAATAGCATTCTCTGGCAAAACCGTCTCCACCGACAATAAATACTGTGTTCATTTATAAAACAACTCCCGAATCGATTATGTAATTTTGCCCTGATATATATTTTGCTTTATCCGATAATAAATATATAATCATATTTGCCACATCCTCCGGTTCACCCCAACCAAAAGGATATAAATGTTTTTGGTTTTCTTCGGTTATACCGACACTTGAAGCAAATTTGGATTGACTCATCGGAGTTTTTATTATTGACGGTAATACACAATTAATACGAATTCCAAACTCTGAAGTAATCTCTTTAGCTATTGATTTCATTGATGCCGAAAGTGCAGCCTTTGAACCGCTGTATCCTGACTGCCCTCTTGTTGATAAATATGCATCAATAGAAGATATTAAAACTAAAGAAGTTCCTTTTCCGATATTGTTTCTTTTGTCTGACAATCCCTTAATAAACATTATCGGCGCAAAATAATTAATTTTAAATAGCTTCTGCAAATCTTCATAAGTTATCATTCGTAACGGAATTACACCGTCAATACCTGCACAATATGCCATACCGGAAAATTTACCATATTTTTCTTTCAATGATTTCACATATTGAGGTAATCCCTCAATATCCTCGGTTAAATCTTTTATTTCAAAAAATAAATTTTCGGGATATTTACATTCTGATTTCATTAAGTTTAAACGTTCTTCATTTCTTGCAATAGCGACAACGGAAGCCCCGCTTTCATTAAGTAATAAAGCCGTTTTTTTTCCTATACCTGAAGAAGCGCCCGTAACAATATATATTTGCTCTTTATTAAACTCAGGCATCAATATTATCTCCTGCAAGTTTAATTAAATCTTCTACCGTTTTTAAATTTTGTAAGTCATTTAATGTAATAGAGATACCAAAATTTTTACTGAAAAAAGCCATAAGTGCCATTTTTGATAATGAATCCCATTCCTCATAATTATCAAGAACATCAGAAATTTCACAAGGGAGTTCTCTTTGTAAAAGATCTTCAAGTTCTATTAAAAAATCAGCTGTTTTCATTTTATATTCTCCTTTTTATATTTTTATGACTGTCCCTGCATTTTTTTACGCCAATAATCAATGTATTCATTTTGCGATAATACATATTCGGGTTTTTTAAATATTTTTATATCAGAAATATAAGTTTCTGACAAATTTAAACATGCTGCGGCTGATATAAGTCCGTTGCCATAACCGCAGCAGCATACCTCACTTCTTTCACCCTTATACATCGCCAAAACATTAGGAATTGAACATATAGTATTATTTCCGTACGTTTCAAATGCATCATAAGGAACTTTATTTAAATCAAAACCCGCTTCTTGTCCCACTGTTTGAACAATTTGCTTATTAGCCTGATGCAGTGCTAAAATATTGATATCTTCAGGTTTTTTATTTGCATATTTAAGCAGAGTTTTTATATTTTCCGGTACAATTTTAATTGTGAAGTCAAAAACTTCTAACCCGTTAATATAAGGTCCCAATAGAAATTGAATATTACCCGTCGGCAACATAACTTTTTCTTTTCTTAGTGTGGATAATTTTTCAAAATCATTGTCATCCAATAAATTCATACCAAACCTGTAACCGTTAAACGGATATATTATTGACTCATATCCAGCGCTTATTGTGTCAATGTTATAATAAGAAAGAATTTCTTTCTCACTGTATTCTATCAATGTTGCACTGCCTGCATCACCAAAAATCGGAGCTTGATTTCTATCGGAAGGATCAATTCCGAATGACGGAATATCACCGCATAACATAAGGATTTTTTTATGAGTACGTGATGTTATCATTTGGCTTGCCATATATAATCCAAATACCCAACCGGCACAACCTTGTACTATATCTGTTGCTATACATTCTTTTGATAAGCCCAACTTATGATGCAAAAAATATGAATTTACCGGTCCTAACCAATCAGGTTTTTGCTCTATATAAATAAGTGCATCTATT
>CANQJQ010000106.1 GCA_947624265.1 Candidatus Gastranaerophilales bacterium
GAATTCCGGGACCTGAAATGGGTGATCAAGGAAATACTGAAGGTCCGGGAATTGAAGATACTCCAAGCCAAAGTCAGCCTTCAACTCCACAGGAAACACCTGCTCCGACATGTGATCCGGGTGAAAACGGCGATAATGTTGGAAGTGAGGATGAACCTCCTATAGATATAGAAATACCAACTCCTGTGGCTGTTACTAACCCCATACCGGTAGAGGAAACAACTCCGGAAATACAACAAGAAACAACTCCGGCAAGTGATACAGAAACAGCAGAAGTTACACCAACAAAGATATCATTAACTTCAAAACTGGAAAACAAACTGTTTAGTCTGCTTGGTGGTGATGATATAACCAAAAATCCTTTCTATAAGATATAATTATCAATACAGAAAAACAACGGCTAAAAAATCAGCCGTTGTTTTTTTTATAAAAAAAATAAAATTAAATTACTTTTTTAAATTCATCTAATATTTCACGCCAAGGTTCAACAATCTCATCTTGAGAATTTAAAGCTTCTTTAGAAATTCCTGCGTGATGAATAAGAGGAAGCAATTTATTTTCCGGTATTTTTATAAGACTGTCAATACCATCATCAGTATCATTGCAAATAAACATTCCATTTCCGTCAGCGGAAGGTTCATAACCCGTTATAGTTATTTCATGCCCGCCATCTATTTTATTATCGGAGTCAAGGTGGGTGTAACCTATAATAACGTTATGTCCGAGTTGTAAAGATTTTAATATATGCTGTTTAGTTTCGGAAAGTTCACAATTATAACCGATTAAATAACCGTTTTCATCTATATTTTGATATACAACCGAAACTTTTGGAGAACCAAAAACTATTTCTTCAGCATAATTTTTTTCGAAGTCAGTTAAACCTGACTTATCAGGATTAAATTTTCCCGTTCTTTCATCAATCAGAGCGTCGTAAGAGCTTTGAGAAGCCAAATTTAAAATAGCGGACTGCATTAATACATCAAGGCTGGAGCGTTCTCCTTTATCTCGGTATGATGCTTGAACTCTGGCTCTTACAATAGCATTTCGATCAGGCTGTATTTTTACTAAAAGTTTATTCCAGTCTTTTGAAAGAGAACTTTCGGTTTTAAATTCTTTTAACATCCAAAGTCCTTCAGCAAAACCGTTTGATATATCTGACATATTAATAACTTTATTTACACTATAATCGCTGCCTGTTAATCCAAGAGCAAATCTTGCAAATTCTGCGGGATTTCTGCTTGCCAAATTAAACTCAATGCTTGCTGCAACGCAAGATGAAGAAATTACATTGTAAGCAGTTTCAGGGAATTTAGTTCCCGTTTCACGTTCTATTTCTTTCGCAACATTATCCGGAATATCACCGAATTTTTGTGAAATAGAAGCAGGATTTGCTATTGAAGTTATTACTTCCGTTAAAATTTGTCCGCAATCAAGACCTCTAATTCTTGGTTCTTTAACCATCTTATAAAGATTTTCAAGTACACTTGACCCGTCGTTAGAGTCTTTATTGTCCAAAATACCTTTTTCATCTAAACTTTTTAAAACAGCCTGTGTATTTCTATCAAGTTTAGAGGCAACTATTTTTAACTGCTGAGATTTTGACGGTAAAGCCATGTTGGAATCAGCAGGTTTAACAGCTGTAAATGAAGGATGATATGCTTGTAAATTCTCACTCTTAACAGGTTTTAAATCCTCAGGAAGGCTTACATTACTATTATTAACACCAATTTTTTTAGTTGATGCTTTGTCTACAAATACAGGATTTGTATTATTTATTTTTTGAATATTTAACATAGCAATACTATACCTTCATTTATATTAAAAATTTCTGATGGAAAAAATTGCCATTCAAAAGCTCATTTAGTTATGATTGTAACAAAACTATATCTGATTTTTGCCCTCTTTTAATCCTCTTGCTCTATCATACAGTTCAATTTTCATATTATTTTCGTGAGCTTTATCAATTACATAGTTAACCAAATCCAAATAATATGAAGAAATAGTAGCTCGATTTATCTTGTACCAGACATCTTCTATATCAAGAGCAAGCCACTTACCGCCAGAATCAATAACGGAATTTATCCACATATCTATTTCTTTTCTGTTATCATTAACATTCGGAATAATTATATATTTAGAGGTCATTAAACCATATCTGTCAGTATTTGCTGCTGCATATTTTGCCATATTTTCAAGAACTTTTTTATAAGCATTAACATTTTTTATTTTTTTGTATGTTTTTTCACATCCCGAATCAATAGAAATAACTACATTAAGAACCCCAAGTTTTATAGCTTGTTCAATAGCAGGAGAATATTTTATACCCGAAGAATGTATTCTCATATTTCTAAACCCGTTATCGGTAAGCAGTTTAATAAGCTTTTCAAACTCGGGTGCTATAGTAGGTTCACCACCGCCAAAAGAAACTTCACCCCCCGGGCGCAATATTTTCTTTTCTATCATATCCTGAACGACGGGCACAGAATCATAGGGTTTAATTTTATCAAACATTTTTTTATTCTGTACCTCATAACAATAATTACATTTACTGTTACATGCTATCCAATAGTTAAATTGAAGAAAGTTAATATAATCTTCTTCATCCCAGTCTTTTTCTTCCAAAAACACACAACCTACACAATTGGGGGTTAAATGTCCGTTTCTGTGATTTTCTCTGTATTTTCTTTTAAATTCAAAAAGTTTATCCCAGTCAACGGCTTCACCTGCATAATTATCTTTTATGGTAATTTTCCCGCCGCCGCTATGGCAGGTAAAACAACAAGTTTCCAGTCTTGTATGTTCAAAATCCATCCCGTGTTCTATGTATCTGCAACTTAAATATTTCAATGATTTATCCCATTCTTATCCTTTATTAAGGTAGCATTTATAAAATTATTAGTCAAGAACTGCAATATTCTTGTCATTGATTTTTATTAAATGTATAATACTTTTGAACACATTAACATGGAAAATAAGTTTTGAAATATACAAGCTGTATACATTTAGAACACGGAATAACTTTTTTCTCAAACTCAGTACAAATATGCTGTATAAGTTCACATCCGGGAGGAGGAAGTATTGTTGAAATACCAAACTACCACGGTGAACCTATTAATTGGGATGAATTTTTTAACAAAAGAAATCAATTAAGAGAGCAGACGAGAAATGGCAACCCACCGCAAAAATGTACGGGATGTTATTACCTTAAAGAACAGGAATGGAATACCGATAATTATATTGATGAAGTATTAATCGGACATTTTACACATTGTAATTGCAATTGTATATATTGCTATACAGAAAAAGATAAAAAATTCTTTAATTCTAACAGGACATACAATATATATCCTGTAATAAAAGATATGATTGATAAAAAAATCTTATCTAAAAATGCAACAATTACTTTTGGCGGCGGTGAGCCTACAATATTGGAAGAATTTGAAGAACTTGTTTATTTATTACTTGATTATGATGTTTATAATATAAGAATTCACTCTGACGGAATTAAATATTCTCCTGCAATAGAAAAAGGTCTTAAACTGGGGAAAATTACCCTTATTACTTCCGTAGATTCAAGTTCGGCGAAGATTTATAAACAAATAAAACAGGTTGATTGCTTTGACAGAGTTTGGGACAATCTGACAAAATATGCAAAAACCAAAAACGGACTTATTAGAACAAAATATGTTTTAATCCCTGAAGTTAATGACAGTTTATCGGAAGTTAAAAATTGGCTTCAAAAAACTTATAATGCAGGTATAAAACATATTGCCTTTGATATAGAAGACAACTGGTTTAAAGCAAACAGAGAAAAAATTCCTCAATATATATATATTATTTTTGATTATGTATATGAATGCTTCAGACAATATAACCTTGAAAGCTGCGAGTTATATGAAAGAGCATATAACTTAAGAGTAGACAGGGAAAACCGCTTAACTTTAAAACCATTAAAACAATAAGGTTTTCTCTTATGATTTTTAATAAAAATAATAATAAAAATATATGCGGTTATATTACAAACTCTTTAACTTTTGGCTCTAATAACGAAGTGAAACTTTGCCCTTATTATAATTGTGGGATAATTATTAAAGACTTTAACGGAATTTGGCTTGATGTTGATAAAATAACAAAAGAAAAAAATTCTTTTTTAAACAGCGGTTTAAATGATTGTAAAACTTGTCCTTTCTTTAAAACTATACATACTAAATCCGAAGAGCTTGAATACTTATATTTAGCCAATTGGAATTACTGTTATGTAAACTGCTGTTATTGTGATACAGAAAAGGTAGAAGACTTAATCAAAGCTAAGCATTATGATGTATTCCCTTCTATCCAGACTTTAATTGACAATAAACTGGTTACTAAAAAGACAAAAGTTATATTTGAATGCGGAGATGCAACTGTTCACCCCGAGTTTGATAAAATATTATTTTTCTTAATGAACTACGGTTTTGAAAATATTACAATTAACACTCCTGCCTTCAGGTATTGTGAAAGTATTGCCCAAGCCATTGGCAAAAA
>CANQJQ010000107.1 GCA_947624265.1 Candidatus Gastranaerophilales bacterium
CCCACGCTTACGCACTAGTTCCTAAGACTAGCGTGTCTACCATTCCACCACATGCCCAAGCAAAATAAATTTAACATGACATAATATTTACGTCAATTATTTGAAATGTGCAAAAAATGAACTTGGGGGGATTCGAACCCCCGACCAATTGATTAAGAGTCAACTGCTCTACCAGCTGAGCTACAAGTCCAATTACAATACTTATTATAATATAAACATAAAAATATTCTACAATTTTAAACATTATTGCAATAAAAAATTTTATGTTATATAATTCAACTTGTTTAGTATAGTTTTAAATCAAAATGGAGAAAAAAAATGAAAAAGATTTTAGCTATGTTTGCTGTATTTTTCATGATGTTATCTCTCAATAATGCAGCTAATGCTGATGTTTACAGCGATGTTCCTGCTAATTATTGGGCAAATACTGAAATTACAGCTGTTGTAAATGATGGTATATTACCATTAAAAGGTAAAGCATTTCTACCCGAACAAGATGTTTCAAGATCAGATTTTAACTCTGCTCTTTTAAGAACATTAGGGCACAGAACTCCTTCTTTATCAGAATCAAACCCATTCTCTGATGTTGTTTCTTCAAGAGCTGATTATGGCGACATCTTGTTATCTTCAAAACTGGGTTTAATTTATGGTTATAATGACGGAACATTCAAACCTGACAGAATTATGACAAAAACAGAAGCAGCTTCTGTTATCAGCCATATTACAAAGGATTTCAAAGGTAATTTAAAATCTTTAAGCGTATTCTCAGATAAAGATGAAATCCCTGCTTGGGGTACTCGCCAATATGCTAAAACTATAGACTTGGGTGTTTATGTAAATTATCCCAATACTGATGAATTATTACCTAATAAAAACTTAAACAGAGCTGAAGCAGCTGTTTTACTTTATAAGTTAAAACAACAAATCGGCGCTGTAAAAGAACAATACAAGAGCAATGAAACACTTCTTTCAACAGAACACTTAGATGTTACAAGGAAAGCTGAAGTTGATGAAGTTCAAGTTACAAATACAAGAAAAATCGTTTTAGCTAAAAACATTATTAAAGGTTACTTCTATACATACTTTACTTCTCAAGATGTAAATGTAGGTGATCCTGTTACTTTCACAGCTAAACATGACATCTATACAAAAGAAGGTACATTAGTAATTCCTGCTACTACAACAATGAAAGCAAGAGTTACAAGTGTTGAAGCTAAAAAATGGTGGAACAAGAATGATAAAGTTACGGTAGAATTTGAATCAATGACATTACCATCAGGTGCATGTGTTCCGTTTAGTGCTGAAGTTATTAACAACAACGGTGTATTAACCGAAAACAGATGGGCAAAACCGATAGTCTATACATTAGGCGGGGCTGTATTAGGTGGCGGTATTGGTGTTGGTGCAGGTTCTGCTAAACATCACGGACATCGTCACTATGGTGAAGGTGTTGCTATCGGTACTCCTGTTGGCGCAGGTCTTGGTTTATTAACCGGTTTAACAACTCCAGGAAGAACATATAAAGCTAATGACGGCGATTATGTTTGGTTAGAATTAACTCAAGATTTATCAATTCCTAACTAGAAAATTAAGGTAAACTTGTACAAAAAACCCTTTGACAAAATCAAAGGGTTTTTTTATGCTTGAAATTATATTTTTTTCTTGTTAGTATCAAAGTATAACAGATATAAATTAAAGGTGGTGAAAAATAATGCCTGAAGTACGAGTTGGCGATAATGAAAGTATTGAAAGCGCTTTAAAAAGATTCAAGAAAAAAATTCAAAAAGCAGGTATACTTTCAGAAATTAAACGTCGTGAACGTTATGAAAAACCCAGCATAAAGAAAAAACGCAAATCAGAAGCGGCCAGAAAAAGAAGAGTTTAATAAAAAATAAAAAAAGAACTAACAATTGTTAGTTCTTTTTATTCACCTTACTTTACCTCATCAATACCTATTCCAAAAACTTCTAATAGTTCTTTAAATCTATGTCCAAATTCTTTAATACTATTTATAATAGATTTTGATTCTCCATTTTCCTGTTGATTATTTATAACGGTTTCCGATGTTGGTATATCTGCCTCTGGTGCAGATTTAGTTTGAGCGTCAACTGCAGGTTTGGTATCCGCTTTTGGTGCTGCTTCTGCTTGAGCATTTGCCACGGGTTTTGTATCTGCTTTTGGTGCTGTTTCTGTTTGAGCGTCAACTGCAGGTTTTGTATCCGCTTTTGGTGCTGTTTCTGCTTTAGCGTCTGCCGTGGGTTTTGTATCTGCTTTTGGTGTTGATTCTGTTTGAGCGTCAACTGCAGGTTTTATATCCGCTTTTGGTGCTGTTTCTGCTTTAGCGTCTGCCGCAGGTTTTGTATCCGCTTTTGGTGCTGTTTCTGCTTTAGCGTCTGCCGCAGGTTTTGTATCCGCTTTTGGTGTTGATTCTGCTTTAGCATCAGCCGCAGGTTTTGTATCCGCTTTTGGAGCTGTTTCTGCTTTAGCGTCTGTTGCAGGTTTTGTATCTGCTTTTGGGGCTGTTTCAGAATTTTTTGAAGATTTGTCTTCTTTAAATATTTTATCTTTGATTTTTTTGAAAATTCCTTTTATTTTACCTGTAGGTGTACCTTCCGAAGTTTGAGTTTCAGAAGCTGCTGCATCTGTAGTACTATCAGCAGGCGTTTTTTTCCAAAACTTTAATGTATTTCCTAAATTTGCAATATTACTTTTTGCATTTGTAAAACTGTTAACAGTATTAGTTTTTAAATCTTTAAAACATTTGCCCACAGCTTTAAGAGTAGACATTCCTTTAGTATCAACTTTATTAGCTTTTAAAGCTGATTTGGCAGCAAAAACAGAAACCCCTGTTGTAAATGTACCTGAACCTATATCTTGCCATGCTTTTTGAGCTTGTTCATCCGTTTTTGCTGTTGCTTGTTTATAAATACCTTTTCCGATTTGGAATACACCGCCTGTAATACCTAAAGCGACCAGAACTGGAGCGGCAGCACCTCCGGTTACTGCAATTAAGCCTGCACATGCGGCAGCCGATAAAGCAGTTATTGCTATATTTTTAGGTGAAGAGAACATTGTCTTTATCGGTGCTATTAATCCCTTTCCAAAATTCTTTAACTTTTCTTTAAAAGAAATTTTACCGTCGTCTTTTCCATCGGCAGTATTACTTTTTTCCATAGTATCTTTATTTAATCTGCGCGATAATGAAGGATCAGCAAAATTATATTTATATGTAGGTGTTTTATGTGCCATTACATCACGTATTTGGCTCGTAAAATCACATAAATTTGAGTTAATCGCATTATATCTCATAGTATCCTCGTAAGAAGTAAACTATTATTATAAAAATTTTTTTTATGCGAAAATTGACTAATTGTAAATTTTTTATAACAATATGTTAAAATTAAACATTATGATTAACCGTAAATTGTAAAAAATTACCGATAAGATTTTCATTCCATACTTGTACTTTAGATGGAACATTTAAAACACAAGGTGTAAAGTTCCAAATATATTTAATACCTGATTTAACTAAGAAATCAGTAACTTCTTGAGCAAATTCTCTCGGAACCGTTAAAATAACAATTTTAACATCTTGTTTTTCTGCCATTTGCGGAAGTTTATCTATATCGTATACTTTTTTGCCATTTATTACTGTTCCGATTTTTAGAAAACTGTTATCAAAAAGAGCGGATATATAAAAGCCGTATGCTTCAAAATTATCATATTTAGCAAGCGCCATTGCAAGATTACCGGCTCCAACAATATAAGCATTTTTAACTGTTTTAAATTTTAAAGTTTCTTCTATTAAAGCTTTTAATTCAGCTGCTTTATATCCGACCTTACATTTACCTTTATAATTAAGAAGTGCAATATCTTTTCTTACTTGCGTATTATCAATATGCAGTAAATCTGCTATTTGAGGACTTGAAATATATTCAATATTTTTTTCAATATAATCAGTCAAAATACTATGGTAAAGAGTTAACCTGTTAATAACTTTATCCGAAATAACTTTTTTCACAATAAAAACCTCAAAAAATAAGAGGAACGAAATTCGTTCCTCTTATTATAATAATTAGACAATACCTTTATAAGCATCAAGATAAATTTTCTTGATATCAGACATCAAAGGATAAACAGGGTTTGCGCCTGTGCATTGGTCATCAAATGCAAGTTCAACAAGTTCATCCAAGTTAGCCATAAAGGTTTTTTCATCAACCCCAAAATCTTTAATAGAATTTGGAAGATTGATTTTCTTCATTAATTTATCAACGGCTTTAATAAGTAATTCAACTTTTTCATCGTCATTTTTACCACCCAAACCGAGTTCATCAGCAACTTGACCGTATCTTGCTTTAGCACACGGGAATTTATATTGAGGGAATGTAGCCTGTTTTTTAGGTGCATCAGAAGCATTATATTTAATAACCTGTCTGATTAATAAAGCGTTAGCAACACCGTGAGGAACATGGTACATAG
>CANQJQ010000108.1 GCA_947624265.1 Candidatus Gastranaerophilales bacterium
CGCGCGACCCACTGCTTAGAAGGCAGTTGCTCTATCCAGCTGAGCTACAGACGCTTACTTTTTAATTAAATCATATAAATTTATAATTTCAAGCTAATTTTTATTCTTAACATTTGTAAATATTGTGGCAATTTTTGTTTAAATAAATTTTTTATAAAATTAAGGAGAATTATAATGTCTATTGGCAAATTAAATTTTAATAATATTTATGCAAAATATGGTTCGGATGTTAACAATATTAATCTGCCTAAAGGTTCTGAAGCCGGAAAAACAAACACACAAGCCACAGAATCAGGTTTTGTAAATCTTCCAAGTGACTTTGCAAAAAAAATGGATGAATATGATAAATCTTCAGTTGACAGACCTGAACAACGCAGCGAATTCGTTGGCAAAGGTATTTATGCAATGGCTTAATATTTGATAAAAAATAATTTTTTTCATATAATATTTTTATGAAAAATCTGTATAATCTTGATGATTGGGCTGAAGATTCATACTTGCGTTTGGGGGAAATACTTTTAGAGGCAGGCAAGATTAATCTTGTCCATATTTCTATGGTTCTTGATATTCAAAGATTTCAAAAACTTCCGATGGGAGAAATACTCATTGCCATGAAAATCATTACCAAACAAGATTTACAGCAAGCTTTATTAATACAGGACAATATAAAGAAAAGAATTAAAGATGCATAGATTATTAAAATACTTTATATATTCTTTTCTTGCATTATTAATAATGCATAATACTTCATACGCAGATGTACTTGAATTTGCACAGGTTAGCGATGTTCACTATATATACGGTAAAAATGACTCTTTAGACAAATACTTATATTTTCTTGCATTATCACTAAATAAAAAAAATCCTGATTTTACAATTTTTTTAGGAGATAATGTAGACAGATCACGAGAAGAAAATGTTATTGGGTTTATGAAGGCAATATATACTTTAAGAACCCCCTATTATATTGCTTTCGGAGATAACGATGCTCATAGTTTAAGCGGAATTGGCAAGGAAATATATTTAGATATAGTTTCTACTTTTAATAACAATCAAAAACCAAATAAAAAATATTACTATTTTAAGCCCAACGGCAAATTTATATGCGTCGTTCTTGATGACACTTCTGATTTTGCATACTCTTCACACGGAGAAATCCCGACGGAACAAATTGAATGGCTTGATAAATTATTAACAAAATACCCTCAAAAAATGTTTTTAATTTTTCATCACTGCCCTTTGATTGCTCCAAGAGAAGAATATAAATTATCTTTGCTTAATAGTGATAAATATAAGGAGCTTATAGCAAAACATAACAATATTTTATTAATTTCATCAGGACATTACCATCAAGAGCAGATAACACAAGACGAAAACGGAGTAAGGCATATATCTGCTCCTGCTTTCAAAGATATACCTCACTCCTATCAATTAATTAAAATTATTTATGACGAAAATTCAATTAAATCTCCAAAAGATATTGAAGTTTCGGTTGAAAAAGTTAAAGTTTAAATCTTACTGTTTTTATAAACATACTCTCTTGCGCAGTCAAACATTGCAGCGGCAATACCTTGATTAGATTCAAAATTAAATCCTGAAGTTTGAAGAAGCTGCCTTAATCTAGCTTCCCAATAATCATATATCTCTTCTTTTGAAACATCTAAAACCTTAGCGATAACACTAACTTCTTCCCAGTCTAAAGGAATCGGTCTTGCACCTCTTAATATATCAACTATCTCAAGACGTTGTTTTCTCGGAAAAGCTTTTAAAAATTGTACGGTTGTCAATTTTTTCTCTTTTTGTTTTTCCCTTATAAATTGAGTTGTTTCATCAATTAATATAGGATCTTGTGGAATTTTATATTCAACAAATTCTTCGGGATTTATATCCATAACTGTTGCAATACGCTCTAATGTAGTACTGCGTGTAGAGAAAGGAATAGTTTCATCAATTAAATTATAAACATAAGATAACGTAACACCAATCATTTGCGCAAAATCTTTTTTATGAAGATTAGTTTTCTCTAAAAAGTTATCAAGCATCTGTGAACTTTTCATTTTAACAATTGAATTATTTTTAGTTGCCATAATCTGTCTCCTGTTTTTTAATATAATCAGACACACTCAAAAGTTTTTAATTGGTAAGTTGAATAAAAGAGTGGGATAATTCTGGCAAAGGTATAAAATATATGAAAATTTTAATCTGTTTGGGTAACCCGGGAAATAAATATACAATGACAAGACATAATACAGGTTTCATGTTTGCAGACAAACTTGCACAAGATTTAGCATGTAATTTTAATCTTGAAAATAAATTCAAGGCAGAAATAGCAAAAGGGCTTTATAATAATGAAGCTGTTTGGATAATAAAACCTCAAACCTATATGAATTTATCCGGAGAGTCATTAAGAGCATTATTAAATTTTTATAAAATAAATCTTAAAGATATTTTTGTTATTTATGATGATATTTCACTAGACTTAGGGAAAATAAGACTAAGAGATAAAGGTTCAGACGGAGGACACAACGGCATAAAATCAATTATTGCAAATGCAGGCACACAAGAATTTGACAGACTTAAAATAGGTATAGGTCCCCAGCCAAATTACATGAAATCAGAAGATTATGTTCTTCAAAATTTTAATCATGAAGAATTACAACTTTTAAAAGATAGTTTAGATAAGGCGATTGAAGCCTTTAAATATTACTGTGAAAACGGATTAACCTCCGCACAAAATAAGTTTAACTAAACACAAATCCTCGCATAATTCGTAAAAAAAGAGGGCTGTTAAGCCCTACTGTCTGGAATTAAGAATAGTTGGAAGTATGAAAAAGATACTTATATATAACGAAATAAATAATTTCTCTTCAATTCCCCTATCGGGCATAAAAAATTTAACCTATCGGCTAATATATTTAAAAACAATTAAGTGCTAATAATACACTTAATTGTTTTTATCAATGAAATCAATATTTTTCAACTTTATAAAATTTTTATTTTATACCTATTGACAAAATAATTTTTCTAATTCATAATAAATATATAAAATAAAGTGTAAGTTAAACACTTTTATTGAGAGGATAAAAAATGAAAATAAATGCAATTAATAATATAAACTATAATTCAAAAGCTCCGGCATTTAAACATACAGCCGTACCTTATCCTGAATACGAATTAATTAAAACGGAAAAACATACAGCTTCTTTTAAAGATAAAATTTCAGCACTGTTTAACCCTGAAGTATCAAGAGAAGCCGGAAAAATTAAGACTAAAATCGATGGAATATATGCTTCCGCAGAATTATCCGCTAAGGATCCAAAAGCACAACTATTATCAGTTCTGGCTTAGTCTTTTTCGTTTTGCACCCATTTAGTTCTTAATTTCCATTGTATTATCGTTAAAGTTAATATTAAAACAAATAATATATAAGCAATTGCAGAGGCTTTCCCTATATTAAAGAATTCAAATGCGTTTTTATAAAGCCAATACACTAAAATATTTGTAGAATTTTCAGGTCCGCCTTGAGTCATTAAATATATCAGGTCAAAAACCTGAAAAGAGCTTATTGTGGTAACTAATATAACAAAAAATATTGTCGGAGACATTAAAGGAAGCGTTATTGAAAAAAAAGTTTTAATTTTACCCGCACCATCTATTTTAGCGGCTTCATAAACCTGATTATTTAATGAAGCAAACCCCGATAGAAATATAATCATATTGTATCCAGCAAGCTTCCATACAGATACAAAAATTAATACGTACATTGCTAAATTTGAGTCATAAAGCCAAGTATAATTTAACTTGAATAACATATTTACAAGACCTATATTCGGATCAAAAATCCACTGCCAAATCATGGCTATTACTATCATTGGTGTTATGAAAGGCAAAAAATATGATGTTTTATAAAATTCCGCACCGTATATTTTATTTTTTAATACCGAAGCTAAAATTAAAGGTATACACGTAGCAAATATTGTTGTTATAACCGCATAAAATAAGGTATTTTTTAAAATAAACCAAAATTCTTTTGATTGAAAAAGCTCAACATAATTTGTGAATCCTGCATATTCTATTTTAGAAATCAAATTCCATTTGAAAAAACTTAATAAAAAAGAAAATACGGAAGGTATATAAATAAAAATTAAACACCCTAAAAAAGAAGGCAGAACAAAATAAAAAAACAGCCTGCTTAAAGAAGTAATTTTAGATTTATTACAATTATTTGTTTGCATCTTTGATTTAATAAGAATATTATCTATAATTAAGAGTATAATTGTTTTTTTATTTAGTAACAAGGATATAAATAAATATGACAAAAACCATAGACTTTAGCGCCTTTGGGAAAAACGATATCAGAGGAATATACGGAGAAGACATAACAGAAGAACTCTTTTATTACACAGGTAAAGGCTTTGTTAAGTATCTTGAAGA
>CANQJQ010000109.1 GCA_947624265.1 Candidatus Gastranaerophilales bacterium
CAAAAACATTAATTATAAATTCATACGGAGATCCTTTCGGTTCAAGACACAGCCGACTTGTTATACAAAAAGCCGCAAAAATGTACCCTGATTTAAAATTTGACTTTCATACAAACGGAATCCTCTGTAATGAAACAAATTTTAAAAATTTAAATATAACTCCAAACCGAATTGAAAAAATAAGAATTTCAATACACGCCGCAACAGCGAAAACATACGGTAAAATTGTTCCGAATGGAGAAGTATACTTCCCCAAATTAATTGAAAATCTTAAATATCTTGCAAAAATCAGACAAGAAAATCCTTTTGAATTCTATATTCATTTTGTTGTAACAAAATTAAACTATAAAGAAATGCCTGACTTTGTAAGATTAGCACAAAATGTAGGAGCAGTTCCCTGTTTTTGGGAATTCAGACAAGAAAATTGTGCCTACCCGAACACGGACAATCACTATGTTGTTAATCCAAATCATCCTATGCATCAAGACTTTCTTGATGTGTTAAAAGAACCTATATTATTAACTTATAAAGAAAATATATCACCTGTTATTCTTGATCTAATTATGAAACAACAAAATAAACAAAAAGATGAGGAATAATATACACCTCATCTTTTATAGTTATCTTATTTAACAGTAAAAGTTGCACTGACGGTAGCTACAACCTTCTTTTCAATAGAACTTGTATCATTTATTCCATAATCGTTTATTTCTGTTGAATCAATAGGAACAATTTGGAAAACCCCGAGTTTTGCACTGGTCATAACTCCGATTTTACCGTTTGTACCTTTAACAAGGCTTTGAGCTCTAACTTTAGCATTTTTTGCCGCTTCTTCGGCTGCTTTAATTTTTACATCATCAAGATTTGATACAAAGTATTGTACCGTATCCGCATGTATATCAATATCTTTATTAACAAGTTCGTTGATATTTTTTGATAATTCAGTTAGTCCTTTAATATCACTTGATTTAACCTTAACAGATTGGCTTGCATTATAATAATCAACTTCATTTGTTGTATTGTAACTTCCCGGAAATTTTTTATACTGCGGGTAACTGTCAATTACCGAAAATTCTATATCCGTAAATTTTTGCCCTTCAATAAATTTCTTTATTATCATCCTATCTTCATTTAGTTTGGAATATGCACCTTTTAAAGTAGGATTTTGAACGGAAAATCTGACTGTTAAAGAAGCTTTATCCGATGTAACATTTTGACTTGCGCTGCCTGTTACTCTTATTGTTTGGTTTTGAAGTTTTTGAAAATTAATAATCGCCTTAGATAATATATATGTTGAAGCAATACTGCCTAAAGCTATCATTACTCCAAGTAAAAAAACCTGATAATCTTTTATTTGCATATTTTCTCCTTTTTTTTCAGTTTATCATAAATTTTTAAATATATAGCAAAAAAATTTTTTTCAATTTTTATAAAAATCAAAGGAGTAAAATTATGAATATATCTTTTAAAGCAAAAGTTGAAATTGATGGCGGCAGAAATACAACATACAGCAGCATAAATGATTCATATAATGCTAAAATAGGTATTTTAACCCGAAAGAAAGAAATAGCGCTCAGAACAATGAGCTATCTAAACAGTCCGGAAATAAAGAAAAGATTAGCCCAACTGCCCGAGGATGATTTTGTCTTATTTGATACATTAAGCTGCGACTCATCAGATGAAAATCCTTTAACCGATTCTATGGAATTAATTTATTTTTCGGATAATCCTGAAACAAATAAAAAACTCGGTCTTACAAGAAACGGTATAAAATCCGAAGGCGATGAATTTTTAATTGAACATAAATTTGATACATCAAGTATGTCAATTAATAAACCATCAATATGTAAATGGCTTGATACAATTATCGAACGTTTAAAATAAAAAGAGGGTTTTAAACCCTCTTTTTTAATGTTGTTCTTCGACCTATTATATCTACAATTTTGTAACCAATGCTCTGTCAAAGAATTCAAATTGTATTCCGTTATCAATACATTTATCTCTAAAATATCTCAATAAATCTTTTAAATATTCCGGAACTTCTCCATTATGTCTGACAAACCATTTTTCTTCCAAGTCAGTAATCAAATACTTAACCCCTAATTTGTTAACGCACAAATCAAAAAATTTATCTATTTCTTCTTTATTATCATTTACATATGGAACTATAATATATTTTATTCCTAACGCCGAAGAATTTTCTTTGTTTAGGGACTTTGCATATCTCTTTATAGTTTTAACAACACTATCAAATTTATCAACAAATTTGATTTTTTTAAATACTTCACGAGAGCCCGAATCAAGTGATATTACTATTCTTATTCTAACTTTACTTTTATATTTTAATAATTTTTCTACCATACGGCTATGTATAATACCGTTAGTATAAAGAGCCACATTCTCGTTCCCATATTTTTCACATAGTTTTAAAATACTTTCAAAATTCTTGAGTAATGTTGGTTCTCCTTGCGAAAAAGAAATGCTGGAATTTAGTATTCTTTGAGGATCATATATTTTCTTTTTAAACATTTCTTTTAATAGTTCAATAACTCCATAATCTTTTGTAGTTATCTTTTTTGAAATTGCCTCAAAGGCACTGCAATACATGCACCTTGCATTACATTCGTTAAAATTACCAAGCCAAACAATATCTATATATGGCTCAAAATCAGTTAAAAATTGATTTTCAGAATTTTCATCAAATTCTTCAATCCAATGACAACCCTTGCAGAATGAAGGAATTTCGCCATTGCGCATTCCTTCGACCAATTGCTTTTTCTTTTCAAATAATTTTTCCCAATCTACTTTACTTTTTTTAGGGCCCAAATATCCTTGTATATAGTTATTTTTTTCTCTTTCTTCAGGGGCATGAATTGACAAATGACAATGTCTTAGTTCATATAGACCAATATACAATCCATGAGCTAAATATCTGCATCTATACATATTAATTATCTTCCTCCGTTATTCTTCAACAGATTCTTCCGATTCCCGAGCTTCATCATTATCAAAATTTGCCATATCTTCTTCATCAACGGCATATTCTTCTTGTTCACGAATTTCTTCTGCAATTTCATCAACTTCATCTTCTTGATGTTCTTGTTCTTCTTCATTTTGTTGAGGTTGAGGAGCATATTCCATTTTTGCTGCTTGTGATTGGCTCTTTATATCTATCTTCCATCCTGTTAATTTATGTGCGAGCCTTACATTTTGACCATCACGGCCTATAGCTAAGCTCAATTGGTCATCAGGAACAATAACAAATGCTTCCTTAGAATATTCATCATCCGCTAAAATATCCACTGAAACTATTCTTGCCGGTGATAATGCATTAACTATATATTCAACAGGATTATCGGAGTATCTTACGATATCTATTTTTTCGTTTTTAAGTTCCCCGATAATAGTCTGTATACGGCTGCCTCTTGGACCTATGCAGGCACCAACCGAATCAACATCGGGGTCATTGCTTGTTACCGCTATTTTTGTTCTGTAACCTGCTTCACGTGATATTGATTTTATTTCAACAATACCGTCTTCAATCTCGGGTACTTCAAGTTCAAAAAGTTCTCTTACTATTTCTGCATGAGCGTGAGATACAATAACCTGAGGAAGTCTTGAAGTTTCTTTTACATTCAAAACAAACACTCTGATACGGTTACCGGGTTTATAGTATTCGCCCGGGATTTGTTCTTTTTGCGGCATAATTGCATCGGTTTTACCGATGTTTACTATTACATTGCGGTTTTCAACTCTTTGAATAATACCTGTTGTAAGTGTGCCTTTCTTTTCCATAAATTCATCAAGTACCAATTTTCTTTCGGCTTCTCTTATTCTCTGGGTGATAACTTGTTTAGCACTTTGCGCTGCAATACGCCCGAAGTTTTCGGGAGTAACTTCAATTTTAACTTCATCTTCGAGTTCAACTTCATCGTCAATTTCTTTAGCATCTTTTAAAGAAATTTCCATATCAGGGTCTTCTACCTTCTTAACAACCAATTTTGTTCTGAAAACGCCGATTTCTCCTGATTGCTCATCTAAAATAGCTTCTACGTTAGGTACTTCTTTTTGTTTTATATGCTTTTTATACGCAGTAACCATAGCGTCGCATAATGATGCTATTATTACTTCTTTTGATATTCCTTTTTCTCTTTCAAGTTCTTCACAAGCTTCAAATAATGCCGTTCCGATTTTAATCATTTTCTTCTCTCCTATATCTCATTTGAATATAACTTAGCTGATACAATGTTATCTTTTTTAATTAAAATATCTTTTTTATC
>CANQJQ010000110.1 GCA_947624265.1 Candidatus Gastranaerophilales bacterium
GCTTTAACAAGCAAAGAGAAAAAAGAATTTGTTAAACTTCAAAATGAAGCAAGAAAAACACTAAATTTGGATAAAACTACCGCTACAATATTTGATTTTAGTGTTCCTTCGTCAGACAAAGATACCGGAATCGGTACAAGTTTTTCTCAGGATGCTCAAAATTTAGCAGGACTCCTTAAAGTTATGTGCGGGGTTAATTCTGTTCAACTCCAACCTCAAGGAGAAATTTCCAATTACGTTCGTTCTCCTTATTCGGGAACGGGATTTTCTTTAGGTTCTCATATTATTGATTTAACAAAATTGGCAGATGAGAAATACGGGAATTTATTAACAAAAAAAGATTTAGATTCTCCTTATTTAAATAGAGTAAAAAATCACGAATCGGTAGATTATCAAAATGTATTTGGCGAGGATGGTCAAAAAGCTATGCTGCAGAAGGCATATGAACGTTTTGTTAAACTTGACGAAAATTCTCCTTTAAAACAGGAGTTTGAACAATTTAAACGTGAAAATACATATTGGCTTGAAAAAGATGCCCTTTTTGAAGCGACTGCAGTTGCTAACGGCTCAGCAGATATGAGAACATGGCCGCATAGGGATCAAAATGTTTTTGCAACAAAACAAGGTGATGCGGAAAGAATCGCTCAATTAAAATATGTTAAAGATGATAAAGGCAATAATGTTGTTGATTATAATGAATTTGTTCAATTTATAGCGGATAAACAGCAAAAAGAATCAAAACAAAACTTTAACGCTCAAGGTATTGATATTTATGGTGATTGCCAAATAGGCTTTTCACAAAAAGATTTTTGGGCACATAAATCTGCATTCTATCCTACTCAGGAATTCGGATGTGATATTGGCGACAACAAATATTCCTGCTGGTCGCCAGCTATAGATTTCGGCAAAATAGATGGTGAAGCCGGAGAACTTTTATACAATAAATTTAATTTGTTCTTTAAACGTTATAACGGGGTTAGAATTGATGCGGCATGGCAATTAATAAAACCTTTAATTTGTGAACCGATGAAACATAACGGCAAAGATGTTTTTGATTCAAACGGTAATAAACTAGGTCATAAACTTCAGCATCAGCCATATATGGGTAGCAAGATTATTAATGATATTGTTTTAAAAGCTGCTGATAATAACGGGGTTTCAAGAGATAAAGTATTTTTGGAACTGCTTGGCGGAAATTCTTATGACTCTTTAGACGCGGTAAAACATTCGGGTGCTACGTTAATTCATATAACAAAATACGGTTCTGACAGCTGGGGACGTGTAAAATATTATGAATCTCACAGTGATAATAAATATCAGAATATGCGCCCCGGCGATTATACAATAGGTCCCGGAACGCACGACAATGAATCTCTTATTGAACAGGTTGCTTCGGCAAGACCTCGTGCCGGATATTTAGCTCACGATTTAAATTTAAACCGTCATGAGTTGGAAACTTCCCCAGAATCTTTATATAAAGCTATTTGGGCTGAATTATTTACTACTAAAAATCAATTTGCAACTTTGCCCGATATTTTAGGGTCGGAAAGAAGAATTAACATGCCCAATACGACAGAAGGGAACTGGGCATACAGAGCTTCCAGAGATTATGAACGTGAATATTTTGAAAAACTTTCTCAAGGTAAAGGTTTAAATCTCGCTGATGCTTTAGCTAAGGCTATTAAAGCTAAAAATTACGGGCATTCTTCTCAACTTTCAAATATGTTAGAAAGATTTGCTCATATATTAAGACAACCCGGTCCAATGACTACAAAAGAAGCTGATAAATTGTACGCATAATAAAAATTTAAGAGAAAGAGGCGGGATTATCCCGCCTCTTTTATATTGCTACTTTTAGTCAAATTTTTCTACTCATTTTTCGTTGACTTTTACCGATTTTTATGGTTATCTATAAATAGAGATTTTAATCACGAAAGGATTCGAAACATTATGGCAACAAGAAGCAAAACTTCGGTAAAAACTACCGTAAAAAAGACAGCTAAAACAAAAACTAAAGCTGCCGCTTTAGAAAGAGCTTATAACCAATCTAGTGTTGTTGAAACACTAGACCAATTGGAAGTACTTATTTCTAAAGTTAAAAAAGCACAAAGAATTTATGAAACCTATACGCAAGAGCAAGTTGATGCAATATTTAAAGCAGCAGCTGCTGCGGCTGATAAGGCTCGTATCCCATTAGCAAGAATGGCTGTTGAAGAAACAGGCATGGGAGTTTTGGAAGATAAAATTATTAAAAATCACTATGCATCTGAATATATTTATAATAAACATAAAAATGCTAAAACATGCGGTATTATTAAAGAAGATAAAGCTAACGGTATAAAAATTGTTGCTGAACCTTTAGGTGTTTTGGCAGGTATTGTTCCTACTACAAACCCCACTTCAACCGCTATTTTTAAGTCATTAATAGCATTAAAAACAAGAAACGGTATAATTTTCTCTCCGCATCCGAGAGCAACAAAATCAACAATTGCAGCAGCTAAAGTAGTTTTGGATGCTGCAGTTAAAGCAGGTGCTCCCGAAGATATTATCGGTTGGATTGATGTTCCTTCCATCGAATTATCAAGTGCATTAATGAATCACAGCGAAATTGATTGTATATTGGCTACAGGGGGTCCCGGTATGGTTAAAGCTGCATATTCATCAGGTAACCCTGCATTAGGTGTAGGCCCTGGTAATACTCCTGCCGTTATTGATGAAACAGCGGATATTAAAACTGCAGTTTCTTCTATATTAATGTCTAAAACATTTGACAACGGTATGATTTGTGCATCAGAACAATCGGTTATTGTTGTTGATAAAGTTTATGAAGAAGTTAAAAAAGAATTTGTATACAGAGGAGCTTATTTGGTAAATAAGACAGAAACTAAAAAGCTGGTTGATTTACCTTTAATTGACCCTAAAAGAGGTACCGCACATCCCGGAATAGTCGGTCAATGTGCCCACAGAATTGCAGAACTTGCAGGGTTTAAAGTTCCCGATAATGCAAAAATATTATTGGTAGAAAGACCAAAAGTTGATTGGAGTGACCCGTTTAGCCGTGAAAAGCTTTCTCCTGTTTTATCTATGTATAAGGCTAAAGATTTTGAAGAAGCTGCTCACATGGCTTACGAACTTGTTTCAAGAGGCGGTGCAGGTCATACCTCCGTAATTTATACTGATGAACGTCATAATGAAAGAATTGATAAATATGCAGAAATGATGCCGACATGCAGAGTTTTGGTTAATTCTCCATCTTCTCACGGCGGTATCGGTGATTTATATAACTTTAAGTTAGAACCTTCTTTAACACTCGGCTGCGGTTCTTGGGGCGGTAATGCCGTTTCTGGCAACGTTGGTGTTGAAAATTTATTGAACTACAAAACCGTTGCTGAAAGGAGAGAAAATATGTTATGGTTCAAAGTTCCTGCTAAAATATACTTTAAAAGAGGTGCTACTGATTTAGCTTTAAGAGAACTGGCAGGTAAAAAACGTGCATTTATAGTTACAGACAGATTCTTATTTAACTCAGGCGCGGTTGATACTATTACTAATGTTCTTGATGAAATCGGCATAGAACATGAAGTATTCTTTGATGTTAAGCCTGATCCGACTTTATCTACAATTAATCAAGCGATGACTATATTAAAACCGTTTGAACCTGATGTAATTATTGCTCTTGGCGGCGGTTCTCCGATGGATGCTGCTAAAATTATGTGGTTGATGTATGAACAGCCCGATACAAACTTCTCTGATATTTCTATGAGATTTATGGATATCAGAAAGAGAATTTGTTCAATTCCTGATTTGGGTAAAAAAGCTACAATGGTTGCTATCCCGACCACATCAGGAACGGGTTCTGAAGTTACACCGTTTGCTATTATTACTGATGATGAAACCCACGTAAAATATGCGATTGCTGATTATGCGTTAACACCTAATATGGCAATTGTTGACCCAAACTTTGTTGACGGTATGCCCAAAGGCTTAACTTCCGCTTCCGGTATAGATGCTTTAGTTCACGCTTTAGAGGCTTATGTTTCTAATATGGCAACCAATTTTACAAATTCTAATGCTTTAGAAGCTACTAAATTGGTATTCAGATACTTAG
>CANQJQ010000111.1 GCA_947624265.1 Candidatus Gastranaerophilales bacterium
TTTCATTCTACTCAATGCACAATTGTTTCAAGAACTTTAAAATCTCAAGAAGACGGAAGAAAAGTTTTTTACGGGATGATGTGCATAGAATCAGTTATTGCAATGATATGGGCGGCTGCAGCTATGCATGTATATAATATGGGACTTGTACCTATAGAACAGGCAGGTTCCGTACACGTTATTAATAAAATAGGAGAAGTCTTTGTTTTCCCTATGTTCGCTTTTCTTGTTACCATGGCAGTTGTTATATTGCCTATAACTTCGGGTGATACGGCACTGCGCGGATTAAGGATGATATTAGCAGATGCTTTAAAGCTTGATCAAAGTGTTATTAAAAACAGGTTAATTATTATCACACCGTTAATTTTTATATTGATATCAATTATCTTATGGGCAAAGCTTAACAGTGGAAGTTTTTCGTTAATTTGGCAGTATTTTAATTTCGTAAATCAATTGATAGCTATCCCGACATTGTTAATTGCTACCGTTTATCTTTATAAAAAAAAGAAAAATTGGGCTATAACCTTTATTCCGGGATTATTTTACGTATTTATTACCACGTTTTTCCTTATGAATGCAAATAATACTTTTAGGTTGAATTATGTGCTATCCTTTAATATTGCCATTGTTACAACGATAATTTTCACAATATACTTTTATTTTAACAAATTGAAAAAAGAAGAAGATAAATAATGAATGAAAAAAGTAATATTATTCCCAATGAAAAACAGATGGAGTGTATAAAAACTCTTGACGGGACCGTAATGGTACTGGCAGGTCCCGGAACGGGAAAAACTTTTACTATTATTCAAAGAATAAAATATATGATAGAAGAAAAAAAAGTTAATCCTGTTTCTGTTCTTTGTCTTACATACTCGGAAGCTGCAGCTAATGAAATGAAAGCAAGGCTTGTAAAAGAAATAGGGGCACAAGCATCAGGTATAACCGTTAATACGTATCACGCTTTTTGTAATGACATAATTAAGCAAAACCCGAGTGCTTTTGAACTTCTGGAGGGAGTAAGCCTTATTGATGATATTACAAGACGTACTTTAATGAAGGAAGTTATTGACGAGATAAAACCAATTTATTACAGAACAAAGTGGGGAGACGCTTATTACTATATCCCCGAGTTATTGTCTGCCGTTGATGAAATCAAATCAAACAGAATAACAAAAGATGATTATTTTAATACTTTAAATACTCATTCTCAATGGATGGGCAAATTAAATGAATTAAATATTGAATATAAAAAACGCGAAGAAACCGGTAAACTTGTTCAAACCTTCTTAAAATCTTATGAAGACCATAAAAAAAAGATGGGAAAAGCTAAAGAAGCGTGGACAATTTATGAAGCTTATGATATTAAATTGAAACAAAATAATCTTATTGATTTTAACGATATGATTTCCATGGTGCTTGATGTTTTTGATTATAATAAGGAGCTTTTAACTCAAGTTGCTTCACAGTATGAATACTTTTTGGTAGATGAGTATCAGGATACAAATTATGCTCAAAACAGTATTGTTTTTATGCTTGCTGAAGGTGCAAACAGCGATAATATATTTGTTGTGGGTGATGATGACCAAATAATCTACGAATTCCAAGGTGCTAAAACTGATACCTTGGAAAAATTTCTTTTAAAATTTCCTCAAACAAAAGTTATTTGTCTGAATGAAAATAACCGTTCAACGCAAAATATTCTTGATTTCAGCTATAAAGTTATAAGTCAGGATAATTTACGTTTAGAAAACAATCCCAAATTTGCTTTATACAATATTTCTAAAAAACTGACTGCTAAAAATCCTGATATTATTCCTTTAAATAAAGAAATTCAAATACATAATTTTGCGGACTTTAAACAGGAAAATAATTATATTGTTTCTCAAATTGAAAATATAATAAATTCTGATAACTGCCCAAAAAAAGATGGAGAAAAAGACTTATCAAAAATTGCAGTACTGGCAAGAGAAAATAATGAACTTAATAATTTTGCAAAATTACTTGAGGCTAGAAATATTCAATATCAAATAAAAGTTAATAAAAGCATATTTGATATTCGCTCTTCAATACTTGTATATTTTTATCTTCAAACTATAGAAAATTATCAAATGTATTCGGATAAGCTCTTTGCTCTTTTAATCTCAGAGCCTTTTAAGTTTGATCTTGAAGATTATATGTTTTTACTTGAACAAAACAGACTTAATCATAAAGATTTAATTACTAATATTAAGGATAAAATTAATTCTCACGCTTGGAAAAATAAAAAGGCAGTTAAAAGTTTTATTGATACCTTTGATTATTTACAAAAAATAAAAACAAGTGAAAATATTAAAAATCTTATTATTGAAACTGTTAACAGGACGGGGATATTAGAATATTTTATAAATTGTGAGGTTAACAGAACGGAAAATATATATGCAATTAAAAAGATAATTGATGAAGCACAAGGATTAATAAACAGAAATCCTTCAATATCCTTGAATGAATTTCTTAATCATATAGATAATTCTTTTTCAAGTAATATCCCTATTTTAATTGATAAAGAAGAATATACGCAAAACGCGGTTCAACTTTTAACATTGCATTCATCTAAAGGCAGAGAGTTTGATTATGTATTTATCCCTAATTTAACTGCAAAAAAATGGGAAGGAAAAAGGACAGTAAAAACAATGAGCCTTCCTATTGAAAAAGAAGCTTCAATTATTTCTGTTGAAGATGCTAAAAAATCGGAACAGTTAAGACTTTTATTTGTAGGGCTAACAAGAGCGAAACATTTTTTGATGCTTTCTTGCTCAAATTCCATAGACTCAAGCCCTCAAGAGATGACCAAATATATAGCTCAAGTGCTTGAAAACAGTAAAGATATTGTAAAAACAACCACACATGAATTATCCCGTGAAGATTATTTATCAGAAGTTGTTCAATCAATTAAAAAGTGCGAGTATGATTATAAAACCGCATTTGAATCTGAAATTAAAGCAAGAACAAAAGAATTTATTTTAAGCCCGAGTTCAATGAATTCATATTTAAACTGTCCGAGGAGTTTTTTATATTCCGAAATATTAAAAATTCCCGTATATGATGCGGTATCGGATAATGCAAGTTACGGAAGCGCAATTCATAAAACTCTTGAAAATGCGGTTAAAAGAGCCAAAGAAGCGGGTTTATACCCTGATAAAGCAGAAATTTTTGAAGATTTTAAATATAATCTGGGAAAGCAAAAGTTTGACTCTCAAAATACCAGAGACCAATTAGTTGCCCGAGGTATAAAATCTCTTGAAGGATTTTATAAAAATTTCATTCAAATTCCCGCTTCAAGAATTTATGCAACAGAATTATATTTAAACCATGTTCCGTTTGAAGATAAATTTTTAAAAGGTTTTGTGGACAGGATTGAAAAAAATTCTGATGGCACTTATGAAGTATACGATTATAAAACTGGCGGGGCAAAATCAAAGACAAAGATTTCTGATGGCGGAGAATATGAAAATTATTTAAATCAGTTACGATTTTATAAATTTGCCTTTGAAACTTTATATAACGGTGCAAAAGTAACAAAAGCAGGTATTATTTTTGCTGAAGAATCCGATAAAAACTATTATATAACTCTTACTGATGAGGATAATGAGATTATTAAAAATAAAATAAAATATGTATACGATAATATAGATGCAATGAATTATAACAGTGCAGAGGAAAATGAAGAGACTTGCAAATATTGTGCATACAAAGAATTCTGCAAGCTTGATTTATTTTAAATTTCTATATTCGGATAATAAAGCTGCCCCTATTACG
>CANQJQ010000112.1 GCA_947624265.1 Candidatus Gastranaerophilales bacterium
GTTTATTTGAAATTGTATCTTCAAACTCCAAAACATCAAGGGCTGCACCTCTGATACGTTTATCCAAAAGAGCGTTATACAAAGCTTCCGTATCAATAAGCTCACCTCTTGCCGTATTAACTATTATCGTTTCCTCCTTCATAAGCGCTATTTTTGCTTCATCTATTAAATGATAGCTGTTAGACGTTAAGGGTGTGTGCAAAAGAATTATATCCGACAGCTTGCATAAAGTATCAATATCTGAATATTTAACATTATATGTTTTTTCAATTTCGCTGTTAGGATACACATCATGACAAATTACGTTCATTGAAAAACCCTTAGCAATTTTTATTGATTTTGAACCGATAGAACCCGTTCCTATTATACCTATCGTCTTATCAAAAAGCTCCATACCAAAAGTTTCAGGGTACATATCACCCATTTTAAGTTCATTTGCGCCGTAACAAATCCTTCTTATAAGGTTTAACAAAATGCCAAAAGTAAATTCCGCAACGGTATAATCGCCGTAATGCGGAGTATTTGCAACTAAAATGTTATTTCCTTCGCAATAATCCGTATCTATATGGCTGAAACCGACTGAACGGGTTAAAATAAGCTTTAAATTATTAAACTTTTGCAAGGTTTCTTTAGTCAGTCTTGAAGCGGTAAAAACGGAAATTATTTCAGCGTTTTCTTCCCTGTTTGAAAGTTCGGTATCGGGGAATAATTCATACTCTTTAAATTCCATATTTACTTTATCAATTAAAGCCTGCTCAAAAAAATTGCGCTCATACTCTTTTATGTCATAAAAAATTACGGTTTGCATTTTATTCTCCTCTAAAATAAAGTATCAAAGAAGAACAAAATTTGAATTAGCCGTTAAGATACAGACTATACGCCTAAAAGATTTTTTGCAAAATTCTCCGACTCGGAGTTTATCTCTCCTGCCGCAAGAAGTGCAAGAGCTTTTATCCTGTTTTCACCCTCAAGATTATATACATTTATTTTGGTAACATCTGTTTGCTCTTTTTTTACATAAAAATGTTTTTCCGCCTTTGCAGCTATTATAGGCTGATGGGTTATCAATATTATTTGATGAGTTTTGGATAAAACAGATATTGCATCTGCAACTGCTTGTGAAGCTTTGCCTGAAATTCCGGTATCTATTTCATCAAATATAACGGTATTTGTATTATCAGCATTGGCAAATATTGTTTTTATCGCCAGCATTATCCTTGATATTTCTCCTCCCGAGGCAGTTTTTGATAAGGGTTTTACATCTTCTGACACATTTGTTGATATCAGAAATTCAACTCTGTCTGTACCTTTTTCACTCATCTGACAAGGCTGAATATCTATTTCAAAACGTGATTTAGGGAGTTCAAGCTTTTCAAGTTCTTCCGTTACTGCTTTTGAAAGTACCCTTGCAAGTTCTTTTCTCGCACCTGTTATTGTACTTGCCAATGATAAAAGCTCTTCATTTATCTCTTTTTCTTCTTTTTCGTATTTTATAATGTCATCTTGCGAACATTCTATTTTCCCGAGTTCATCCGTTAATTTTTCATAAGTATTTAATATTTCTTCCAAGCTTCCGCCGTATTTACGCTTTAGTTTTTCAAGCAGACTTAGCCTTTCGCCTATATAATCCATTCTTTCGTTATCGTTTTCTTTCGTTTCCGAGTAATTTCTGAGTTCCGAAGATACCTCCTTTAATGTTTCATAAGCATTAAGGAAATCTTCTTCAAGCGGTTTTATAGCTTCATCGGTTGCGCTTAATCTGGAAAGGTTTGACTTTACGGAGCCTAATGCACTTAATATATTCTCATTTTCTCCGTTTAATAAAGAATATGAATTATACGAAAGTTCTTTTAGCTTTTCTATATTAGCCAATACATCCATTTCTTTTGCCAGTTTTTCGCACTCATCAATATCTTCAATTTGGGCGTCTTCAATCTCTTTTATTTGAAATTTAAGAAATTCTTCCTGTTGGTTAGAATTTTCAACCAAAACTTTTGCTTCTTCCAATTGTTTTTTTATATTTAAAAGTTTTAAATATTTATCCTTAAATATTTCAATATTATCTCTATGGGGTTTAAGCGCAAAATTGTCCAATAAAATTATATGATTTTTTTGCTGCAGGTAATTATAGCTTTGATGCTGACTGTGAATATCCAGTATTTGTTCTCTTATGTCCTTAATAAATTCATGATTTACAAGAATACCGTTTACTCTAAATCTGGAACCCGAAGCTAAGATTTCTCTTGAAATAATTAGTTCATTATTAATAATTTCAATCCCGTTTTGAGTAAAAATATCCTTGTCAAAATCCTCATTAAGCAAAACCAAAACTTCAATATAAGCTCTATCCGTACCTGTTTTAATAATCTCTTTACTTACTTTAGCCCCAAAAGCACTATCTATTGCCCCGATAATAATGCTTTTACCGGCGCCCGTTTCTCCCGTAAAAACATTAAACCCTTTATCAAATTCAAGAGTTAATTCATCAATTAATACATAATTTTTAACGGTTACAGACTTTATCATTTTATCCTTTCCAAGATAAACCCCAATGTAATTTTTCTTTTAAAACGGAATAAAATGAGTTTTTTTGAAGATTTAAAAGCACCAGTTTTGCGCAATAATCACTTTTTTTAATTTCTATTTCTTCGTTCATTCCTATATTTAAAGTCTTTTGACCGTCTGCAGAAATCTTTAACAACGGTTTATTTTGACTTGAGGTAACCTTTATAATTTCGTATGAAGGAATAACAATAGGTCTGGCATTCATTGTATGAGGACAAATAGGGACTATTACAATAGCATCCAAAACAGGGGACAAGATAGGCCCTCCCGCTGATAAAGTATATGCGGTTGACCCCGTAGGGGTTGAAATGATAATACCATCCGCTAGATAATCACAAACTATATTATCGTTAATATGTACATACAATCTTGATGTTCTTGAGAAACTGTCGCCTTTTATAACAATATCGTTTAAGGCATTTAACTGCCCTTTCATTGCGGTTAACATAATTCTGTCTTCTATCTTAAAAGCACCTTTTAACAGATACTCAACCGCTTCATCGGCTTGAGTTTCTTTTGCCTGTGATAGAAATCCGAGTCTGCCTAAATTTATTCCCAAAATCGGCACCTGATACTGGGCATAAAATCTGGCGGTTCTTAATATTGTTCCGTCGCCGCCTAATACAACGGCAAATGTAACCTCAGGCGTATATTCTTCCGTTGTTAAAATTTTACAATTATATTTTTTTAACTTAAATAAATTATCAATTTTTACTGCCACATAATGTGCTTTTTGGTTTTCTTTATTATAAAAGATACCGATTTTATTTAAATTGATTTCATCTCCGTATACTGATTTTACAATGCTCAAAGAATATCTCCTATATTTTGTATGCCATCAATAACCCGTCAGGTAAATCCAAAATTTGAACCTGATACTCTTTATG
>CANQJQ010000113.1 GCA_947624265.1 Candidatus Gastranaerophilales bacterium
GACGAGAACCCTCAGAACGAAGTTCTGTTTAAGGTTCGAGCGCGAGTGAGCAGAGGCTGTAGTGGCGGAACTATTCAAATTGTTAATTAAATGTTAAAAAAATCAAGATTTACGAAAAAAAGATTTATAACGTAAGTGTTGGAAGTAAAAACAAATTTGAAAGGAGCAAATTATGAAATTTTTAGTAAGAAAAACACCGGATAATTTCATCAGAACAGTAAATGACGAAATCAGCTCTTTATTGAACAGACATTTTGATACGTATTTCCCGCAAAATATGTACTTTGAAGATACGGAAAAACTTTCAATGCCTATAGAAGTTGCAGATAAGGGCAAAGATTTTGAAATTAAAGCCGAACTTCCGGGTATAAAAAAAGAAGATTTAGATATTGATATTGAAAAAGATTATTTGAATATCAAAGCTAAAAAGATTGATGAAACAAGTGAAGAAGATAAAAATTATAAGCATTCGGAATTCAGCTATGGAGAATTTTCAAGATATATTCAACTTCCTGAAGATATTGATGTTGATAAAACCGAAGCTAAACTGGAACACGGAGTCTTAACAATTAATGCACCAAAAATGCATAAAGAAAAAGAACAAACGAGGAAATTACTAGTTAAATAAAATAAAAAATTAAAATTTATTAAGCAGCTGCTAATACAGGCAGCTGCTTTTTTTATAAAAAATATTCATTTACACAATAGCAAAAAAAATTTTGTTCATGTGATTATACGGATGTAAGTTTATAATCAAAGGTAATATTAATTTGTCATTTAATCTATCATTCGGAAGAGTAATTGCTGTATCAGGTAATGCAGGCAAAATAAAAAAAATTAATAAAAGACTGTTGCCAAATGCGAACAATGGTGATGTAATAATGAAAGATGTAACTTCGCATTATAAAAATGCACGTTTATCAGGAGCTTTGGCTCAGGCTGTAAAAAACGGTGATAGTGTAGAAATTTATATTACCGGTGATGATGTTAAAAATGTAAGGCAAAAGCAAAAAAATTGGGATACTCTTGATGGTATTTTAGCACATATGGACAGTTACCTTCAGGTTGGAAAAATTACCGTAGGAGAAGTTATTTCAAAAATTATATCAAGTTATAAACAGAATTGAGGTTAGTTATGTTTAAAGAGGTATTAAAAGAATTCAAAGAATTTGCTGTTAAAGGCAATGTTATTGACATGGCGGTAGGTATAATTATAGGTGGGGCTTTCTCTCCTATAGTCAGTTCTTTAGTTAATGATATTATTATGCCTCCTATCGGTTTTGTTATGGGTAATGTTGATTTTTCTAATTTATATTTACCTGTAAATCCAACAGGTCAGCATTATGCGACTTTAGCAGAAGCTCAAAAGGCTGGTCTTGTTACTATTAATTACGGTGTTTTTATTAATACTTTAATTAGTTTCTTAATTGTTGCTTTCTCCGTATTTATTCTTGTTAAGTTTATTAACAAACTTAAAGCTGATAAAAAAGAAGAAACCTGTGAAAAAGTTGTTGCTACTACTAAAGAATGTCCTTTCTGCTGTTCTACAATTAACATTAAAGCTAAAAAATGTCCTTACTGCGGATCTGAATTACCTCAATAAGTGGCAAATTTTTTCATTTAATGGTTTTATATCAGTATGGATGAAAAAAATTTATTTAAATTAAATATTAAACAAAATAAGAAAAAGAATGACTCCGGTAATAAGAACAATCGTTCTTTTTCCTTGCATACAAATCCCATCATCCAAAAATTTCTTATAGAAAATACTACAAGTAAAAAAGGAAAGTTCAGTTTAAAAGATTTATTTAGGTAATTGTTGTACAATAAAAGCATGTACAGAAAACCTTTTATTGATATGTATTTGAAAAACGGCTTTGATTTTGATGAGGCAAAATCAGAGGTCGATTTTGCATTGGATATATTATTTAATTATACTTATAAAGATTTTATGCTTTCAAAAAGTCTTGAAGATTGGCAGAAAATAAAGCTTAGAAAAATTATACAACAAAGGGTATCCTCAAGAAAGCCTATTCAACAGCTGCTGGGGCAGGCTTATTTTTTTGGAAGAAGATTTTTTGTTAATGAATATACACTTATTCCAAGACCTGAAACCGAACTTTTGGTTAAGAATGTTTTGGAGTTGGCTTTAAATTATAATGCACCCCAAATATTGGATATAGGTTCAGGAACAGGTTGTATCGCTTTAACATGTGTACTGGAAAACGATAAATTAACTGCGGATTCCGTTGATATTTCTCCTCAAGCTATAGAAATGTCCAAAAAAAATGCTCTGTTTCATAATGTTTTAAAAAGAGTTAATTTTTTTGAGTCTGATTTATTTGAAAATATTAATAAAAAATATGATATTATCGTTTCAAATCCTCCGTATATACCGTTAAAAGATAAAAAAAATCTGCAGATTGAAGTAAAAGATTTTGACCCGAAGCTGGCATTATTTTCTAAGGATGAAAAAGGGTTGGAATTTTATGAAAAAATAATTTCAAAAGC
Organism: Candidatus Gastranaerophilales bacterium; assembly: GCA_947624265.1. Taxonomy (GTDB): domain Bacteria; phylum Cyanobacteriota; class Vampirovibrionia; order Gastranaerophilales; family Gastranaerophilaceae; genus Avigastranaerophilus. The sequence continues at coordinate 2,512 of CANQJQ010000113.1, forward strand.
AGGTGGTTATCTTGAAGATAAAGGATATGTTTTATTTGAAATGGGTTTTGGGCAGGCTCGGGATATTAAAACTTTGTTTGAACAATATGAGTTTAATACAGTTAAAATTGAAAAAGATTTTAATTCAATAGAGCGTGTTATTGTCGCACAAAAAAAATAATTATTGTATAATTGACTTTGTAGATAGACTAAAAAGAAAGGTAGAGAAGTATGGCAAAATTTGTATGTAGTGTATGCGGATACACGGTAGAAGGCGATAAAGCTCCCGATAAATGCCCGATGTGCGGAGTAAGTGGTGATAAATTTAATAAAATAGATGAGTCAAAAGGCTTAACATGGGTAACAGAACATGTTATCGGTGTTGCTAAAGATGTTGATGCTCAAGTACTTCAAGGATTAAAAGACCACTTTGCGGGAGAATGCACGGAAGTAGGTATGTATCTTGCAATGAGCAGACAAGCAGAAAGAGAAGGATATCCTGAAGTTGCTGAAGCATTCAAAAGATATGCTTTTGAAGAAGCTGAACATGCGGCAAAATTCGCTGAACTTTTAGGCGAAGTTGTTACACCTTCAACAAAGAAAAATCTTGAAATGAGAGCAGAAGCAGAAGCAGGCGCTTGTGCCGCTAAAATGGAAATAGCAAAACGCGCTAAAGAATTAGGTTATGATGCTATCCATGATACTGTTCATGAAATGGCTAAAGATGAAGCACGCCACGGTCAAGGCTTCCAAGGTTTATTAAAAAGATTATTCTAATTTTGAAAATCATAAAAAAAGAGGCTTATTTAAGCCTCTTTTTTTGTTTGAAATAAAAAAAGAGCCGAAAGGCTCTATAAAAAAATGGTAGTCCCAAGGGGATTTGAACCCCTGTCGCATCCGTGAAAGGGATGTGTCCTAGGCCTCTAGACGATG
>CANQJQ010000114.1 GCA_947624265.1 Candidatus Gastranaerophilales bacterium
ACAAATTCTTATTAAATGACGAAATTGAAATAATTACACCGACTGAATGCTTTAAAGCTAAAGTAATTAAAATTTTTGATGAAAAATCGGGCGAAGAAAAACCTTTATGTAATACGAACGATGAATTTTATATTGAACTTTCGCTGAAGCCGAAAGAATATAAATATGCCCTTGCAAGAACAATCGGAGTTAAAAATTTAAGATGATTTTAAAACCTGATTACAATGTAAAATCACTATTTGACCTTGATTTTAAAGAAATAAAATCAAAAGGAATAAATGCACTGTTATTTGATTTAGACTCAACCGTAATGCCTTCTAAATCAGGAGAATATCCGCCTCAAATTAAAAAACTGCTTAATGAACTTAAACAAAATTTTATTATAGCAATAATAAGCAACAATAAAAGAAAAGAATATATATCAAAAGTTCAGGCAATATCGGATTTCCCCGTAATCGGCAGCGCAAATAAACCAAATCCTAAAGTAATGAATGAATTTTTAAAAACAGTTAATATCCAACCTTCTAATTGTGCGGTAATAGGCGATAGACCGCTTACGGATATTCTTGCAGGCAAATTATTAGGGGCAAAAACAATACTGGTAGATTCCGTTACCAAAGAGACCGAAAATAAACCCACTCGTATTGTAAGATGGCTTGAACGTCTTGTTATCAGAAAATAGCTTAACGGCTGATTTATTTTTTTATTTAAGTTTTTATACTTCTTAAAAAGGAGTTAGTTATGCTGCAAGAATTAAATGAAAATAATTTTGATGAAAATATAAAAGAGGGAATAAAATTTGTTGCTTTTACCGCTTCTTGGTGCGGTTTTTGCCAGCGTCAAAAGCCTATATTAAAAGAAATTGCAGACCAAAATATTTGGATAGGAGAAGTTGACCCCGATAAAAACCCTTCACTTGTATATAAATACGGGATTGAAGGTTTCCCTTCCTTTTTATTATTTAAAGAAGGTAATTTAATTGCTAAATTTTCAGGCTACAAAACTAAATATGAACTTTTAAACACTCTTTTAAGCTATCTTCAATAAAATACTGGCATATTTTTTAATCATGTAGTATATTTTTCCTGTAGATTATGAAAAAAATTGCGATTACGGGAAATATAGCAAGCGGAAAATCTCAAGTGGAAAAAATATTACTTTCCATGGGGTTTAAAGTGCTCGATACGGACAAAGTTAATCATTTTATTTTAATGACTGATATTTCCGCTATTAAAGAAATAAAAGAAACTTTTAAAAATGAAGATATTTTTGATGAAAATTTAAACATTTCACGCGAAAAGCTTGGAAAACTTGTTTTTTCCAAAGGCAATAACAAAGTTAAACTTGAACAAATTCTTCATAAAAGAATTTTTGAAAAAGTTAATCAATTTTTAGAAGAAAATAAAAAAGAAAAATTAGTTTTTGTTTCAATTCCTCTTTTATTTGAAACAAATCAGGAGCAAAACTTTGATAAAATTGTGTTAGTTTCTGCAGATATAGATGTACGGCTGAAAAGATTGATGGAACGCAATCATTATAGTGAAAAATATGCTAAAGTCAGGATAAACTCACAAGAAAGCGAAGAAAATAAAATTAAAAAATCCGATTATGTTATTTACAATAACTCTGATTTTACAAATCTGAGAAAACAAATTAATTATGTATTAACTCAGCTTTCTAAGTTGTAGTTTGAATATTTTTGGATGTAAGTTTTATTATTGACGATTTATAAAAATCGGTATTAATGTTTAAATATTCACCCAACACAAGAATAGAAAACAGAAATTCTCTTGTTCTTTCAATATTGCTTTCATTTACCGTTTCTAAAAGATTAATAAAGTTCTTATATATTTTATTAAAATACATGTTTTGAGCTTCCGCTATATCAACCCTGAGCCTTATTTTTGCGGCACATTCAAAAATTTTCAGCACTTTATTAAGCCGTTGGATTTCAAAATTTTTACAAAAGTTATATACTGATTTTTGAATTTCTTCCGAAAATATTTTATTGGTTGATGTTTTATCTATTTCCACTTTTAAAGAACCTGCTTCTTCATTAATTTCCGAAGCTTTTTGAATAATATAATCATCAGTAATATCTTCGCAATTTTTAAATAGGGCGTTAAAATCACTTGAAAGTGTATACTGGGCAGCCAGTTTATATGCCTGAGGAACATTTATGCCGAGTGAAATAAGCTGGAGTATTGAGTTTTTTCCGTCATTATAAATATCCCGATATGTATTAGAAAACTTAGAAAACTTATCTTTTAATGACGTTAATAAAATATTACTTCTGTCTTCAAGCAGTATATCTTTCAAAGTATAATATTCATTACCGAAAATATTATCAAGCATCCTTATTATTTCGGTTGTGGGTTTGTTATTATAAGTATCAAGAAGTTTTTTAGAAATTTCGACAATATTTTCCGAGTCATCATATTTTTTTATAGTGCAATGATAATCCCCTTCCGAAAACTCTAAACAAGCAAAAAACAAATCCGATTTTTCAAGGGTTATTTTAGATTCAATTTCAATTCTTCCGCATCTGAAGGAAGTAACTCCGTTGGACGCATGCCTATAGTAATGTTTTTTAATGTTATAACAATACAGAGAAGATTTTTCATCAAATTTTTTATAACTTGAAGATATTGCCCAAAGAGCTGCTATTTGTTTAATTGAAACACTTGCGGGTTTAACAAATTTTTCATATACATCTTTCCCGCTTCCAAATCCGTGAATATTACTTTGAGCATTAGCTAATATATTTAAGAAACCTTCTTCTATGTTTTTACTTGTAAACCAAGAAGCCAGCTGCATTGCTCTTAGCGCATACTTCATAATTTGAGTTGTTTCTATGCCTGAGATTTCGGCAAAAAACCAACCGCAACTTGTGTACATTAACTGCGTCTGCCTTTGCATTTCCATTAATTTTAATGCATTTACTATTTCCGGTTTTTCCAAAGTTCTGTTTTGGTTATTTGCAATAAACCGATTGATTGACGTCATACTTCTGTCTAAAATAACGTCAATATATTCATTTCTGGCTTTATAAATATCATAGAAATATTTTGGAGCATTTTCTTCAAACACTTTAATAAGTTCATCTCTGACATAATCAAGCGCCTGACGCAAAGGCTTTCTCCATTTTTGGTTCCAGCCTTCTCTTCCGCCCGTAGAACATCCGCAATCGTCGCACCATCTGCCGACCCCATGAGCACAACTCCACGAGGATACTTCCTTAATATCAACTTCATATTCAGGCGGTTCAAGTTCCAAATAATTAGCATAATTTGTTACAGTAAACCCTGCATCCTCTGTTTTTACCTTTAATATATAAGATAAAGCCATATCCCCAAATTTAGTATGATGTCCGTAACTTTCGCC
>CANQJQ010000115.1 GCA_947624265.1 Candidatus Gastranaerophilales bacterium
AAGAATATCTCCTATATTTTGTATGCCATCAATAACCCGTCAGGTAAATCCAAAATTTGAACCTGATACTCTTTATGATTGGAAACAGCCTCCACAAAAGGTTCAACTTTTTTTGCATGTGAAAGTACATTATCCGCAAGTAAAACACCGCCTTTTTTCAACAGTGGATGAATAACTTCAAAGAATTTTATATATTCCTGTTTATTCGCATCAATAAATACAAGATCAAATTTTTCATCAATTTCGTCTTTTATAACATCATAAGCTTGTCCGATTTTAAAAGTAACATATTCGGATAAGCCGCATTCGGATATATATTTTCTTGCCAAGCACTGCCTTTTTTCCCAAAATTCTATGGTTGTTAAATGCCCTTCTGTGTATTTTAAAGCATCTGCAATCCATAAACCCGAATATCCGTTAGAAGTTCCGAGTTCAAGTACATTTTTTGCATTCATTGCTTTTATTAGCATGCTGATAAAATTACCGGTCTGATGAGAAATATTCCAATACTTATCAGAGGTTTGCTCAAGTTGTTCCAATAACAGAGTTGTTTTATTGTCCATTTTTTCTTTCCAATATCGTTATTGAATTTATATAATCACTTATGGGTATAACTTGCATAGCCTTATCTTTGTCTAAATCATAAACTGCAAATTTTAATTCTCCCATATTGGTTATAATTGCATAATTTGTATTTGGAACGGGAGTTAAAGATTTTGAAAATCCTTCCATCGGCAATTTATTAGTATTAAGTTTTGCCTGTTTTAAATCATAGCTATATACTGTATTATCTCCTGCACACAGTACAAATATTTTTTTATTTTTCTCATACATATCTACCGGTTTTATACCGACATTTACTTCTTTTATACTTGTAGAATACATATTTGCCTGAATCAGTTGTTCATCATCATCTTCTTCTTCATCATATACAGTATATAAATCAGAAGTTATAGCTTCCGCACCGCTATTTTTGTCTTCCTGCTTTCTCTGTTTAGCAACATTTTTGTCTTTTTTGTTCTTTGAAACCACGTTATCCTTCAGTAAATCAAATTCTACAATCCTAAGCTTAGGAGATGTTCTTGCTATCATATAAAGCACATTATCACCAAGGATTAATTTTGTAGTATTCGGATAATTTGTAATCAGCTTATTTTCATAGCCGTTTTGCAAATCCAATACATAAATGTTAGATGTTTTAGTATCCAGATATGCAATTTTAGTACCGTCTAAGGAAACAGATAATCGTTGAGGCGCACCGGCAAGCTGTATTTTTTCAGTTATTTTCATTGTCGATAAATCTATTACAAATAAAGATTCATCTGTTGTACTTGCAACATAAGCTTTATTACGAGCGTCATCCACTGCTATTTCCGTAGGTATGGCAGATAAATCAATATGTTTAGATACATATTCATTATCTACATCAATAACATCAATATTTTTTTTATTTTGTGAAGCAGCCAGCAAAAATTTACCGCCCAAAACAGGCTTAACATCTTTTATAACTCCCGTAGTTTTAAGCGAATATAAGGGTTCGGTTACAGATGCCGAATAAACCTGTAAATACTCAGTTTGATAATTGTTCACAAAAAATAATTTATTTTTTATGGAGGCAGGAATTGAATAATTTTTATTAACAACAGCCTTTTTCCCAGCAGGCAGAGGAGCAAATCTTTTGCCTGTAATAAAGGAAGCACTTCTTGCACTGCCTATTAACGGCACTTTAACATCTCCCAATATGCCCGCCAAACTTTCAGGCAGAATAAGACCTCTGGGCACCATTAAATCCTGTGGAACCGCACCTGTTTTAACTTCCATGGGAAATTCAGGTATATCCCTTACCGTTAATGTATCCTGACCTGTTCTTATTACTTTTAACAAAGCCAAATTATTGTTAAAAAGCACCATATCAGGGAAATTATCCATTTTTTGGTTATTCGGATAAGTTTTAACTATTTGTAATTTTTCAACCTCCTCCGGATATGCAGGAAGAACAGGAATATACATTACATTTGTATTGTAAACCACGACGCCGTCATGCCTGATTGAAGGTACTTTTTTCTGCGTCAACAGAAAATCTTTTACCTCTTTAGGGAGCTGCGTAGCACTTGCACTAAGCCCCATAGCAAACATTATTATAAAAGCTATAAATGATTTTATTTTCATACTACCTCTTTAATTATGAAGTACATTTTTCATTTTATCAATGAATTTAGAAGAAGTCTTTTTGTTACAATTAATTTCTTTAAGTTTGGTATACAGTTGTTTTTCTTCCGCGCTGAGATTTTGCGGTGTTTTAATTTTAACAACAAAATTATGATTTCCTCTTTTTGTTGCATTTCCTAAATATGGAACTCCCGCACCTTTTATTTGCAATATTTTATCTTGAACAACTCCTTGGGGAATAACAAGTTCTTTTTTCCCGTCAAGAGTATCAACTTCAATAGTATCACCCAAAGCTGCCTGTGGGAAGGATATTTCAACGGGAGAATAAATATCAAACCCGTCGCGCTTAAATTTTTTATGTTCTTTAACATAAATAACAACAAGTAAATCACCTGTTCTGCCGCCGTTTTTACCGCAGTTTCCTTCTTGAGCCAAACCTATTCTTGAACCGTTATCTACACCTGCGGGGATATTTAATGTAATTGTCCTTTCTACTTCCAACCTACCGTCTCCGTGGCATTTTGGACATGGATTTACATTAATTTTTCCGCTGCCATGGCATTTTGGACAGGTTGTTATTTGTCTAAAACTACCTAAAGGAGTTTGGGTAACCTGCTGAATTCTTCCCGTTCCTCCGCAAGTAGGACAAGTTTGAGGTTTAGAACCTTTTTGAGCTCCCGTACCGGAGCATTCATCACAGGTTTCAAGATGTGTAATCTTAACCTCTTTCTTAACCCCAAAAACCGCTTCTTCAAATTCTATCTGGAGATTTAATCTTAAATCAGCACCGTTTTGAGGGCCGTTAGGGTTTGTTGCCTGAGAAGAAAACCCGAAACCGCCAAAAAAGCTTTCGAATATGTCATTTAAATCACCAAAACCGCCTGCAAACGGACCTGATGTATCATATCCCGCATTCTTTAATCCGTCTTCCCCATACCTGTCATAGGTTGCACGTTTATTATCATCCATTAAAGTTTCATAGGCTTTCCCCAATTCTTTAAATTTTTCTTCCGCATCAGGAGATTTATTTACATCTGGATGGTATTCTTTTGCTTTTTTTCTGAAAGCTGATTTTATCTCCTCTTTTGTTGCATTTTTATCTATCCCTAATATTTCGTAATAATCACTCATTTTCTTCCATTCTCTCAATTAATGTTTATTTTACGGCTACTGCGACCATTGCGGGTCTTAAAACTTTATCTCC
>CANQJQ010000116.1 GCA_947624265.1 Candidatus Gastranaerophilales bacterium
TCCTCATTTCAAACCTCCAAATTATTTATCTCTTAATAAATCCGAGCCCAAAATATTACTAATAAAACGTATACAAATGAGCGAATGCAACAATAAGTTTTATATTAATCATCATTTTTTGAACAGAGCGTCCAGACTCTCTGCAAAGATTTCTTTTGTTTTTTCCAGCTCATTTTTCATACGCTCTTTATCGCTATCGTTATAGTTGCTATGATCAACAATAATCTTACAAAATTCACACAAAGAATTATTCGCTTGCTTTAGCTCTGTGTATCCCTTATTAATCATTATTCCAAACTGAACTGTTTGATAATAGCTATCCTTTAAACCTTCAAAATCCATTAGATATTACCATCTCCCGCAAAAACTTCTAAACAATAGTTTACTTTATTTACATCATACTTGCCCAAACTGTCTAATTTTTTCAAAATCGCTTTGTAATAACTTTCAGTTTTAAAAAAATTACTAAAACTTGTGATTTTTTTTGAGACACGTTCATACTCATAAGTTGGCAATATAATGTTTCCTATAATAAAATCAAACAGTTCTGATAGTCTTTCCTCCAAATCATCACCTTTGTATTCAGATATCAATAAACCGTCTATATTATCTCCATGTAAATTTTTGTCATCAGATTTCTCAATAACTCCGATTTTCTTTTTATATAAGAAAATCACCACGGCCAAAATAAATAATTTACCATTCCTAATAACAGACAATTTGTTCAGGGCATCTTCGCTATCATCCTTTCCTTCGCCGCTCAAATATTTTTTATTGTATTCATCGTAAATATGAGCTAATTTAACAAGATCATAAAGTGTATCGCAATCATATTCATGCTTAAATACATCATTATAAACTGTACTTGATGAAAACAGTGAGTTTTTATCACTTCTTGCCGGACCAGGCTTCTGCAACAAACAAGCTAATACTAATTGTCCGACATATTCATTCGTAACCCTGTATTCCGGATTTACCTTTTTGTTATTTTTTGGTTTAACGCCACGTTTTACCTCTATTGCAAGACTGTGATCTCCATTCTTTTCACACTTCTGCTGAAGCCTCCTTTGCTCAAACGAATTAGCTTTTAAATCGCGAGGTTTTATTGGCTTTTGAGAATTTGAAGCTTCCGAGATACGATTTATAAAATCCTGATCGTCTGTAGTTATTATTTTGCAAACGATATCAAAATCATTTGCCTTTTTTATTAAATTAGATTTCCCAAGTATTGTAGTTGTTTGAGCCCCGTTAATTATAGAAAAATTGTAAAGTCTTATTTTGTTACCATCTTTACGAAAATTCTCACATCCTATTGTGACCCCGTTATTGAAAAACCAAAAATTTTCCGGTTCTTTGCTAATAGTGTTATTTATTGCATTATCCACATTCTTCTGAGATATATTCTGAGATATATATTCACGTATATTATAGCTGAACAAACCGTTTTTTCCATATTTGTCGTATAATTTTTTTATAGAGCTTGCCTTGGCATTAACTATTATTCCATTTTCTCCATATTGCAGTATATTATTATTTTTTTCTCCCAAATCGATATCTATAGAATCCTCTGTAATCAAACTGTTTTCTTCAATTTTTATATTTTCTATATCATCACGATCATAAATATAAATCTTGTAGGGTCCTATGTCATTACTTTCATCGCATTTATTTATAATACTGTTTTTAGTATCATCGTCTATTTTAGTATTAGTGAAAAGTACAAACGAAATATTTTTATCGCTATTCAAATTGTCATAAGTATTTAAATATATGGATTGTAACTGTTTTGAATATTCGTTATAATTCTCTCTCTCAAAATCTTTAACAGTTCTGACAATTTTGTTAAAAACATTAAAAATCTCATCTGTAGACAAATTTTGCGATGACTTTCCCTGAATTAAATACATAGTCTCATCATCGCTGTATATAAAATCTATACCTCCGTCTTTGGGACCGTCGGTAAATCCGTTTTTTATATCAATCTCTCCGATATTCCTTTTATAATAAAAAAGATCAACGGCGTGCAAAGTAAACAAATATTCATCTGTTGATTGTCCTTCAGATATATTAATGTTATTACACATGTTTCTTATCTTTTTATATTCATCTACCATTTACAATAACCTCCGAAGATAATTTTTATATGTTCAGGATCTTAATGAAATATATTCTATCATAAAGATTGAAATCTTTCAACTTTCTCTAAACAACTACAAAATTTACTCTTATTATAATTTTCCAATTGCTTTGATAGTTTATAAAAACAAATTAGCGTTTTATCTAACAAAGTTGTAATTCAGCAATTAACAATAAAAAACATCTTATCTTATAATGATATATAGTAACATATTTTTATGTTGTTAGAAACATATAAATGGTTATGCTTGTGATCATAACTATAAAAAATGAGCAATATTTTTAAGTCACAAAAATTTAACGCCTTATATCCAATAGATTATCACCAAGAAAATAATTAACGGGATTTTTGAAATTTGATCTCCATGTATATCGAATTAAAAGCATAATATTTTAGAAGTTCTTTTCTAATTCTTCTATAATATCCAAAAGATCTATATAAAAACTATTTTCATAAACAATTTGTTTGTGCTCTTTAATTGAATGGAATATTAAACCGATAATCATAACAAGTACTAATAAACAAGTTATAAAGCTTTGTATCAGTTGAGCAAAACAGCCAAAAAGCAGTACTATATATATTCCATACATTTCAAAAGCACTATTTAAAGTTCTCTTTTTAACAACACATTTGTATTTAAAATTTTCAAAATCTTCTGTGGTAGGTAATTTTTGGATAAGTTCAGTTATATGCTTTTTCCAATCAGTATATTGTTTGTACTTTTCACTTTTACCTTTGCTACATTCTATATAATCTTTTCTTTCAGATTGTAAATCTATATTAGTCGACAAAAAATCTTTTCCTTTATCTATCATTTTTATTACCTCATATAAAAATATATCTGTAAACTACAGTATAAGCACTTAACAATAAAAAAGTCAAATCATATCAGACTTTAACTTAATTGCATTATATAAATTACCTGTATTAAGGATATTATTTATTTTTGCGCCAGTTTTTATTAAAAAATTCTTTATAAGTATAGAAATAGTTATTACACCCTTCCCCAGTCATCCAGACGCCAGCCGGAGGAGGTTTTTATGAATTTATAGCTCTGACC
>CANQJQ010000117.1 GCA_947624265.1 Candidatus Gastranaerophilales bacterium
CGGGGTATCAACAAACACAATTTGAGCCTCATCTGTAGTTAAAATCCCGTTAGTTCTGCGTCTTGTAGTTTGAGCCTTATTTGTTGCAATAGCTATTTTTTGACCTATAAGTCTGTTTAAAATAGTGGACTTACCAACATTAGGGCGCCCGATTATAGCAACATATCCGAATTTATAATGTTTCATTCTGTTCCGCTGTTTCCGCTGCCTGTGGTTCTGACTCTATAAAAGGAGTATCTTTGCGCATAATAACTCTTGAAATTCTTATACCGTCAAGCTCAATAACTTCAAAAGAAAGGTTTTTATCTTCAACCTTATCGCCAATTTCAGGCTCTCTGCCGAGCAGCCCGAAAACATAACCGCCGATAGTTTGGAAATCCTCGCTCGGTATATCCAAATCATACTTTTCGTTTATATCTTCTATATCCATTTGTGAAGAAACATTCAAAGTATTATCATCAATTTTTATAAGTTCGGGAACAGGAGCTTCATCAAACTCATCGTATATTTCACCGACTATTTCTTCAATAATATCCTCAACGGTAACAATACCTGCAATGCCGCCATGTTCATCAACAACGGCAGCTATTTGATTTTTAGTGGTGGTAAAATCATTTAATAAGTCGCTGATAAACTTATTTTCGGGGATTATAAGAATTTCTCTTGCAAGTGATTTAATTTCAAAGCCTTCCTGCTCATAAGTTTTATCTCTAAGTGCTTTTAGAGCATCTTTTGCATTTATAACCCCTATTAAATTATCCACCGTATCTTCATAAATCGGGATACGGGTATGCCCTGATTCAATAATAACGTCAATTAAGGTGTTAAGATTTTCTTCGGCATCAATAAACTGAACCTGAGGACGCGGAACCATAATTTCTTTTACGACAGTTTGAGCGAAGGAATAGAAGTTAGAAAGCATATTAGCTTCTTTATTATCAATAACTTCAATCTTTTCGCCTTCTTGTATAATTTTATCAAACTTATCTTCCCAGTTTTCCTCGGCGTCATTAGAATCAATTTCAACGGAAACGTGAGAAATATTGCTTATGTGTTTTCTTATTTTACGTTCAACCATTTCAGCTATATCATCAGCTTCTTTTACCTGAATTTCAGGGTCGACTTCAATTTTAATATTAACTATCAAGCCCGATGTTCCCATATTCATTGTTTTTAATTCTTTAACACAGCTGACGCAGTGCAAATTTTCGGCAATTTGTTTAATAACTTCTTCAACCTGAGGTTCAGCAGATAACCCGGTTAAAAGGTTAACGTTATTTTTAAGCATATAACCCGCTAGAAATAAAAGCATAGAAGCGATAATACCCGATGCGATACCGTCTGGGATATTCGCCGCGTGCGGAAGGATATATTTTGATATAGAAACAGCAATAAATGCAACAACTACACCCGTTAATGCCACAACATCTTCGTACCAAACATATTTTGTGGTAGGGGTATTAATTTTATGAACGTATTTTATTGATTTTATAAAATCAATCAAAGGGTTTTTGTGTTCTATTTTTGATTCGTCAAGAACGGCATGAACGGCACTATTTACCGCCCAACCTTCAAAAAAGATACTGCAAACAAGTATTAAGGCAAGCGCATGATAATTGTTAAGTAACTGGTCAACCTCGTGTGTATTAACAAAAATTTTGTCATACGCGCTCAATAGAGAAACCGCAGCACCAAAGAACATTAGTATGCAGGCAATAATAGTCCAAACATTGGTTTCAAGCCCGTGTCCAAAGGGGTGAACTCTATCGGAGGGTCTTGAACCTCTTTTTAATCCGACCATAAGGCAAATACTGTTGAAAGAATCAACCCCCGAGTGAACGGCTTCCGCGAACATAGCAGAACTTTTTGTAAAATACCAGGAAATTAGTTTTATTAACGTAATAAAAACATTAGCTAAAAAAGCTCTGACTACTGCTCTGAATTTAAGATTAACATTTTGATTTTTTTCAATACCCGCATCTGTTTCAATAACTTGATTATCCTGCGCAGGCCCCGCGTCTGATGTCATTTTTACCCTTATTTGTTATATAACGGGTATATTATAAAATAAATGAAGCAAAAAGTCTATTGCAATAATTTTAAGTTCTTAATTTGCAGGTTTTAATTCATTATAATCTATTTTTGGAGGTTTATAATCACTCATTGTTTTGCCATTTTGATTATAACTTGAACTTGGAGATGAAAAATATAAAGGAGCAAAAAGTGGAGCCATTAAAAGGGTAACAGGTATTGCAATCGGGGAAAGAATTATAGTTCCGAGAACTTTTCCTGTTTTCTTTAATATTCCTTCTTCGGCAGAAGGTACTTCTTGTTTTACCGTATCTTTAACAGAATAAGTCGAATTGTTTGAAATATTTGAAGAATTAATTTCATTATTAATATTTTGTTCTATAAGTTTTTTTGTTTTATGTTTGTTTTCTTGAATTTTAAATTCAACTTTTTTACCCGTTTTTGAGTCTTGACCAATATAAACATGACCATTTGAAGCAAATGCCAATTGAGAAAGAAAGGAAAACACAATTAATAAAACTGATAAAAATTTTTTCATAATTTGCTCCTCGAAAAATTATACCCCCCCCCGAAGAAAAATGTAAATAAAAATGTTTAAAAAATTTTTTTGTATTAGAATAATATTATTAAGTTATTAAAAACTAAATAGCATTATCGGGATGTAGCGCAGCTTGACTCTGCCGACGATGCTTTAGTCGTAGTTGAGTATAAACGAAACGTACGAATAAAGTATGCGCAGACGGCGTAGAAA
>CANQJQ010000118.1 GCA_947624265.1 Candidatus Gastranaerophilales bacterium
GTTTTGCAATATATGATACAATGCAGCACATTAGAGCAGATGTATCAACAATATGTTTAGGTCAGGCTGCATCAATGGGTGCATTCTTATTATCATCAGGAACAAAAGGAAAAAGAATGGCATTACCTCATTCAAGAGTGTTAATCCACCAACCTTTAGGCGGTGCTCAAGGTCAGGCTACGGATATTGAAATTCAAGCCGCTGAAATTATAAGGATTAAAAAATCCTTGAATGAAATTTTAGCTAAAAATACGGGTCAATCAATTAAAAAAATTGAAAAAGATACAGACAGAGACTATATTATGACCCCCGAAGAAGCTTTAGAATACGGAATGATTGATAAAGTTGTAACTGTTAATACAACGCCAAAACCAAGTCAGGAGATATAATTAATGGCAGCTCATGATGACAATCGTTTAAAATGTTCATTTTGCGGAAAAACGCAGGAGCAGGTTAAAAAGCTTATTGCTGGTCCCGATGTTTACATCTGTGATGAGTGCATTGAACTTTGTAATGAGATTTTAGATGAAGAGTTTCTTGAAAATAAAGAAAAACCCGAAGAGGTTGAAATAAAAGAAACGGATATGACCAAAGTACCGAAACCGCATGAGATTAAAGCTTATCTTGATGAATATATTATAGGTCAGGATGACGCCAAAAAGGTGCTTTCAGTTGCTGTTTATAACCATTATAAAAGAATAGCTCATAATTCTTTATCGGATGAAAAACAAGTGGAAATCCAAAAAAGCAATATTTTACTTGTAGGTCCTACCGGAAGCGGTAAGACGTTATTAGCACAGACTTTGGCTAAAATGCTTGATGTTCCGTTTGCTATAGCTGATGCTACAACACTTACGGAAGCAGGTTATGTAGGTGATGATGTTGAAAATATTCTTTTAAGATTATATCAAAATGCTGATTATGACGCTCAAAAAGCTGAAAGAGGCATAATCTACATAGATGAAATAGATAAAATTTCAAGAAAATCAGAAAATACAAGTATAACAAGAGATGTATCAGGTGAAGGCGTACAGCAGGCACTTCTTAAAATGATTGAAGGTACTGTTGCAAATGTTCCTCCGCAAGGCGGAAGAAAACATCCGCATCAGGAATTTATTCAAATAAATACGGCAAATATCCTGTTCATTGTTGGTGGTGCTTTTGTAGGTCTTGATAAAATTGTTGAAAGACGTGCGGGAGATTCTGCTACTATCGGATTTGGCGCTGCGGCACCTAAGACTCAGGCAGAAAAAGAACTGGAAGCTGCTAAAATGCTTAAAAAACTTCAACCCGAAGACTTGTTAAAATTCGGTTTAATTCCTGAATTTATAGGTAGAGTTCCTGTTTATGCGGTTTTAGACCCGTTAGAAGAATCTACTTTAAAAAATATTTTAACTCAGCCGAAAAATGCTTTATTAAAGCAATATCAATGTTTATTAGATATGGATGGTGTTGAGTTAAAATTTGAACCTGAAGCTGTTGATTTAATTGCATCAGAAGCAATAAAACGTAAAACGGGAGCAAGAGCACTAAGGTCTATTGTAGAAGAAATTATGATGGATATTATGTATGCGCTTCCTTCAAGAGAAGATGTGAAAGAATTTACCGTAACTGCAGATATGGTAAAAAAGAAAAATGAAAATTCGGGTGCGGAATTAATCAAACTTCCGACAAAAACGGAAGATAAATCCCCTGAGCCCTTAAAACCCGCACCAAATGAAGAAATAGCATAAATAAGAAAGCTCCCGATTTTCGGGAGCTTTTTAGTATTAAAAATGGAACTCACAATCTTATTTTGCGTCGATGATTATAGTTGAGAGTGAGGGTTAACTATGGGTATTCAATACTTGGATGAAATTTGTCTTGAAGATAATTATGATGATATGCAAGAAGATAAAGAAGGGGATGAAGAAGTTTCCACTTTTAATAACGTTGTTTATAAAGATGACATTTTACAAATGTATTTGAAAGATATCGGTAAAACTAAATTATTAAAACGCAGAGAAGAAGAGGAGCTGGGGAAAATAATTCTTGAAGGAGATAAGCAAAAATCACTAATTGCAAAGAAAAAACTTGTTCAGGCAAACTTGAGGCTTGTTGTAAGTATTGCAAAAAAATATACGGGGCAGGGAGTTTTATTTATGGATTTGGTTCAGGAAGGCTCGTTGGGTTTAATAAAAGCCGCTAATAGGTTTGATTATTCTAAAGGATTTAAGTTTTCCACCTATGCAACATGGTGGATAAGGCAAACTATAGCAAGAGCTATTGCTAATAACTCCAAAGTGATTAGAGTTCCCGTTCATATGATTGATAAAATAAGACTTGTAAAAAAAGCTGTTTTTGAATTCAATTATCTGAACGGCAGAGATCCTTCCGTTGAAGAAATTTCCGAAAAATTAAAAATGCCGGTTAAGCAGGTTAACATTGTTCTTAATACCATAAAACTTGAGCCGATGAGCCTTGATACCCCTATTGCGGATAATCTTTCACTTGAAGATTATATTTCCGATGATAATTATGTATCACCTGAAAATAATACTCAAAATATTCTGCTTAAAAAATATATTAATATAATGCTTAAAGAATTAAACGAAAAAGAACGTAAAATTATTATAGGCAGGTTTGGTATTGACGGGTCTAAGCCTAAAACACTTGAAGAACTCGGCAGAGATATGGGGTTTTCCAAAGA
>CANQJQ010000119.1 GCA_947624265.1 Candidatus Gastranaerophilales bacterium
CACTTGATAAAAATTGGAAAAAATATAAGATATATTTTCTTCAAAATGAAGAAGTGCAAAACCTATACCCTCTTTATGTTGAGCCAACACCAGAGAGTATAAACAGAGTTCAAATAATAATATCAAAAGCAAAAAGACATGATAAGCCTTCCGCCCAAACGCTTAACCCAATCGAAAGAAAAGGCTTAACCCTTGTTGAATGGGGCGGAAGTATAATAAAATAATATGATTTAATCTATTTTTTCTTTCATGTTATCAGCTAAAATATCCGCAGCAGTTGTGGTTGCAGCAGGTATAACTATACTTGCTCCTGTTTCTTGTCCTTTGATAAACGGAATTGTTATATAATCGTTTGATAGGACTTTTACATTAGTTCCAAGTATATCAGTAGCTACGGGAGTATTATTTTTAAATATTCGCGTTTGTATTGCATCAAGTTCTTTTTTTAATTTCGTAACATGTGCTGCCAATTCTTTGTTTTCGGGATGATTAATTGATTCTGTGTATAATTTATAATATTCTGAACCCTTTGTTTTATATTCTATAGTCAATTTTGCTTCTTTTATTAAATCCATTATTCTTGCTTCTTCTTTGAAGTTGCGTTTAGGTTGTTTTTTTAATGCCTCTAACTGTTGTTCAAGTTTTGCTATTTCAAAATTATTACCTTGTGTTTGTGCAAGTACTTCTTCCGTACAGAACTGGTATTGATTGAAATCTCCACCTATTCCTAAAAAGCCTTGACCTGCCGCATTACTTTCAATACATTCAATGGAGTCTAAATAAGATTTTATTGCTGCTTGTGTTTCTTCAGGAGTTAATTGTTTTAATAAAGATGTGTCTATTTTCGAAGTATTAAATCCCGTTGAATTTTTTAAAGCTAAATTATATCTAAGATTATGAGATTTTGCATATTTTGCCATTGCGCTTACTGCATCATCTACATTTGAATAAGCATTTGAAAATTCACTGTTAGCTTCAACTAAAGGTCTTACCATTGCACTTAATTGTTCATCTGTATATATAGTTCCATCTGTATACAATTTATCCTGCGCTAATTTTATAAAATCAGATTTCATTTGTGCATTTAATTTCGGAGGTTTTGACGTGCTTGCTCCAAAAATATTGCCATCTGTTATTATATTTTCTTTTTCTCCGTTTTGTATTTTATTAATTAAATATTCTTTTGCTAACTGTACTTTTTTATCCATTGGCAGACTTTGTCTTAATATAGCTTCATTAGCGTGGGTTGCTTCATGCTTTATTACATTAGGTAAATCAAACATACCTTCTCTGTAAGAGTTTTCGTTTATAGTTATTTCGTGAGTTATGTTTCGGTAACCACCACCTCTTTTAGCGTTTTCTTTCACAACTTTTATAGTTGGACGAAGTTCTTCAGGTATTCCGTATTCATCAAAAGCTTCTTTTGCCAAAGAATTTACTTCTGCTTCAATTTCTTCCGTTGATAAGGCTGCACGTCTTTTCCCTTCTGCTGTTTTTTTGAAGTCTGTTTTTCTTCTTATTACTTTATCAGCTCTTTCTTTTTTGCCAAATATTAACTTGAATGCGTCTTTACCTCTTTGAAGCATATTTGAAGGTTTAAATTGGCTTAGTGTCGCCTTTAATCCTGTTTTTGTCGTAAATAATGACACATTTTCTTTTAATGCGTTTAAATAGCTTCCGTTATTTACTTCTGTAGCTATAGCTTCTTTCTGTGCTGCACTTAATGAATTTACTTTTAATTCATTCATTAATTTGGCTTCTTTTGCAACTTTTGCACTTTGTTTTAATCCTAAAGCACTCAATACGGTTCCTACAGTTCCTTGTCCAACCGTATTAAATGATTTTTCAGCATTATCATATTCTTTATTTTTAATATTTTTTACTACTTCAACACAGCCTTTTCCCAGTTGGAATACGCTTAACGCCCCAAAACCCATTCCTAATATCGGAGCCAATACAGGGATAAGAGTGCAGGATGCTGCTGTTATACCTACCATAGCTATTGAAATTACAGGGTGTTTTATTACTGCCGTTAACGGACTTAAAACTCCTTTTATAAAGTTTTTACCCGCCTCTAATATATCAAATTTACCGTTGTTTGATTTATCGATTTTCTTTTTTTCAAAAGTATCTTGTTTCTTTGCAAGTTTACCGGTAAAATTCCTAAATACTTCATTTTTTCTAGAAATATTATAATTGCTATTTTCTGTGTTTAAATATTGTATATTTTGAACCATATATTTTAACTCCTTTATTTTTTAAAGGAGTTTTGGACTAAAAAAATGATAATTTTTTATATAATATTAAGAAATCTAAAATAATTGTTTAATTTGTTTTTCAAGGTTAGCTAAAGCGGTTCTAAGGTTTGTCTTGTCTTTTCCTGC
Organism: Candidatus Gastranaerophilales bacterium; assembly: GCA_947624265.1. Lineage (GTDB taxonomy): Bacteria > Cyanobacteriota > Vampirovibrionia > Gastranaerophilales > Gastranaerophilaceae > Avigastranaerophilus. Next base: position 2,385 of record CANQJQ010000119.1, read on the forward strand.
ACCTTGAGCAAAATTCGGACGTCCTCCGCCTTTTCCTCCCGTTGCTTGAGCCAGAGTATTTACAATCTGACCTGCATTTATACCTTTTTTGATAAAGCTGTCTGATACTTTAACAACAAAAGTTATCTTATCTTTGTCAACAGAAGCAAGCACAACTACGCTTTCACCGAGTTTAGCTGATAACATCTCACTTCCGAGTTTAACAAGATTATTCGGAAATGCTTCAATTTCAGATATAAAGAGTTTTCCTCCGTT
>CANQJQ010000120.1 GCA_947624265.1 Candidatus Gastranaerophilales bacterium
TGTTTAAGAGTAGCACTTTAATAATTTTTTTCAATCGGCGTTAACTTATAATTTTTTACTGTTGTCTATGAGCTTATAAATTATTATAATTATCTTATGAAAAAGCTTATTATTAATTTATCTATAATTTTAGTTTTTATATTAAATTGCTTCCTTTTATTTACCAATAAAGCTTTAGCCGAACTTGAAGAAATGAGTGGAGATGAAGCTTATAAATATTACGTTTTAGACAGAATAGATGCATCTGACAGCCCTGACTATGTTAAAAAATTTGCTTATGAAAATGACTGCTTTGGGGTAATAAAAAGTTACTTTTGGAGTTATGATCTTTTTAAAAATAACGGCGGTGTATATGTGTGCGATAAAAATGGCAAAGCAGAGTTTATTTATGATTACAAAAATAAACTTCGATTTGCCAGATGGTATGAAAAACGTAAATTTAGAAAACAAGTTTTTGAATTTTAATTATTTTTTCTTGTTGTTCGTTTAGATATTTGATTCATTACTTTTAAATTTAATTTTTTGTCATCAACTCGTAAAATTTTAGGCGGAAATGGTTCTTCTTTCCAATCAAATTTATATTGAATTTTGCTTAGGAACTCGGGATTACGAGTTTTTGCTGTTTGCGGGTCATAAAATTTTAATTGATTATTTTTATCTTTGGTTACTGTTATTATATGAGATGTAAAATTACCATCATAATTTTTACCCTTAAATTGAAAAGCAAAAATATATCTTTCTCCCTGACCTACAGTATTATCAAGCCAATTTATACAATCCAATTCATTTTTTGCTTTACTTTCAGTAAATTCAGGAGTTTTTCCTGTTTTTGGGTCAATAAATGCAATATTGGGTCTTTTTCACAACTCTCTTTTTATATCACTATCTAAGCCAATATTTACTTCTAAATCATAACCTCTGATTCTTGCTTCTGCTACCGCAACACAAGCTTGACAGTTTACCTTGTATGTATTATTTCCAAAAGCATCATAATTTGGGTTTGTTCCTTTAATCGCATCTTCTATAGACATGGAATTACCTTTCTTAACTCCTGCTATCTCGTCAGTTACAATAGATGCAGCAGCTCCCGTAGATATGCCATCATTTTCATTTAATATATCTTTTCGTGATAAACTTTCGTTATTATAATTCCCGAGTCCTTTATAAATATCATCATAATTTGGCTCTTTATCTTTCATTGTCGGATATAAGATATCTTCTCTGCTTAAAGAATTGCCGTTTGAACCACTAGATGATGCTCCTCTGTTTTTAAATGTAAATTTCCCCTCGTCATCTCTGTCTTGGATTATTGCTTCACGCCTTCAAGTCGTTCGCTACGTTTTATTTATATAAAACTTTCGCTCACTATTTCGGCGACACTTCGGCATTCTTTCACTTCGTTCAATCAGCCTGCGCAAAATCCGCCGGATGGTCTGCTTCGTTCCAAGTACCCATATTTAAAATCCCTTTCTTGACTTATGCATAATAATGTATGTCCTATTTTCTTTTGTATAAGTCAGTTTTTCATTTATAATCTACCAAAATCTTTTATACAACTTTAAATTCAAATTTGTATAGTTTTATTATAAACCTGTTTATAAACTTTTCAACCCCATAATAAAAAATAACGATGTAATTTTATAATACAATATAATGTAATTCAATGTAGATATTAAAGTTCAGACCCTTTGTAAAATTTTGTAAATAATTATACGTTAATACTTATTTATATATCTAAAAGATAATATAAAATAACATACTTAAATTAAACAGTTTTTTGAATTATAAAAACTTATAATAATTTTAAACAAACGGCTTGGTTTATGATAAAATTATTTAAGAATTGGGGATAAAATGAAACTTAATCTGAGTGAGATAATAAAAGCATCAGAAGCAGAAGTAATTAAACAGTTTGACAAAGATACTTTAATCGGGTTTTCGACGGACACAAGAACTATAGAACCTTCGCAAATTTACATTCCGCTTAAAGGCGAAAACTTTAACGGAGAAGATTTTATTCAAAATGCGCTTGAAAAAGGTGCAATAGGGTACTTTACCACCGATAAAAACAAAGTTTTTGATAAAGCAGAAGTTATTTTATACGTAAAAAACACACTTGAGGCATATTTAAAACTGGCTAATTATTACAAAAGCAAAATTAATCCTTATACAATAGCAGTTACGGGAAGCAGCGGCAAAACAACAGTTAAAGAGATGTTGTACAGCGTGTTTAAAAATGCGGGTAATACGGTAAAATCAATTCTAAACCACAATAACGAGATTGGTTTGTGCCAAACACTTTCGTCGCTTGAAGAAGATACAAAATATTTGATTGTTGAAATGGGTATGCGCGGGTTTGGCGAGATAGAACTTTTGTCTAAGTATGCTCAGCCTGATATTGCCCTAATCGTTAATACGGGAAGCGCTCATATTGGCAGGCTGGGTTCTTTGCTTAATATTGCCAAAGCCAAGTTTGAGATAACTTCTCACCTCAAACAAAATGGGATATTAATTGCCCACGACAACGAATTAATTAAACAAATTAACGATAATAAACACCAAACAATATACTTTAGTTTAAAAGATAAAAA